>CAYSWT010000167.1:0-4429 GCA_964434845.1 uncultured Atribacterota bacterium | reverse complement strand
CTATACACCCCCCAATCTCGATGAACCAGGAAATCTGGCCTTGATTACCGATGATATCAAGAAGTATACAGGTGATTATCTGGTGGTTTTGGTCGGATATTTCGGGATTTTCGAACGGGCCTGGGGATTATTGGGGTATGAAGAGTGCATGATGAATATGCTCTTAGAACCCCAACTGATGGAAGGGCTTCTGGATAAAATCACCCAGTATAAAATCGACTATGCCCGACTTACCGTTCAATTAGGATGCAAGATCGGCCATACCGGGGACGATTTTGGGTCACAAATCGGGTTAATGTTTTCCCGGGATCTCTGGGTGAAATTTTTCAAACCTCGCTTGGCAAAGGTATGGAAGGTTTATAAAGATGCTGGGCTCCCGGTCATGCACCATACTTGTGGCAATGTAACTGAAATAATCGGCGACATGATCGATATCGGGCTTGATGTATTGGAGCCGGTTCAACAGGTCATGGATTTCCCTTATTTAAAAAGAGAATTTGGCAAACACCTGACTTTTTGGGGGGGGATCGGAACCCAGGATACACTTCCTTTCGGTACTCCTCAAGATGTTCGAGCCATGGCGGGAAAGGTGATTGAGACTTTGGGAAAAGGAGGGGGAATGATCATTGCCCCCGATCAGGAAATTATGGCGGATGTCCCCCCCGAGAATGTGGTGGCATTGGTTGAGACCATCAAGGAAAAGCGGGTGAGTGTTTTATAGGCCTGCCCAACGATTGGATCAGTAGATATGAGGATATAAAAGGAATGAATCAGGGAAATAGTATCTTTTACCTAAATTGCCCGTAGTGGGAGGTCATTTATGGTTGACAAAGAAAATAATCAGGCTTTATTTCCCGAAACCGTAGAAGCTCTTCATGAACCCGGTCAGCAACGTTTCGGCAAAAAGCAGTCTGTGAGCAAAAAAGTATTGGTTGAAATGTTCAGGATTCGGGAAATCGGTGTTTTAATGGCTCTCATAGTACTTCTCATCCTCTTTTCGTTTTTATCCCCCTATTTTTTTAGCGTTAACAATTTGTTGAACGTGGTTCGCCAGGTTTCGCTGTTAGGTATTATTGCCATGGGGATGACCATGATTATCGTCTCCGGTGAAATTGATCTTTCGGTCGGAGCGGTATATGGCCTGGCAGCGGTGGTTGCCGGCATGCTGATGACCAATGGAGTTTCGATTCTGCTCTCGCTCATCTTTGCACTGGTAGCTGGTATGGGATTTGGTCTCATCAATGGAATGCTGGTAACCTATGCACGGATTCCGGCTTTGATTGTTACTCTGGGAACTCTCAATGTGGCGAGGGGTGCTGCCCTTATCGCCAGCAAAGCCCAGGTTATCGCCACCAGCCATCGCACCGTTGCCGATCCGGCGATTAATACCTTCCTTTTTATCGGGCAGGGGAAACTTTTTGGAATCATCCCTATGATGAGTATCTTTTTGGTCATCACCGCTGTCGTTTCCTACTTCATTTTCAGCAAAACCATTTTAGGTTTTCATATGCGAGCCGTTGGTGGAAATAAGATAGCAGCAAGAGCATCAGGAATCAATGTTATGATGATCAAGATTGTAGCCTTCGTCATTACCGGTTTTCTCTGCGCTCTGGCTGGGATTTTGAATCTTTCCTTTCTGGCTAACGTTCAGGGGACGGTTGGATACGGTCTCGAGTTGGATGTAATCGCTGCGGTTATTATTGGTGGAACCAGTATGTCGGGAGGAGAAGGAACGATTTTAGGAACAACCATCGGGGTACTGATCATGGGAGTCCTCCGTAATGGTCTAATTTTATTAGGGGTCTCTCCTTTCTGGCAAATATTAATCATTGGTTTAGTCATTATTGGTGCCGTCGGATTGGATACCTGGACGTCAAAACAGAGTGCGTGATATTTTTCGATCATTTGAATATGGGGGAGACGGTGTTGATAAGGAGGTAAGGTTTTTTTGGAAGACATGGTCGTTATTAAAAATATCACCAAAAAATACCCGGGCGTAGTGGCTCTCGACGATGTGAGTTTTTCTATACAGAAGGGCGAAATCCATGCAATAGTTGGGGAAAATGGTGCTGGTAAGTCGACCTTGATGCATATCTTGGGTGGAGAGATCCAACCTGATGGAGGGGAGATTATTTATAAGGGGAAACCGGTGGTGATCTCTGATCCTCACGCTGCCCGTTTAATGGGAATAAGCATAGTCTATCAGGAATTAAAACTTTGTCCTAATCTTTCAGTGGTTGAAAACATTAATCTAGGGAGAGAAAAGAGAACCAATTGGAAAGAGATGTGCCAGGAATGTAGTCAGGTTTTACAATCCTTAGGTGCTCATATTAATCCCCGCAGCTTGGTCAAAAACCTCTCGATCGCTGAGCAGCAGATGGTAGAAATAGCCAAAGCCATCAGCCTTCAATCGGAAGTATTGATACTTGATGAACCGAACTCGGCGCTTACTATCAATGAAACCGAAAAGCTTTTCCGTAATTTACTAAATCTCAAAGCCCAGGGTGTCACCATCATTTTTATTTCCCATCGATTGGAAGAGGTTTTTAAGATTTCTGACCGAATTTCAGTTTTGCGGGATGGGAAATACTTGGGCACCTTTCCCACCGGAGAGATAACCATTGATCAAGTGGTTACCTTGATCGCTGGAAAAAAATTAGTGAGCGAACTATCTCAAAAAACCAGACGAAATATGGAAGGAAATCGGTTGGTGCTAGAAGCAAAGAATTTGGGCCGGGGAAGGTACTTCAAGGATGTTTCCTTTCAGTTGTATGAGAAGGAAATATTAGGTATCTACGGCTTGCAGGGTTCGGGACGCACTGAATTGCTGGAAAGTATTTTTGGTATTACCCGGTTGGATCAGGGTGAAATTTTTCTCTTTGGAAAAAAAGCAAACTTCACGAGCCCTAAACAGGCGATTAAAAATGGATTTGCCATGGTCCCGGAAGATCGGAGAAAAACCGGGTTGTTTTCCAACCTGGATGTCAAAGACAACATCAATATGTCGAATCCAGAAGAGATTGCTCCTATTGGGGTTATTCGAAAGAAAAAGGTCGTTGATATTGCTAAAAAGCTCGTTCAAAGTCTCAGCATTAAAGTGGGCAGCGTTTCCCAGATGGTGAAGAATTTGAGTGGTGGAAACCAACAAAAGGTTATTATATCCCGTTGGTTGGCGACCCATCCAAAAATTTTTTTAGTTGATGAACTGACTCGGGGCATCGATGTCGGAGCGAAAGCCGAAATTTATAGGATCTTACAGCGTTTGCGAAATGAAGGACTGTCTATACTTCTGGTGTCTTCTGAACTTCAGGAAGTACTGGCTGAATGCGATCGGATATTAGTTATGAGGAATGGCACCCTGGTGGCAAATTTATTCGGCGAGCAAGTTGATAAAGAGACAGTTTTGAAGTACGCCCTGAAGGGTTAAAAAGAAATTCTGGTTGTCTATAAAAATGGGAGTTGTACCGTAGAGGAGGAGAGTTTATGGAAAAGTTTAGAATAGGAGTCGGGCTTTGGTGTGTGAGCTTTGCCGCCGACCGTTTTCTATCGAGTGGATACAGACCCATGCAATCTTTGGAAGAACAAATCAAAATTGTTTCAAAAATTCCAAAAGTGGAATCGATCGATATCCATACCTCAGATCTCGAAGGGTTTGCCATCAAAGATGTTGCTAAAATGGCAAAGGATAATGGTTTAATTGTAAATGCAGTCAATGCAAACATTTTTGGAGACCCTATTTATAAATACGGGGCTTTTAACAATACTGATGAAAATATCAAACGTAAAGCGATTGAGCTTTCCAAAAAAAGCATCGATATTGCCCGGGAGTTAGAGGCTTCAGTCTCATCACTATGGCCAGGCCAAGATGGCTTCGATTATTATTTCCAAAACGATTATTATTATCAATGGGATAATACCATCTCCGCTTTGGAAGAAATCTGTAGGTACGCCCCAGATATTAAAATCGGTTACGAATATAAACCTAAGGAACCTCGTATGTTTTCGTTGATCAACAACGCCGGCAAGGCGGTTTATCTTACCAAGGAAGTCAATGCGAGTAACTTTGGTATTACCCTGGATTATGGACATGCACTTTTTGCCCATGAAAATGCGGCTGAGTCACTCTGTTTGATCAACCGGGCTGGGAAACTGTTCAATGTTCATTTCAATGACGCTTACGGGACCTGGGATGATGATTTGATTGCCGGATCGGTAAACATCTGGAGCAACCTGGAATTTTTCTGGTATTTAAAACAGACCGAATATAAAGGATATATCACGCTCGATATGTTCCCTTTCCGGGAAGACCCTTTTGAGGCTTGTAGTCTGGCGGTAAGAATGATTCAAACTCTCGAGGAAATCGTTAATACCCTGGATAGCTTGGCTATTCGTGAATTCCAGAGGAAGAATGATGCGGTTGGGGTTTTGG
>CAYSWT010000166.1:0-4445 GCA_964434845.1 uncultured Atribacterota bacterium | reverse complement strand
AACCTCATCTTCTCTCCATCTGCCCTTATCCAACTCAACACCTCAACACCTCAACGCCTCAACATTTTGGTATTTCCATCCTCATATGGTGCTGCGAAGCAGCATGAGGGTCTATCCTTTGATTGAACCAGCGGTCAAACCCTGGACGATAAAACGCTGAAAGATCAAAGCTAACAGCACGGGCGGTAAACTGGCTAATACCCCAGCAGTACTCATAGAAACAAAATCGGCACCGAATTTACTACTGAATTCTTCCACTAAAACTGATAAAGTTTTAGAAGTCCGAGTTGATGCAAAAATAAGCGCAAAGAAAAATTCATTCCAAGCAATGATAAACGCAAAAATTGAGGTGGCAGCGATGCCGGGTGCCGAAAGCGGAAGAACGATCCGTAGCAAGGCGCCGATGCGCGTGCACCCATCAACCCGGGCAGCTTCTTCAATATCCGGAGGAATAGAGGCAAAATGACCCATCATCAGCCGGATGACCAGAGGAAGAATAAAGGAAATGTAGGTGATGATGAGTGAAAGCCGGGTATCGACCAGTCCAAATCCTTTGATGATAAGAAAGAGTGGAATGATGAGCGCGATCGGAGGAAGAATTTGAGGAAGGATGATTGAAGTTCCCAATATCTTTCGGCCTCGAAATTCAAGGCGGGTGAGACCATAAGCAGCTAACGAACCGGCGACCATCGATATCAGAGTGACAAAAAAGGCGACGATGAGGCTGTTCAGGGTGCATTGTCCGAATTGGGAGGCGGCGTCGGTCACTCCCCGACCGCCAAAGAAGATCTTTTTATAATTCTCAAAGGTCGGCTCTTTGGGAAAAAAGTGGAGGGGAACGCTGGTCAGGTCGATTTTATTGGATATGCTCGAAATAATCAGCCAGAGGTAAGGAGCAATAACCACTATCACGATCACCAATACCGCGATCCAAAGGAGAATTCGGTTCAAGGTTTTCTTGGTTTGGTTGTTCATAATCAATCGACTCCTTGCCGGCGAAGATAACGAAAATAGGGGATCCCGATTACTAACACCATGACAATAACCAGATAGGCTATGGCGCTCCCATAACCCATTCGGGAAAATTTAAAACTGGTCAAGTAGGCAAAATAACTGAGAACACTGGTCCCTTCTCCAGGCCCACCCCGGGTAATGATGTAAATAATATCGAACTCACGGATCGCCCAGATAACTTTGATAATCGCCAGAGTTATAATCATCGGCTTCAACATAGGAAGGGTGATATACCAGAATTTTTTCAAGGTATTGGCGCCATCGACCACTGCCGCTTCATAGAGTTCACGGGGAATCTGTTCAAGAACAGCTAAAAACATCAGGACCCCAACCGGGGTTTCTTTCCAGATGTTGGCAAGCATCACCAGATGCAAAGCCCGTAAAGGTTCGGCTAACCAGACCTGGTAACGATCGATCAACCCCAACTTGAGGAACAAGGCATTTAAAACTCCATAATTGGCGTTATAAATCCATTTCCACATGATGCCATTGACCGAAGTTGGCAGAGCCCAGGGAAGAATAACCAGCCCTCGAATGAATCCGCGTCCGACGAACTTTTGCTGAAGAACTAATGCTACCGCCAGTCCTAATATGAGTTCTACTCCGACTGTCACAAAGGAAAAATAAAGGGTTCGTATAACGCTTTTTAAAAAGAAGTTACTCTGGAGAGCTTCTAAGTAATTGGCGAACCCGATAAAGGGGAATTGGCCGGGTTTCGTTAAAACATAATCGTGAAGGCTGATATAAAATGAATAGAAGAGAGGATATATCAGGATTCCAAATATCAAAATAAGGCTGGGAATCAGCAAGAAATAAGCAACACCGTTTTTCTTTTCCAAAAAGAAAAGAGCGACCTTCTTTTTCCAAGCATCATCGGTCTGAACAGTCTCGGTCACAATCTCTCTCCTCTCGGCTCATCTCTTGATTTTATTCTATGTCTTCATTTGAATAACGTCAATGAAGAGTGAAGCAGACTCTTTTACGGTAAGACCACTTGAACACCAGTCAATTCACAGAAATCGATTAATGCCGGATAGAGATCATCACCGTATCCCAGGCAAGCGTATTCATTCATCCAATGATCAAGCAAACAATCGATATCACCGTGGATGGTGACAAAGCCGTGAGGCCAGAAAGGAATACCACATTCCCGGAGGCGAGATGGGAGTGTTTCCCGATCTGGTTCAAATATGGAGGCCCGGGCGATAACCATCTGAAATTCTCCGTCGACCCGTCCTAAACGGGCTAAGACCCCCTCTCCTACTTTACAAACCGCCCGGATGGCTAACCCACCAGCTTGTCCTTCGGTTGGGATACCATGTTGAGCAAAACCAGCTGGTCCAACCTGACCGGCTAAAGAGGGGGGAATGGCACCATCACCGATGATTTTGATTTCGCGCTGTTTCTTATTGATATGTTGAAGATCGCCATAATAGACTCTCTCACGGCTCAGTTGGGTTAAAAGGTAAACGGTGAGAGCGGTGTTAAAATCGCCCAGGGTAGATGTCCCCACTCCATCTTCCAGCATCATCGATTGGGCAAAACAGGTCGCGCTGTAATCATCTCCTAAACCAGGAAAAGACTGAATGGTGTAAAATTCCCACTTTTCTCGCTGAACGATTTCTTTGATCGCCAGATACAACCTGAGTGAGCGCTCATTGACCACCGATCGATCGGGGAGCGCGCCAAACAATTGAATCAAACGAGGTTCTAAATTTCGGAGTTGATCGGGAGATATCCGTTCAGCAGTTTGAATGAGTTCGGTCACATCACGAGAGTCAATATCTATACCAAACTTTTTCATCCATTGCGAAGGATCGGCAACACCCACCGTCTGACCCATCCCACGACCACCAAAAGCACCGATGGTTGATTGATTTAAGCGATTTTTGAGATGACACGCTTGGCTGAAACTGACGATCCGATCTATTTCTATCGTTTCATCGGCCGCTCCATACACAAATTTATGAGGTATTCCGACTTCGAGGAGCGCACCATGCATCACCAGACCACCAACCGGCCGCCAACCTTGTGATCCAGAATGTGTCCAGAGACAAATGCCTTTCCCGGTTAGAGCATAATCCCTTACTGCCGCAATAAGATGAGCAGCCCATACCCAAGTTCCGGAAAATAAGATGACACCATCGATTCCTTCATCATACTTCATGGTTCTCAGGGCTATCCGGGCTTCCTCTTTAGTGGCAACGACGGAACCGTATTCTACCAATTGAATACCACGTTCGATCAGAGCTTTTTTCGAACGAGCAATAATCTGGTCATCAATAAAGGGTTGTCCCATCGGATCATTCAATCCGTCTTTATGGACCCCATAGACGATAAAACCCATCCGTGGTGTAATCATGTTTGTCCTCCCTTTCTCATTTCTCGACCTGTTGAATCTCTTTCCCCTTGTACCCGGCGAGATCAGCCTGGGTATAACTGAGATTTTGAGGGAATTGAACTGAAACCTGATAGCACGCAGTGATAGTTAAAGTGGCTTTTTGGAACACACAGTCTAACAAATGGCCACCCTGTTTTCGATCAGCGTCGATAAAATGGAAATGATAACCAGGGACATTGAGTCCTTCAAAAAATTCTGGACACCAGAAACCGATTAAATCTCCCCCAAGATGGGAAAATTGAAACACAGCTTGCTTGGCAGTAGCTTGGGTGAGCGGGGGGTAAGGTTTTGATTGTTTGCTGACACTGCGCGCTCTGATGCTCTCGAAAGTTCCGGCCAGATGAAAAATATAAATCAAGTTAGGGCTTTCAATTAACTGATCAAGCGAGTATTTCAACTCATCGAATGAATCAATCGATACCATGGTTTTCCTTTCTCCCGGAGTAAAATAGGCAACAGCAGCAAATGGAGTTTTTTCTTCGGTAGCAACTTCTTCGGCCGTTCCTTGATCGGTGATTCGATAACATTTTCCATCAATAACCACCATTTCACCATTGAGGCTATCAAACGTCCCCAGACCGACATTTCCCTTTTGGAGCAACTCCCCAATTGTCAGCTCACCCTCATAAATTCCTTGTAAGAGTGCATTGATGGTTGAAAACTGAAAAAATGAAGGACTATCTTCTGCCCATAAAAGGGGAGTGAAATAAAATAAAACCAATATGATCATGAAGCTGGAAATGAGAATCCTTTTAATTCCTCGATGAGGATAAATCATCATATATATTTTCTCCTTTGATTTTGTTATTGGAATTCGTTCAATAACCTGGTTCAGTAAACCAGCGTGTTTAAAAAAATTGGCAAATCTTAGAATCAATAACCAAATCACAAAGGTGCTCATTAAACTGAATCGCATAATGCTCTTTTATATTACCATTAATAAATACTATCCTGGAAATACAGTGAAATGTAAAAGGTAAAATGTAAAAAAGTTTAAAGAGACCATCCTGTGGCACAATTTTTGACCGTT
>CAYSWT010000165.1:0-4452 GCA_964434845.1 uncultured Atribacterota bacterium | reverse complement strand
AATTCGAAACAACATGCATACACGTGGAGAAAGAATTCAAGAGTATGGCGTGAGGATCTCATCTTTTGATCTTTTTCAACTCAACACCTCAACACCTCAACATCTCAACATTTTGGTATTTTCATCCTCATATGGTGCTGCAAAGCAGCATGGCGGTCTATCCTGGAAATACAGTGAGTAGTGAGTAGTGAGCCGTAAGGAGCTGTGGAACTGAGGAACTGTGGAATTGTGGAATTGGAAAGGCATAAAAAGACCTCTCCCTTTGGATAAAGGGAGATTGAGAGGGATTCGATTGGTTAGACATCACAGCCAAATCCCCCCTTACCCCCCTTTGCTAAAGGGAGGTAATTGATGGATTAAACAAATATGTGTTTTTCATTGTCATATGGTGTTGCCAGGCAGCATGGCTATCTATGATAATCGGAGCATTTAAAAAAGAATTGAACGAAAGGAGAGATTCTTTTGAATTTAAAACCAATTACATTTTTGATGATAAGTATGGTATTATTTTTCAGTACAGTTTTATCGGGGTGTTTTCTATTCGAAAATCCTTATCAACCGCAGCCAACTCCCAGCACAAACCCATCTCCCACACCCAGCCCTTCTGTATCACCGAACGCGATCAACTTTACCTTGCCGAATATTGATGGAGGAATGACTTCTTTAAGCGATTATCGTGGTCAACCGGTTTTAGTGGTTTTTTTTAGTTATACGTGCAGCCATTGTCGTGATGAAGCAGCCACTTTGGAAGGAGTTTATAACAAATATAAAGAGAGCAAGGGATTGATTATATTGGGAGTAGGAGTGGATAGTAACCCGGGTCAACTTTCACAATTTAGAAGCCAATACGGCTGGACGTTCCCGGTACTCAATGACTCAAATCGAATGGTGTATAAACAATTTTTTACTGCTGGAGTTCCTGCGCTTCTGTTCATTAACAGAACCGGTGAATTAGCAAAGAAAAGGCTCGGTGCATTAACTGCAACCGAACTCGATCAATGGTTACAAGCCTATATTCTGTAAATATTATAAACCCCGATTCACTCAACCTGATAAGATTTCAACTCCTATCTGGGTAAAAGGACAGTTCCCTCTACACCAATATTATGGGAAGAGGGAACTGTCCTTTTTATAGAGGGATTAAAATCGATAAGGTAATTCAACGGACATACTCCTCAACATACCCTTCCAAAACTCCGGCTTCGTCAAGAATATCTAAAATTGTTATCCGGCTTCTGACAAAGCGGGAATAGAGGAATGCTTCTTTGACCAAGTTTTTAGAAAAACCTAATTCATCAAAGGTACAAGGAACACCTGCTTGGGTAAGTGCTAATTCTATATCAGGGATGGCATAAAGCTTTTCAAGTATTTTTTCCTTCATTTTTTCAAGAAATCCAGGTCGTTTGATGGAGTTCGTGAGCGAGAGCGGGAATGTTATTTTCGATTCGGCCTCTTTTTTTACAAAGGGATAGAGAGAGCCAAATATATTCCTGATCGTTTCACTGTCGACACGCGATTTTTTGGCAGAGGCGAGCCTATCCCAGTCGAATTGATTCAGATTTTTTAAAAATTGGTCGTACATTTTTTTAACAACAATGGTGGCAGCTCCAACCCGTAATCCATGGAGTGAGGTGTTTTTTCCATGAGAAAGACACATCATTTCCAGATAATGGGCAATCAGGTGTTCGGCACCAGAAGCTGGCCGGGAATCACCCACGATAGCCATACTGAAACCGGAGTTAAGTAGGGCGATGGTTAGGGCATGAATGGCATCTGGAGTACGATGGGGAATTTGGTCAGCATTATCCCATAGGATATGAAGTACTTTTTCAACCAGATCCCATGAATAATCGCAGATATATTCCCCCTGGAGGAAATGACGCAGGACCCAATCGGAATTGGCAGTGGTTTTTCCGATGAGATCCGAAAATCCAGATTGTATGAGTGAGAGAGGGGCATTACGCAAAATATCAATATCCATAAAAATCACTTGGGGTGGAGAGGCATCAAAAGTAATTTTATATCCTCCAACCAACATAGGTGCTCCAGGAGAGGGGTAGCCGTCCATAGAGGGAGCAGTGCCCACGACAACATAGGGGAGCTGGGCGCGATAGCTGACAAATTTGACTAAATCGTTGATTACTCCAGATCCGACGGCAATCATGAAATCTGGTTGATTCCTCAATCCCATACCGATTTGGTGTCGGGCTTCTTCGTCTGGTTCCAGGTATTGATAGATTGGTGGTTGAGAAATGAGAAGTGGAATCATTTCAAATCCCGCTTGCCTCAAAATATATTCAACTCTCTGGCCGGCTGCCCGATAAGTATTTTCATCGAATACGACGAGCCCCTTCTTCCCCAAATGAAGCTGGTTTAGTGTGGATGGTATTTGTTCAATGACAGAACTCCCTACGATGGTTTTTTTGGTTAAAATGTGATGAGTTTTCCCGCATTGACAGGGGATTGTCGTCTCTTTATCGAAGAAAAACAGATTATTCATGGCATTCTCACTCTTTCAGTTCAATTTAGAAAACAATTTCATTTAATGAAGGGAAAATAAAATCGGGTTGATAGGGTGAAGTTAGGACATCATTTTCCTGAGTTTCTCCTGATAGAACCAGTATGGTGGTTATTCCCGATTCCTTCCCCAGGGCGATATCGGTATACAATCGATCACCAATCATAACGATATCTTTTTTCGTGGTTCTGGTGCGAAACATGACATATTCAATAATATCAGGGTAGGGTTTTCCAAATATTTTCGGAGATACTCCGGTTGAAATCTCGATCATTTTTATCATCGATCCAGCATCGGGAATGGGGCCAGATTCAGTCGGGCAATTAATGTCGGGATGGGTAGCATAAAAAGGAACACCTTGACGAATATATCCGCACCCCTTTTCTAATTTTTCATAAGTGAGCGATGTATCAAATCCGAGAACAACAAAATCGGGATTGGTTTTAACACTCATTAAGCCAGCTTTGAGCAAGTCTTGTTCAAGTTCACGAGTCCCCAAAAGAAAGACTCGACCCTGGGGTTTGAGTCGTTGCAGATACCATCCACAGACTTCTCCCGAAGTGATGATTTGTTCGGTTTTAATGGTATACAAACCCATACGACTCAGTTTCAATGCATAAAAACGGGCATGATGCGATGAATTATTGGTCAAAAAATAAAATGATTTGCCTGATCGACATAATTTTTCAATAAAATCCAATGAACCAGGGATAATAGTATTCCCTAAATAAAAGGTTCCATCCATATCCATGAGAAATACTTTTTTCATGTTAAGACTCATGACTCTGTTCCTTTCTTCTTTGATGGTTTCCAATACTATATTATTCTTATAAGGTACTGACAACTCACACGAAACACAGAGAAATTATGTTCTCATACCTTGTCGTTCGTGTTAAGATAGCAAAAAGGGAATTTTTTTTGAAGGGAAAATTGTTTTAAATGGAGGAGGATATCTCATGCCATCTCATCAAAATCAATGGATGGATGCGCTCATCGATTCTTTAAATACCATCGAGAAACTGACCGGTGTTTTTCTGGTAACGCGGGGGAAGGGACGAAATCCCAATATAATGACAATTGGCTGGTTACAGGGTGGAATTATTTGGGGGCGGCCCATTCTGACTGTTTTAGTCAGACCATCTCGCTTTTCGTTTGTTCATCTAAAAGAAAACCCCAATTTTACCGTATGTGTTCCAACCGATGATATGAAAAAGGAAATCGAATGGTGCGGATCCGTTTCCGGCGTCTCTGTCGATAAATTTCAAAAAACCGGCTTTACTCCTATCTACCTTGAGGGTTTTTCGGTACCAACCATTCAGGAGTGTCCGATAGCATTCGAGTGTACCGTGGTTCAAAAAACTAAGGTCATAGAAACCAATTTTGCACAAAAAATTATTGATGAATATTATGCTTCGGGTGATTTTCACTTCGTTTATTATGGGGAGATTATACGAATAAAGAGATAAGTATTATATCCTGGAAATGCAGTGAACAGTGAACGGTAAACTGTAAACAGTTTTAAAAATCACCCTCATCCTCACCCATAATTATAGTGTTGTTATCCTGAACGAGGTTTTATCCAGGTGAGGATCTCATCTTTTTATTTTTTCCAACTCAACACCTCAACATTTTGGTGTTTCCATCCTCAATGGTGCTGCGCAAGCAGCATGAGGGTCTATCCTATAAATACCGTGAGTCGATAAGAGCTGTGGAATTGTGGAACTGTGGAATTGTAGAAATGAAAAGGCAAAAAAACTTCTCCCTTTGGATAAAGGGAGATTGAGAGGGATTCGATTGTCTGGCTTTTTTCATCAAATCCCCCCTGCCCCCTTTTCTAAAGGGGGAGAATTGATTACTAAAAAAGTATTTTCATCCTCATCTGGTGCCGCTATGCGGCATGAGGGTCTATCCTGTAAACTGTCACTGGATTCGAT
>CAYSWT010000164.1:0-4456 GCA_964434845.1 uncultured Atribacterota bacterium | reverse complement strand
GATAGAAACGGGAGGTGAGAGAAAATCTGTTTATAGGTCGATGGATCAGGAAAGTGTCAGTCCTGATGAGTATCCAAAATTCCATTTTTGGTTTTAACCCCAATGAGGGAGGGGCAACAAAATGAAAAGAAGGAGTTGGAAAAGTATATTCTTTTGTGTTGTTCTGGGATTAATCTTAATATTCGCTACTGTGACATATGGAGCGGATAAACCAGTTTTGCGTACCCTGGTTTTTCAGGGATGGGCGAGAACGCCGTCGTTGCAAAAACAGGTGGCGGAATATGAAAAGCTGACCGGGGTAAAGGTGGAAATCGAGGAAGTTCCTTTCTCACAATTCCACGAAAAAATGATCCTCGACTTTGCCAGCAAAGCCGGAACCTATGATTTCATCGGGACGCTCACTGACTGGTTTACCGAATTAGTACGCGGTGGATATATCATCCCAATTGACGATTATATCAAAAATGATTTTCCTGAAGATTGGCCCAATACCTACCCGCAAGCACTTCTGAATCTCCAAAGTAAAGACGGGAAACTCTATGGTTTTCCAACACATGATGGGCCAATCATGCTCTATTACCGGAAGGATTTATTCGAAGACCCCAAGGAAAAAGAAGCTTTCAAGAAACAATATGGGTATGATCTCCAACCTCCGGAGACCTGGGCTCAGTTCCTTGATATAGCCAAGTTTTTCAACCGTCCCGATAAAAATTTATATGGAACAGTAATTGCAGCGAAACAAGGTGGTCAGCAGCTCGCTTATGACTTTTTCCTGATGCTCTGGTCGTTTGGTGGAGATATTTTTGATACCAACATGAAACCAATTTTTAACTCCCAAGCTGGTGTCGACGGTCTTCAGTACTATGTTGACCTCAGGAATAAATGGGGCGTAACTCCTAAAGCTTCAACGACTTATGATGAAACTGAAAGTGGTCCAATGTATCTCGATGGACGAGCAGCTTTGATGTGGCACTGGAGCCATATCGCCTCCTGGTCGGAGATGGAAGACCGATCGAAAATTATCGGGAAAAATGGATATACGGTATTCCCGGTTGCCGATGTGAGCATTCCTCACACCACCCTGGATATTCACTGGTTTTTTGCTATTTCCAGTGCCAGTAAAAACCAGGATGAAACCTATAAACTGATCAAGTGGCTTTGCAACAAAGATAACGATAAAGAAGCCGCTTTTATGGGAACCGTCGCCTGCCGTTTATCCACCTTCCGTGACCCAGAAGTTTTAGCCAAGTTCCCCTTTTATGCCAACATCGAGAAAGCTCTTTCTGGAGAGGCGAAAACGACTCCCCAAATCCCCGAATATGCCCAGGTGGATGACCTGATAGGAATTGCCTGCTCCAAAGTCATTGCCGGAGAAATGACTGCCAAAGAGGCTTTGGACGAAGCCGCCAAACAGGTTGAAGAATTAATGAAGAAAGCCGGATATTACAAATAATTCTGGGTAATCGATTGAACCGAGTGTAAAAACTGAGCGTTGCCGGATGATGTCATCAGACAACGCTCAGGGAGGGATATTATGTTGTCTACCCGAAATAAGCGATTTTCAACGCCTCAGTGGATGGTATTTCCGACAGTGCTTTTTATTCTGGCGGTAAGCGTTTATCCGCTGCTCTATTCCCTCTATATGACCTTTCATGACTGGAGCTTGACCAGTGCTCAACCACCCGCCTTCGTTGGATTGGGGAATTTTATTTCTTTATTCCAGGACAGTCGATTTTGGTATTCGCTCCGCACTACAGTTCTTTTTACGGTATGGGTGGTGGTCGCTGAGATGGTCATCGGGATGGTATTGGCTCTGTCATTTACCCGTAACACCCGTTTTCAACAGATCTTCCGTTCCATTCTGCTTATCCCGATGATGATCACCCCGGTGGTTTTGTCGTTGATGTGGAAATACATGTACAATCCTGAATATGGCATTATTAATTATTTTCTCCATTTTTTAGGGATTGAGGGACCCATTTGGCTGGGTGAGCCAGCTCCGGCTTTGCCTGCTGTGATATTGGTCGATATCTGGCAGTGGACTCCTTTTGTTTTTCTGCTTCTGTTTTCCGGAATCGCCAGTCTTCCTCCCGATGTCTTTGAAGCTGCCCAGGTGGACGGAGCCAGTGGATTCCAAACTTTCCGCCATATCACTCTTCCCCTGGTCATCCCCTTTTTATTAGTTGCCCTGTTGATTCGATTTATGGATTCTTTTCGTATTTTTGATACCATCTATGTTCTCACCAAGGGAGGCCCAGCCAATGCCACCGAAACGCTGAGCATTTATACCTATAAAGTAGGTTTCAATTATTTCAACATGGGGTATGCCGCCACTCTGTCATATATCATTCTGATTATTATTACCCTGGCCAGCCAGCAATTTGTCAAATTGGAGGGGAAATCATGAAGCATTCGAAATTGAAATCCCGAGATCGCTGGATCGACATTGTGGTGCTGGTGGTGGTCATCATCGTTTTGTTCCCGATTGTATGGACATTTTTAACCTCAATAAAAGGACGATTTGATATTTCGGCGATGCCCCCCAAAATTCTATTTACCCCCACCATGGAAAACTACCGGAAAGTTTTTCTGGAAGATGGTTTTTACCGCTATTTTAAAGATTCCATCATTATTGCTCTGGTCGCGACCACGATCGCCATTTTTTTAGGAACCATGACTGCCTATGGGCTGGTTCGCTACCGGGTAGGAGGGAAGTTTCTCCCCTTCTGGATATTATCGACCCGTATGCTTCCCCCGATCGCCATTATTCTGCCGGTGTATATCCTTATGCAACGCATACGGCTGATCGACACCTACGCTTCCATTATTATCATGCATGTGTTGCTTAATCTCCCCTTTGCGGTGTGGCTGATGAGCGGCTTTTTCCGGGAGGTTCCCTCTGAGATCGACGAAGCGGCCATGTTGGACGGATGCTCGGTATTTGGGGCTTTCATCCGTATCCTTTTCCCGGTGGTCATTCCCGGTATTTTGGCCACCACGGTATTTTGCCTGATTACTTCCTGGAATGAGTTCTTGTTTGCCCTCATTCTCTCGGGGAGAAATGTCAAAACCCTCCCGGTTGCCGCCGCTTTTTATGTAACCGACCGTGATATTTTGTGGGGACCGATGGCGGCGGTGGCGGTCATTGCGTCAATTCCCATTATCATTTTCACCTTTTTAATTCAAAAGCATTTAGTGAGAGGTTTGTCCTATGGAGCTATCAAATAAGGAAGATTTTTTAAGTATTTTTCGAGGAGAACCGACTGATCGGATTCTCTGGATTGCCGATCTGACCTATTGGCGGGACAGCCAGATTATTCGGGGAACTTTGCCCGATGAATACCGGGGAATTGATGGTTTTTTGAAGCTCCATAGAGATTTAGGAGTTGTACCTTACTACATTTATGCCCGAGATGACCGGGAATCGGAAGGGATGTCGGTGCATCAAATCGGTGCACCGGGGGAACCTTTCAATGGTGTTTTTGAATTTTCCTTTGAAGGAGCTGATATTGAGAGTATTGCCGATGGAGATATTATCGAAACCTGGTTTCATGTCGGCGATCAATCCTTTGCTCAGAAAAAAGTCTATCTCCCCCAGTCCTATTGCTACGCTTTTACCGAGTACCCGATAAAAAAAGCCGAGGACCTCCGGTATCTCCGCCAGTTGTATGAAAAGTGTGTTTTCCAGCCCTGCTATGATGATTACCTCGAAGTCGCTGGAATATGGGGACAAGAGGGAGTGCCGATTGCTCCGCTTCCCCGCAGCCCACTTTCGGCATTGATTGTAGACTGGATGGGAATCGAAGCCTTTACCTTTGCCCACCTCGATGATCCAGAGGAAGTTCAAAAAACCCTCGAGTGTATTGATGAAGTCAATGATCAAGCCTTTGATCTCATCCTCCACTCTCCGGCTGAGATCTTTCATTTTTGCGACAACTTGACCGGAACCAACTTTTTGTCTTTTTTTCCTCGCTACGCAACTGAGTATTATACCCGCCGGTTTGGCGAGCTTCACCAGTATGGGAAGAAAGCGGCGGTTCATATTGATGGGACATTAAAGGGAATCCTCCACCAGGTTGCCGAAACCGGTGCCGATGCACTGGAGGCGCTGACCACTGATCCGGTAGGAGATGTGACTATAGAAAACTTGCGTCGCGAAGCTGAAAGTGAAAAAATTATCTTGTGGGGAGGACTTCCGGCAGTAATGTTTACCTCGCTCTTCTCCCGGGAAGAACTGATAGCTCAGGTTGACCGAATCAAAAAACAATGGAGAAAGAACCCCCGGTTTATAGCTGGATCCGCTGACCAAATTCCTCCCGATGCCGATTTGGATTTAATCCGAATAGTTTCAGATTTATTCCAGGATAGACCGTCATGCCGTGCAACAGCACCATCTGAGGAATGGAAACACCAAAATGTTGAGTTGTTGAGAGGTTGAGGTGTTGAGTTGGAAAAG
>CAYSWT010000163.1:0-4472 GCA_964434845.1 uncultured Atribacterota bacterium | reverse complement strand
GATTTATGCTCTACCTAGGTAGAGGAATTATAGTACTTCTTTTTTTATCCAAGTGAATGTTGAGCTTTGTCTATCAAGTTGAGTAGAAGAATTAATGTTTTGTTAAATTCCAGGCATGGTAGACGGCATCAATGTTTTCGGGAGGATTGTTCTTGCCCCATTCGCATTGGGCGATGATGCCTCCTTTCGGATCGTAAAGGGTTTTTTGAATGCGTTGAACGGCCGAGGCGACTTCATTAGGGGTCCCAAAGTAGAGCAAACGTCGGTCGATTTCACCCCAAAAAGCGACTTTTCCGCGGTATTTCCGAGCTATCTCCTCGATATCCATGATAAAAAGCTGGGAATTGATAGCATCGACGCCGATTTCAATAAGATCTTTAAACAAGGTTTCAATCCAACCATCGGAATGAAAAAAGATGTATTTATGATAGGAATGGCAAAGGTCACAATATTCCTGGTAAAGGGGTTTGTAAAATTCGCGCCACATGGCCGGTGAAATAAGTGTGCTATTTTGGGTTCCAAGGTCATCCATCATGTTTATGCCATCGACATCAGTTTTCAACCATCTTTCGAGATAGCGAAGCTCGTATTCGTGAACCATGTCGCGAAGTAGATAGACTTCTCTGGATCCATAAGCGAGATCGATAAAAAGTTTTTCGGTTCCCCTAAGGAACTGCATTCGCTCAAAAGGTCGAACACAAATGTCGGAGAGCATGAAACGGTCACTTCGGGAGCAGTATCGATTGACTTCGCTGAGATCGGTAGTTTCAAGATATTCCCAGGGTGGGGTAAAGTTGTAAATCCGAGAAATATCGTCGAGCACCGGTTCTTTGACTTCTCCAATCAATCCATCTTCGGCTACGTGCCAGATGCTTCCCCATTCGTCCATATATTTTCCTTTATGGAGAAGAGCGATGGGAGTGTGGTTTCCGGGTACCATAATGGTAGGCTGCCCTTTTTGGCGCTCACTTATTCCGGCTTTGAAACCGGGGACAGCAAAGTCCATGGGGTATTTTTCGAGAATAGCTATGAGAGCTTCTTTTTGTGTCATTTCAACAGCCGGCAACCACCACAGATCACGTGGAGGGCGATCGGGATACTCAAAATTAATGGTTTTCAGAACTCGTTCACGGCTGGTCATGTTCGTACCTCCTTTGAAAATCGCTCTGTTTCTAACTTTCACTTCGACTGGCAAGCTCGTTGAACGCAACTGCTCCCAAAATCACCACTCCGGTAAACACTGATTGCCAATAGGAAGAAATTTGCAAGAGGCTCATTCCATTGTTAAGGACACCAATGATAAGTGCTCCGATCAGGGTTCCAGTGACCGATCCTTTTCCTCCGGATAGTTTTGTTCCTCCCACAACGGTGGCGGCAATCGCTTGGAGTTCGTACCCAACGGCAGCATTGGGTTGACCAGTCTGGAGTCGTGACATAAGGATGAATCCCCCTAGCGCGGAAAGTATACCGGATATGGTATAAACGAATACTTTGATTCGAGTAGTATCGATTCCCGATAGACGAGCCACTTCTTCGTTGCTTCCCACCGCATATACATAACGACCGGTTCTGGTTTTTCTTAATAGTATGGACATAAACAAAATAATGATAAGCATAACGATCACAGCAATTGGTACGGCACGGGCATATCCCTGACCGATCCAGGCAATAGTATCGGGTAGCCCAAATATGGGTTTGCTGTTGGTGAGTAGGAAACAGACTCCGCGAATGATGCTGAGAGTAGCCAGAGTAGTAATGAATGGAGTAACCTGGAATTTACTGACGGCAACTCCATTAAAAAGGCCACAGACTAGCCCTATTCCTAAGGAAATTAAAAGCGCGGTGGAAGTCATGATAAAGGTCGAATCAAACATAGTTTTTTTTATAAATATAGCTGCCAATAACCCGGAGAGGGCTGCGGTCGATCCAACCGATAGGTCGATTCCACCGGTCAGAATTACACAGGTCATTCCAACTGAAATGATAGCATTGATTGAAATCTGCATTCCAACGTTGAGTAAATTTTGGGGAAGGATAAATCGTGGGGTAAGAATAGAAATGATGATAGCGAGTGCTAAAAGAGCGAATATTATTGCATAACGCGATATTAAAAACCGCCAATTTGCAGTTTTAATATTCATTGAAAAATTTCTCTCCTTTTCGATACAATGTATAAAGATACATTGAGAGTAAGGAAGTATTAAGATAATGTTGCTAATCTCATGATTTCTTCTTGGGTGGCTTCAAGTCCGTTAATTTCACCTGTCAGGTGACCCTCGTGCATGACCAGAATTCTGTCGCAGAGAGAGATGATCTCGGGAAGATCGGAAGAGACTATCAAGATCCCTTTTCCTTGATTGGCTAGAGATCGAATAATTCGGTGGATTTCGGTTTTGGCCCCCACATCGACCCCCCGAGTTGGTTCATCGAGAATGAGGATTTCTGAACCACTTGCTAACCATTTGGCAATAACGACCTTTTGCTGATTGCCGCCACTCAGTTTGTCGGCAATCTGTCTGACAGAAGAACATCTGATGTCCAATTCTTGCTTCATGCTTTCAGCAAGATGACGTTCTTTTTCTGATTGGATAAAGCCATATGAGGTTAATTCGGAGAGAGAAGCTAAGGATATGTTTTCGAGTATAGTTTTATCAAGCAAAAACCCTTGGAGTCTCCGGTCTTCCGGAATTAGACCGATACCTAACCGGACAGCTTGTTTGGGTGATTGAATATAAATTGGTTTCCCCCTGATCGAAATTAAGCCGTTATGATAGGGTTCCGCTCCAAAGATCGCGCGAACCACCTCAGTTCGGCCGGAACCAAGTAATCCAGCCATACCCAGAATTTCACCAGCATGAAGTTGAAATGATATGTCTTCAAATGCTCCGTGAGATGTGATGTGTTCAACAGCTAAAAGAACTGGTCCGTTCGATTCTTTTTTCTCTTTTTTGACTTGATTAAGTTCATGTCCAATCATCATTTGGATCAATTCCGGTTGTGTCACTTCAGTGATTTTTCGCGTTTTGATAAATTGTCCATCGCGAAACACTGAGACACAATCAGCAATTTGAAATATTTCCTCCAGATGATGTGAGATATAGAGAATAGACACTCCTTCTTTTTTTAGTTTTCTCAGAATATTAAAGAGATTATCGGCTTCATGTGGAGTAAGCGAAGAAGTAGGTTCATCGAGAATCAATAACCGGGCGTTTTGTCCAAGGGCCTTGGCAATTTCGACGATCTGGCGTTGTCCGTAGCGGAGATATCGAACCGTAATAGTGGGATCGATGGTAGTGTCCAACCGTTTTAAAAGATCCCGAGTTTGGGCGATCATTTTCCTATCATTGATCAATTTGAATTGGCTTATCATCTCTCGCCCTAAAAAGATATTTTCGGCAACGGTCAAATCGAGAGCGAGGCTGAGTTCTTGATGGATGATACTAATACCAGCTTTTTGGGAAGAAGCGGGATCGTTAAAAGTTATTGGGGACTCATTGAGATAAATAGTACCGGTATCAGGTTTATAAATTCCTCCGATTATTTTTACAAATGTTGATTTTCCAGCACCATTTTCCCCGACTAAAGCATGTATTTCACCAGAATCAATTGAGAAGGATATCGAATCCAATGCTCGAATTCCGGGGAAAAATTTACTGATTTTTTCTACACGTAAAAAGGGTACCGCCATTTACCATGCTCCTCATTTGCCGTCTCCCTTGGGGATTTTAAACGCATGGGAGACGGCGCTCATTTGATATTATTCAGTTTTTGTGAGGTTTTCTCTGTCAATAATCGAGGTCGGTATTTTTATAATGGATGGATAAGATTGACCCCCCCAGTAAGCGTTGAGAGCATCAATTGTGAATTTTCCCATTTGATCAGGATGCTGACTCACATCGGCTATCCACATTCCACCAGCTTTAATGGCTTCAATTGCTTCCGGATTTCCATCAAAACCGATAAACTTTACTGTTCTTCCAGCTGTTTTGACAGCAGCTATACCGCCTACTACGGCTGGATCACCAACAGTATAGATGAGATCAATTTCTGGGAATTTTACCAACATGTCTTGAGTGAGTTGTTGTGCTTTTTCGGCCGAACCGGCGTAATTCTGAGTATCAAGAATCTTGATATCAGGATATTTCGCGATCGCGTCTTTGAAACCTCTTTCACGGTCAAGAGTTTCTTGGATTTCAGAGAACGTGATAACACAAACCTTTCCTTTTTTATCGAGGACTTTTTCAGCAGCATATTCCCCAGCAAGGTAACCTCCGCCGAAATTGTCAGTACCAATTTGAGAGATAATTATCGGGTCGGTACTATTGATTTTAATGTTGTTGGTGACTACTGGAATTTTTGCCTCGGCTAATTT
This sequence comes from uncultured Atribacterota bacterium, assembly GCA_964434845.1. Taxonomy (GTDB): domain Bacteria; phylum Atribacterota; class Atribacteria; order Atribacterales; family Atribacteraceae; genus CAYSWT01. The sequence goes on along the minus strand of CAYSWT010000163.1, from coordinate 100 downwards.
TTTAATAGCTGGTTCAAGACCTCCGGTAGCGGCGGGAGATATAATGACAGCATCGACTTTCTGGACGATAAAATCATCGATATGTCCGAGTTGTTTCTGT
>CAYSWT010000162.1:0-4479 GCA_964434845.1 uncultured Atribacterota bacterium | reverse complement strand
AAATAACATGGATCGTTCAACAACCCAGGTCCAACGGACAAATTCTCATTCCTCGTTTATTCGATTGGTGTTGTATGTAGTTATGATTGCCGGTGGCGCGATTCTCATTTTTCCGATTGCATGGATGGTGATAACCGCACTGAAGGGATCGGTAAGTCTGGCTGCTTATCCTCCCAAACTTTTTCCTTGGCCAGTTATGTGGAGGAATTTTATTGATGGTCTGAAAGTTCTTCCTTTTGCTACTTTTTATAAAAACTCGCTGATTATCACCATCAGTTGTATGATTGGCGATGTCCTTACTTCAGCCTTAGTTGCTTTTGGCTTCAGCCGATTTAAGTTTTATGGACGGGAGATATTATTTATTCTGGTTTTATCGACTATGCTTCTTCCCCTTCAGGTGACCATTGTTCCCCGCTTTATCCTTTTTCGGAAATTTGGATGGATAGATAATTTTTGGCCTATTATTGTACCGGCTTTCTTAGGAGGAAGTGGTTTTTACATTTTTTTGCTTCGACAATTTTTCTTAGGAATCCCCAATGAAATTGCTGATGCCGCCAGGATTGATGGTTGTGGACCTTTTGGAATTTTTTGGAGGATATACCTGCCTCTTTCCAAACCAGCCTTAGCAACGATTGCAATATTTTCCTTTATGTATAACTGGAATGATTTCTTTGTGCCCTTGGTTTTTTTGAATTCCAAAGAGAAATATACCGTACAGTTGGGTTTGAACCTCTTTATGGATCAATATAACGTCAATTGGAGTTACCTGATGGCCAATGCTATACTGGCCACCCTTCCCTGTTTTATCATTTTCTTTTTCGCTCAACGGTTTTTCATTCAAGGAATTACGATGACCGGAGTAAAAGAATAAGGAAGGACTTACACTGTAGGTTAGTATCCTGGTGTTTTTCCAGGATAGTAGGCGGAGAATAAAAATCATGGAAAAAACCAAAAAATGGATTTGGGTATGCTGCCAACACCCCATGCCACTTCTGGTTCAAGATCGTGGAGTCCCTGATGTATTAGAAAGAATCCCACCCTGGGGCGATCCGGATTTACCCAGCTACATTCAAAAATTTAAGGATGTGTTTGACTCTCTGGATAAATATCCTCACCTTCGAATCGATTTTGAAATTTCAGGAAGAGAGCTTGAAGATGTTGCCGAATGTGATCCAAGCCTTATTGTTAGAATGAAAGAACTTATACAGGCGGGAAAATTGGGTTTTGTTGGAGGAGATTATTCCCAATCTCACTGTCATGTTTTTGGAGCTGAGTCAAGTTTACGACAAATAATCTATGGAAAGGATGTTTTTCGGAAATTATTGGATTACGAGATTGATATCTTCTTTCATCAGGAAACCGGTTTGCATGACCAACTTCCTCAACTTCTTCGTGCTTATGGTTACTTGATCGCCGTTCCTCCGCGTTTTCCTTACGTGATTCGTTTTATTGAAAATGAGTCACCGGAAATAACCGTTCATTATGGTGTCGTCGAGTACGTTAATGGTGAAGATTTTACCTTCTGGAAGGGACTGGATGGAACAATTATTCCACTCTATCTTTCCATGCCCGCTCCCAGTGAATCAAAAGAGATTTACGATGTTTTCGATCGGTACAGTCGTCCCAATTCCAGAAAAAGAAAGATCAATGAGGCCTCACCTTTTGAGTCGTTCATGGAGAGGGAAAAACAAAAGGATCCAGTTTATGTTCCAACTCTTTTAATCGAAAACCCAGATATGAAAAGGTTGGATGAAGAATATTACCTCGAAAGGGATCAAACCGGAGAATTTTCTTTACTCGGACCGGCTCTTTCTCAACGCTTAAAATCGACTTCGGTTACTTCAGCGGCTCAACTCTATGCTTATTGGTCCTATATCGAAGGAGTTTGGGCAGAAGAGATGTCCCGGAAAAATAAAAAAGCGGAAATCTCAGCTCTCCAGGCAGAAGCTCTGGATGCAATGAATTGGGTATTAACCGGAACTGCTGTGAAGTCGAATGTTTTTAATTCAATCTGGAAAAAGATTTTATCCTCGCAACACCATGACGTCTATTGGATTGAAACTACTGATTTAAAAAGAAAATCGCTTTCAAGGTTGGACGATGCCATAGAGATTTCAGAATCAATTTCCCATGGAGTTTGTAAAAACCTTGCCACTCTAATCGATACCAGCTGGATATCATCGGGAAAAGCTTTGGTTCTTTTTAGCACTTTTCCCCGTTCTCGGAATTCCACCGAAAGAATTTCACTTCAATTTGAAAAAGGAGAATATTTTTCCTTTGATCTCTTCAATCGCAATGGAGAAAAAAAAGAATTGCAATTTGTTGAAGGACAAGCTTGGGAAGATGGAAGTGTAAAAAAATGCGAGGTGCTTTTCCGACCCGATACTCCGGGTTTTGGGTACAAAACCTATACAATTCAACCCGCGAATTCCTTTCAACGCGGTTCGATGGAGAACGGGGTTTCTATATATGCTTATGAGAATGATTTCTATTCCATAAAAATTCACGGTGATGGGACTATATCATCCCTCCGGGAAAGAAAGAGCGGAGAAGAGCTTATCAATCCAGAAAAATATTATGGAAATGAAATCCGAGGTCGGTTGACCGACGATGAATGGATTACCAACCGTTCACCACAAATTACCGGTCGTTTGATGAAGGGAAATTTAGCCGATATCTTATTCGTTGAGGTACGAATCGGGCCAATCGTCTCTCAACAGAAAATATATTTTTATCATGATTCGCCAATGATTGATTTCGTTCTGTGTCTCGATTTTGGGGATGAAGGATTGAGTCTTGGTAATTTCTGGGACGATACCACCAAACTGAACCTCTATTGGCCGTTGAATACCGTTAGTGCCATCTGGCACGATATCCCCTTTGGGATAAAAAAAGGGAGATGTTGCCGTCCGTTGTATTGTATTGACTGGATTGATGTTGCGAATGAGGTGGCTGGGTTCAGTTTTATTAATCGAGGAACAACCAAACACCGGATAGAGGATGGGGTGATGATGAATTGCTTAGCTTGGGGAGGGAATCATTTTTCTAACCGAAATCCTGGACTTTGGGAAAATGTGGAGCAATATGATATTCGGTTGTATGGGAAGCACTGTATACAATATTCAGTAGTGGCTCATCCTGGAGACTGGAAAGAAACCAATAGTTATTCCTGGGTTGAAAAATTGACCCATTCGGTTCAATCGATGGTTACCGGAATTCACTCCGGTAAACTCCCCGACCAATTATCGGTATTTGAAAATAAAGAACCGGAAATCGTATTTACCTCTATTCGCCGCGGAGAAAAACCTCAGGAATTGGTGGGACGGGGTTATGAAACTCAGGGGAAAACCATTCCGGCTCAATCGGGCTTCATAGTGGAATCGGGTGAGAGCATTCAATATCATTCACTTGATGGAAAAGGGATACAAAATATTTTCCCCTATCAAATATTTGAATTTACTCTTAAAAAGGGAACAGAATCAGGGGAGGCTAAACATGCCGAAGATTATTCTTGATACTGATATTGGATCTGATGTAGATGATGCCATGGCGCTTCTTTTTGCTCTTCATTCTCCAGAACTGGATATAAAGGGAGTAACCACCGTTTATGGTGATGTCAATTTGCGAGCTCAAATTGCATTAAAACTCATTGCTTTAGATGGGAAGAAGGGGATTCCGGTAGCATTAGGAATAGAAAAACCCCTTCTTCGGGAAAGAGAAATCTGGAGAGACGGAATAGAGGGAAAGGGTCTTATCACTGAGAAGGAAACCGACCTTATTCCGGTCGCCGAACATGCCGTTGATTATATTATTCGGATCGTTCATGAGAATCCAGGTGAAATCGTTTTGGTTGCCATCGGACCCTTAACTAATCTGGCTGCTGCAATAATTAAAGATCCCTCCATTATTTCTAAGATAAAGGAAATAATTTTTATAGGCGGAATGGCTCGGGTAAGCGATAATAGTTTAGACGTTCCCGTAATCGAATATAATGTCCGCTGCGATCCCGAGGCTGCCAGGGTAGTTTTTCGGGCAGGAATTTCGATTATCATGCTGGGCATGGATGTTACCCGACGAAACTCTACCTTTATCGACCGTGAGGACTTGAAAAAGATCAAAGAGGTAGGGAATCCGGTTCATCTTGCTGCGGCCGCATTGCTTGAAATTTATTGGGAATATCTTCAGAAAAACGGGAGTTGGATGCATGATGCTTTGGCTCTGGCCTTTGCGATTGACCGGTCTTTGGTACAAACGAAGAAATTATTGGTGGAGATTGAAACCCAAGGGATTTGTTCCACCGGTCTCACTCTGGTGACCGACCGGAAGGAAACATCCAATGCCGAGGTTGGAATATCGCTCGATGAGGAAAGATTCATACCAATGTTCATGGAACGTGTCTGCCGAATAAGTTAACACTTTTTATTTTAATATTGATCTATACCCTACAATAATTCATATTTGTAGGGTATAGATAAGTAA
>CAYSWT010000161.1:0-4487 GCA_964434845.1 uncultured Atribacterota bacterium | reverse complement strand
CAAATATTGCCCGGGGATATTCAATAAAAAGGTTTACAAGATTCGTAGGATTGCTGTTTGTAATAATATTTCCGTTACCTTCTTGAAGACCGGTATGTTTGCCTTATTTTCATTCTTCAACTAGTATCGCAAATAGTAAGGTGGTCTATTCATAGGGGAGATCGCCTCTCGGGCTTATTTTTCGTATACTTGCCTATTTACCTTATTGGTTCACCCTTTTCAATGAAAAAAGCTATTTTTAACGAATACGCATGAAAACAGAATATGGAAAAGGATGCCAGAAAATCAGAGAAATAGAAGTAACGTCATGTTTTTTGGTTCGATCGGGATTGTAGGGTATCATGGTAAACCTTACACCAAAGGAACAAGTTTAATAATAGGAAGAAAAGGAAATATAGGGAGAGAGAATACCTTCAGTGATGGGCAACTGGTATGTTCTGCTTTTTCATCTCATACATCGCTGCATCAGCTCTGGAAAGAGCGGTGAGAAATTCTTCGCTCGATTGCACTTCTGCGACTCCATAGGAAAAAGAAAGAGTGAAACCAAATTCTTTCTAAAGTGAAACAAACTCATTCCTTGCCCGCTCTATCGCAAATCGAGCTCCTCCGGGAGATGTCTGAGGGAAGACTGCCAGAAATTCATCTCCACCATAGCGAAAAATCACTACCTCCTGACGTAAGCGGGAAGTAAGAATCTTTGCTAAAGCAACCAGTACTTTGTCTCCGACTTGATGCCCGAAACTGTCATTGATTTCTTTAAAATTGTTGATATCGATGAAAACGAGTGAGTAGGTCTGGAGTGGAAAGTGCTGATTGACGAATCTTTTTATCCATTCTTCAAAAGTGTAGCGATTAAAAAGCCCAGTGAGTGGGTCACGCTTAGCAAGGTTTTCAAACTTCTCCTTTTCCTGAACTAATTCCCCTACCAATGCATGGAAAGGCTTTTTCAGGCACTCTACCACGATACCCCTTAAAATGATTACATAGGAGAGAAAGCGAAAAAGGTGACCGAGCATATTAAAAAAGCCATACACATCTTGATACAGAGTAAAAGAGAATTCTCCGGCAGCGCTCAATAAGAGAGCCCAGATCAGGCTGGTACGGAAAGGAAGTAGATAATAATTCTCTGTTCTCCACACCTTCAGCAAAAGTCCAAGCAGAAGAAAAATCATCACATATTCAGAACCAACTTTAAAAAAAGTGAGCCCTCTGCCTTCAACAAAGCAATCCAGGAAATACCCCTGAAAGACGGACGCAATCCCAAGCACACCAAACAAAGTCACAGCGAACACAAAAGGAAGGTACCATTTTCGGTGAGGGAAAGCGATGATAACTCCCAGGTAAAGTATACCTAAGTGCATGATCACAGGGTTCTGGTTAAAAGGAAAGGAAGAAACGGCATATAGAAAAATGGAAAAGCCGGTTAAAATAGAAAACACCTCAACTACGGAGTGGGAAAGAAGATAGTTATGTTTTGAAAGGAAAAAAAGTACAGGCAAAAGGAATGTGCTTGCGCCAAGCCAAAACAGGAAATTTTTATTATCTGAACGATGTTGAGTTGTCATTGGTGAAGTCATCGTTTTAAATAGTGTAATACATTTGTATAATGGAATCCAACAAATAACTTTATAACTTTAGTGACGGGCACCTGAAATAAATTTATCATTTTAATTCGTTGGCTTCAGTGCGTTGAAAAAAACTTGAGGGAGTTGGGTTTGGGAATATCTATCTTTGAGGATATTGAGATCATATTCACATCTCCGGAATTCAACTTGAACTGAATCCCCGATGGTGAGCAGTAACCAACAGGCTCTCCAATCTCCATCTTTCGGGCGCCCGACACTACCGTCGTTAATGACAGTAAGTATACTGATAAAGCGGTGGAAAGGGATGTGGGTGTGTCCGCATACGAGGATATTGCCTTTTTCTTTTTCCATCATATGGAGGAAACTTACGTCGGGACGATCGGGGAAGAGGTATTCATTGATACGACGGGGACTGCCATGTACAAAAAGGATTCGAATGTTTCCCGCCTCGAGCTCGTACCGAGGAAGGAGTGAGCGCAGGTAGGTTTTATTTTCTTGGGTGACCTTCTTTTTTGTCCATTCCAAAGATATTTGACCCAACCTTTTTTCCTCATCAGTCCGGTAGGCGCACCCACAGTCATCGAGATCATGCCCGACTCCCTGATCATAATTTCCCATGATGACCGGAATGTTCAACGTTCGAACCGTCTCGATGGTTTCATTTGGGAGAGGAGCATATCCAACCAAATCCCCAAGGCAAATCATTCGATCGACATAATAGTTTTGAATATCAGCAAGAATAGCTTGCAGAGCTGGTAGATTGGCATGGATGTCGGAAAAAACAGCAATCTTCATAGGTTCTCCTTAAATACATTGGGTCTTCCTTTCCATTTTAACAAAATATTTTTCAATTTTCCCCCATTGAGGAGGGAATGAAAATTCCAATTCCCTTGAGGCTAAAAATTCCCTCCTGGAAGGGGTTAGAAGAAAGTGCTTTAATTATTTATTTTAACCCATTTAACCGGTAGTAACTGGAAATTTGCTATAATTATTTCAGTTTAAATAAAAAAGGAGGGTTCAAAATGGGCAAAAAATTTACATTTATAATTGTACTATTCTTTTTTCTTCTTTCTCTCTCGACATTAGTATCGGCTCAGAATCCAACCTTTATTGAATATATTCTCGATGCTTCCAGTAGCATGAAAGCCAAGCTTCCCGATGGGATGACGAAAATGGAAGCGGCAAAGTCAGTTCTCCTCACTTTAATCGAACAAAGTATGAAAACCGCCGATCTTCAGGTTGCTCTGCGGGTCTATGGAGCCAAAACCAGTGATAAAGATCAGGATAAACCGTTTTCCTGCCGGGATTCCGAGCTGGTGATTCCGTTTGGATCTGTGGATCTTGCCCTTTTCACCCATCAAATTAAATCTGTTCAGGCTTCAGGGTATACTCCCATCGCCTATTCACTCCAATTGGCGGGTGATGACTTCCCGGGTGATGTCAACGGGGAAAAGATGATCGTATTGATCAGTGATGGGAAAGAAACCTGCGACGGCGATCCGGTTGCATTGGCGAGGGCTTTGAAAGAAACAATTCAGGGAGTGAGGGTCTATACCATTGGATTCGGTGTCGATGATAAAGCCAAGCAACAACTTACCAGTATTGCCGAAGCCGGTGGAGGAAAATATTATGAAGCCAACAATGCCGGAGAACTCCTGGCTTCGCTCCAAACCATCCAGAAAGAAATCGAAAAAGCTCCCCAGTCCGAAGTCAAACCAGGAAAATGGATATCCCAGGCTCCGGAGATCGTTCCTGGTGTCTATCATGCCGCCATCGGGATGCATGAAATCCATTTCTACCGGATAAAAGTTTTTCCCGGGCAAAAATTAACGGTGACCTCTCTGCTGAATAAAACTCCCTATCAAGCCATGAATTCGGTCATTAACCAGATGTTTACCCTGCAGCTCTTCCGCGATACCATCGAAGAAGCGGTGATCACCTTCCAAGATGTCATCGGGAACCCCGAGGAACCAGTAAATTTGAAAGTATCCTATGAACCCGAGCAGAGCGGTTGGGTCTATATCACCCTTTCAGCATCCATCAACCATGATCAAGATGGCAATCCCATCAAGCTCTATCCCGAGGACGCAGTGGTGGAACCATCTCCCTATACCCTCAAGGTTTCTTTAAAGGGAGAAGCTACTGGGGAGGTTGATTCCCAGTTCTTTCCTGACCTACCGGAAGAAATGATAGCCGGCGGATCCAGCCTGGAGGAAGCAGTTGAAGCACCTATGAACTCATTTATTACTAATGGTATTGGGCTCAAAGAAACCCGTTTCTACAAAGTCATTCGCGAGGAAGGCAGCGGTGACAACTGGCGAGTAAGTATTATTGTCCAAAAACCCTGGTACAACGCCGACAATGGTGAGATCGCTCTCGACTACATCCTGAAAGTCTACGACGAAGATTGGGGCGACATGGGTAGTACCCAGATAACCTTCTCCAAAAACCCAGCTTCCCCCAGAAGTGCCATCTACTCTTTCCCTCTTTTAGAAAATGAAGAAATCTACCTTTCCCTTACCGCGAGTGACAACCACGCCGAAGGTGATCCATCAGCAATCGTGCCCATCTATCCCCGTGATTTCGGTATCCAACCCGCCCCCTATTCGATCCTGGTTCAATCAAAGTAGATGTAAATATAAATAATTCTGGCAATAGGCTGTCGCTACAAAAAAGGCGCGATCTGGAGCTCTCGTTTTTTGAGGGTGTAAGGATCACATCTTTTTTTAAATCGACCCTTTGTAATGAATTTGATGTATCAAACCCGAAAACAGATGTCCATGCCAGGCCAAAACCCTGGCACCAATAGAGGATGAAAATGAATCCTTTTTCCAAACGACGATGGTGACATGCCATGGCATGTCGCTACATTATTTTATGTTTATCTATTCATTCCCCCAT
>CAYSWT010000160.1:0-4515 GCA_964434845.1 uncultured Atribacterota bacterium | reverse complement strand
TTTTCAGCGGTAGATCTTCACTGGACACCGTCATCACCTTTCACAATCAAATGCAAAGCTTTATTAATAGCACGCGTGCTGGAATTCCTCCCGCCATTGATAGAGTCGATAGCATTCAACCTCCCGATCGCGAAGCTCGTACCCTGAAGAATAAATTGTTGGAATACTTGACCAATGGGGGAAGGACAACCGGTTCGATTCAAGAAATCGAAGATGATTTTTTGCAATGGAGAAGTAAAATGTTGAAAAAGTATGAAGGATTGATTTACGAGACTGACAGTTGATTGGTACAGGAACAGTAAAGTGTGAAAGGGGAAAGTTTTAAAAAAAGGAGAAAGATTCGATAAGAGCCGGAGTTATGTCGAGTACTCCGGCTCTTATTTTATGATTGAGTTAGGTTATTTTTCTACACGATTCCGTCGGGAGAGAATCACGAACACTCCGACGATCAGCGGGAAGAAGGGTATGGCATAAAGATAACTGGCATTCTCTTTTTTCAGGAGACGGATAATTCGCTCACTTTGATGAACGGGTTGACCGTTATCAGCATTGACCGATGACACAGTGTAATCGAGTTTCGGGAGATTTTCATCCAGGATAACCTTGTAGCTTTCAAAAGTGGGTTGATATCCTTTCTGTTTCAAATCATCGTCATATTTCATGATTTCATACCCCAATTCTGCTCCCGGAATCTGCTTGACAAAGTACGGCTCTTTTTTAATGGATTGAAGGATCTGCTGTCCATATCCCAGGAGAAGGTTGACCTTATCGATGGGATCCACATGCACCCATTTCCAACGTTCCAAACGACCTATATTTTGAGGATCGACTAATTTGTTATAGTACAATTCATTAAACTCATCTTGCTGGAAAGGATTAAAGTAGAGTTCATTCTTCCCGATGGCGTGGATTATCCAGGATGGCTCGTCGCAATTTTCCCTTTTGGTCCACCGATTACCTGGAATAATTTCGTATCCGATTCCACCCCGACGACGAGAAGCGAAAACTACTACTTTCTTTTCGCTGCCTTCGACTAAAGTTCCATCTTCGGCACGGATTCGTATTTCATAAGTTCCGACCGGGAGCTTGAGAACAAATCCATCAGTAAGTTCAGTCGCATAGAATTCGACGAATTCGGGTGGCTTCGGTTCTTGAGGAATGGGAATATCGATCGGTCCGGTATCACCAGCTTCTCTTCGCCGTTTCACTTCCTCTAAAAAGCGATTGAATAACTCCCGATACCGAGCCATATTTTCATAATATTCACGTAACTTGGCGTTCAATTCGTCAACGGCAGCTTTATATTTATCAAAATATTCTTTGGCAGCGGCATCGGTGTAAACCATTGCTTTTTCAGACCCATATCCTTTGGGGTAATAGAGTGTATAGGTTTGTTTATCAAGAGTATTGATAACCTTCCCGCCCTGGAGGATTTCTAATTTCCCCACCATCTCTTCGTTTAAGGTGCTAAAACCCGCCATATAACGCTGGGTGATAGGCCAGTAGTAAACGATAGTCTTGCGGGGGCTGATAATGTTTTGTTCATCGTCAATAAAATAGATGGTATCTTCTGTTGATGGACAGAAACTTTTGCTATAACTCGAACCGTTAAAAGAGGTCAAAGAGTATACGAATTGTTCACGCATAACCGGTGCTTCAGCAGAGGCGATGGCGGTAATACCCAGGAAACTCGTTAAAAGGAGAATGAACATCAGTGAAAAGTTTTTTTTCATGCTTTGACACCTCTTCGGTTCATGATGAAAATTGAAAGTGACAGGAAAATAACCGAGTAGATAACGCAATACAAAATGTTGGTGAAGAATAACGGCCAGCTCTCTAAAACCACTGAATCTAAACCACGAGAAAGAAAGGCAAAAGGAGAAACCCAATTAATGCCCTGAAAGACGATATGCAGGGTTTGACGGAGATAAAATAAGGGGACTGACAACGATTCTTTTTCTATACCCAATAAAGTGCTATAAGAAAATTGAATGGCCAGAAAAGCCCCCAACAGAGCAATCAGAGCAATGATTGAACTCCGCACCCGACCGGTAAACGAGGAAATGAACAGACCAAAACTCACCACGCAGGATATCAAAAAAATACCCATTATGAGAGCCCGAATGAGGCCGGGCGTGAACCCTAAGTTGGTAAAGGTACTCACCAGATAGAAATAGACTGCGGTAAAACCGAGAGAGATAATCCCTAAGAATAAGTCTTTCCAGTATTTGGCCATCAAGAAATTCTTGGAAGCAACCGGTCCATAAAAAAGAACTTCCAATGTGCCCTGTTCCCTTTCTCGCGAAATGGAAATGGCTGAAACCAAAACTAAGTAGAGAGAGATGATGATGATGGTGATATACAAGGGATAGTTGAGCGGAAAGGCGCTCACCAGAATATCATCCTCCCGGATACCGTCCAGGAAATTTTTGAGAATGAAAGAAGAGGCAAAAAAGGAAACGAAAAGAACTCCGTAATAACCCCAACTATACAAGCTATATAAGAGCTCTCTTTTAAAGAGAATTTTGGTAATTTTTCTGCTACGAGCCACTTTTATTGACCCTCCTTCTTGGACAGTTCAACGTTTTCAATGGTATCTTCGAAAACTCCCTGGGGGGTAGTTAAGACCAGTTCCATAATTCCGAATTTTTCAGATTCAGGATTGATCTCAATGGTACTCCAAGGGATAATGGCTTTATTCCTGGCCAGGTAAGAGGAGGGGTCCCAGAAGAGCTTCATCGGCCCTTCAAAGAGTTTTCTCCCACGGCTATAATTATTTTCGTCCCCTTCTCTGACATACAATTTTCCTTCGAGTGTAAGCGGGAGAGCTGGGTAATCGGAAATTCCCTGACCTTGTTCATTTTTAAAGCGAATTTCGACTTCTATGCCCTGTTCGGTGGGATCAGCAAAACAGATTATACCCGACAGCCCGGGAATCTCTTTCCCTTTCATGGCAAAATCGAGAACATTTATTCCTTTTTTGATTTCAATGTCTTGAGAGAACCATTCGTAGTAAGGTGCTTCAGCTTTAAAAGTATGCTTTCCGGGAGGGATCCGGGTTATCTGATAGTCCTTGCTCATAAAGAGAATATCTGACTTACCGTCAATGGTCAGATGGAGCTTTTTCACCACATCTTGGGAATACTCATCAACGACTTTTCCCTGCAAAATGCCGTAATTGGTTGTGGTGGTGAAATAGACAGCGATGATTAAAACCGCAACCGCAATGATAATCAGAGAAATAACGATACTCGTCGATTTTTTCTTTTTCATTGTCCATTCCCTCGACTCGCCAGTAAAGAAATGTTTTGCTGAGTTATGGTAATAAAGGCTTCTTCCAAGCTCATTTCTTTCGTTTGCATGGAAAGGATAAGATAACCGGCATTGAATATGGCTTGTGACAGTTCTTTCCGATAATCTTGATCGGTTTTCAGTTGAACTTCTAAAGTGTTCCCCTCGAGAACAAAACTTTGAATAAAAGGAAGCTGGTTCAAAACTGTATGAAGGGTTTGACCGTCTCGATTGAGTTCGATCAGAATGTTCACGGTATCAGAAAGTTTTCTTTTGATGTTCTCCATATCGTCTTCGGCCAAAAGTTTCCCTTTATTGATGATCCCGACCTTTTTACACAGCTTTTCAACTTCGGAAAGCAGGTGGGAAGAGACGAAAACGGTTCGACCGGTTCGATGTTCCTGTTCAATCAGATCTCGTATTTGTTTGATTCCGGTCGGATCAAGGTTGGCAATCGGTTCATCGAGAATCAACAGTTCCGGGTCGTGAAGCAAGGCTTTTACGAAAGCGAGTTTTTGTTGCATTCCCTTTGAATAGGCTCCCAACTTTTTATTTTTTTCTTTTTCTAAATCCACAGCATTCATCAATTCATCGATTCGCTTCTGGCAATTCTGGACTTCATAAATTTCCCCAAAAAATTCCAAATATTCCTGGGCGGTCATTTCACAGTAGAGGTACTGGCTTTCTGATACCACTCCGATCTTTCTTTTAATTTCCACGTTGTGAGGGTTCATCTCTTGACCTAAAAGAAAAATTTTCCCACTGGACCGGGGGATAAGCCCTAAAAGCATCATAATAGTTGTGGTTTTCCCCGCTCCATTTGGTCCTAAAAAACCATAGATCTCGTTTTTCTCGACTTTCAGGCTCAGTCCGTCAACTACTTTTAAACCATCATATTCTTTGCTTAGGTTCTCGGTCTGTATCATAGAACTTTTTTTATATCCTCCTTTCATGGATCGACGCGAGTGTATATTGGGTATTTTATACTATAAATAGTAAAAATTCTTTTGAATTGTTCCCATTCTTGACAGGTATTTATTCTTTTTTCTCCAATGAAAATGGGTAAATTAAATTTAATGCAACAGGATGTTGGAATTTTCTTGGAAGGAAAAATACTGAGGAAATTTTAGCCTATTATTACAAGCAAGGATAGACCGCCATGCTGCTTTGCAGCACCAGGTGAGGATGGAAACACCAAAATGTTGAGTTGTTGAGAGGTTGAGG
>CAYSWT010000159.1:0-4545 GCA_964434845.1 uncultured Atribacterota bacterium | reverse complement strand
TTGCTGGTTACTCGTTACTGATCACTCGTCACTGTATTTCCAGGATAGACCGTCAGGCCGTGGAACGGCACCATATGACAATGAAAACTGCGACGCAATAGATTTTTATGGCGGGTATCGATACCATCCGTCATTCCCGAATGTATTCATCGGGAATCTATATCTTTTTTACTTTAGACCCCTGATAGAAACATTCAGGGGTGACGAAAGTATGTGAAATATATGTTTCATAGCTCGAATCCCTTTGTCCAAAGGGAGAGGATCGGTGAATGGAATTATTGAATATCTTGAATAAAATGAGTATTCATTGTTTGCTGGTTACTCGTTACTGATCACTCGTCACTGTATTTCCAGGATAAATTATCTATTCCCCGGTCCGGTTTGATTAGACCATTTTAACTGGTACACATTAAACAAACTCGGTTATGTGTATCATAATTTCAAAAAAGAAGGAGATACATTACCGATAAGTATGTCCTCAATGAAAGATGTTGCTCAAATAGCCGGGGTCTCGGTTTCAACCGTTTCTCGGGTAATCAATAACAATATACCAGTTGATAAAGAAACGCGATTAAAAGTTGAAGAAGCCATTCGGCAATTACGATATAAACCCAATCTTCTTGCCAAAGGTCTGCGTTTGAGAAGTGGTGGTATTATCGGTTTGGTTGTCCCCGAAATCATCCATCAGACTTTTGTGAATTTTATTCATTATGTGGAAGAAAGTGTGGTTGATAGCGGATTCGAGCTGATTTTAGGCAATACCCACGGAGATCCTGAAAAAGAAGAACGTTTTATTGACAGCTTGATCCGGCGCAATGTCGATGGGATTATTTTTTCCCGGGTTTCCGACCAGAGCCGAGTGCTTAATATACTTGAAAAGACGAACATCCCGATTGTCATTATCGACCGTTTTTTAGAGAATGAGAATATTCCCAGTATTGTTCTGGATAATTATAAAGCGGGTCTACTGGCTGGGCAACATTTAGTTCAATACCATCATAGGAAAATTGCCTGTATTACCGGTCCTCTCAATATTGCCCTCAGTCGGGAAAGGCTCAAGGGTTTTAAAGCAGCTTTATCGGAAGCCGGGGCCATTTTACCGGATGACTTCATATATGAAGGCGATTTTAAGTTTGAGTCGGGACTGGCGGCTGTTGAAAAATTTTTAAGCGATGAGATTGAAATGACAGCCATCTGGGCACAAAATGACATGATGGCGATTGGAGCTCTCAAAGTACTCAATCAGCATGGCATACAGGTTCCGGAGGATATTTCTTTAATGGGGATGGATAATATCAGTTCGTCGGAAATGATTACCCCTGCTCTGACTACCATTACTCAACCTTTTCAAGAAATGTGTCAAAAAGCAGTAAATGTTATTATTAACCGGAAGGGGAAAAAGGAATTAGCACCGAGTCGTATCGTTTTGGAACCCAGTTTAATTATTCGAGACTCGACTTGCCCTTTGCTGCGGGAATCAGTCTGTTGATACTTGCTGCTGAAATTCAGCAATACAATGATCAAAGGAATACTTTGAAATTCATAAAAGAAAAGAGGGATTGTCTATGAGTAACCCATCAAGCATCGTACAAAGAGCCCTGGAGCAGGGAGAAGGAATTTTTCGTCTTTTTCCTACCTGGGTTCCACGCTCATTTTGTATTCCTGGCAAACGCCTGAAGCTGCACCCTGCTGATTATTATGCTTTCGGAGCTCACCGGGGTGGAATAGACGAACGCTGGTTTGCCTCAACCACCAAAGCCGATAACGGTCCAGAAACCTTACCGGATGAAGGATTGAGCTATATTTATCTTAAAGATGGCGAAAAAGAGGGAAGGGTTCTCCTGAAAGATGCCATCGAACTTATGGGTAATGAAATATTAGGACCGGAAGTAATGAAAAAACATGGCGGCTGGTTGATGTTCAGTAAGTTTTTCGATAATATGGAACCGCTTCCGCATCATCTTCATCATAACGACGAAACCGCTGCGAAGGTAGGTGCCCTGGGGAAACCAGAATCGTATTATTTCCCGGCTCAGTTGAACAATCATGGCGGATGGTTCCCCTATACTTTCTTTGGTCTTAATCCAGGAACCACTAAAGATGATGTAAGACATTGTCTGGAAATCTGGGATCAAGGTGATAATGGAATTCTTTACCTCTCCCGAGCCTATAAATTAAAGCCAGGCACAGGATGGGACGTCCCACCCGGAATTTTACATGCTCCTGGTTCGCTCTTGACTTACGAACCCCAGAGAAGTTCAGATGTTTTTGCCATGTTCCAATCACTGGTCTGGGATGTTCCAACTCCCTGGGATCTTTTGGTGAAAAATGTTCCAGATGAATATAAAAAAGATCTGGATTATATTGTCAGCCTGATTGATTGGGAACTGAATGTCGATCCAGATTTCTATCGTAACCGCATTGCCGAACCCAAACCAGTGAAACCTTTAGAAGAAATGAAAGCTGAAGGCTATGAGGAATACTGGATTTCATACAAATCCAAAGATTTTTCCGCAAAGGAACTGAGAGTCTATCCAGGGAGAACCGTTACCATTAAAGATAAAGAAGCCTATGGATTGATCACCATCGAGGGACATGGAATATTTGGTCCACTTCCCATTGATTCACCAGCTCTTATCCGCTTTGGTCAAATGACCAGCGATGAATTATTTGTAACTCAAAAAGCAGCTCGCAATGGGGTCACTATCACCAACGGAAGTGATAACAGCATGTTGGTCATTCTCAAACATTTTGGTCCAGAAGTATAAGGCGTTGGGTTCAGAGACAATAATAAATAAAGCAGCGGGGGTCGTATCCCCGCTGCTTTATTTACTGGAATACTGCAACTCTCAATTACACTATTTCCCAATCAATACCCAGCATATTGCATACCATTTTTAATTCATCGATGTAGTTACCGTATACTCCATGGATGTGATTACAGGGGAATTTTTCGATGAAGCGGTCGATGGTGGTATCCAATTTGCAGAAAGCATGAGGCCATTCAATCTGGGTGCGGGTCATGATATCGTGGTTGGTTATTTCGTCAAATTGAATGAATTCACCGGTTAAAATCGCCATCCAATAACAGCCTTTTTTTCGTCCTAAGCGAGCGAGAGTGACTCTTCCGGGGTGAGCCAGATGATGAACGGCGGCACCGCCAGCTTGAAAGTAAAAACCTTCAGGCATTAAAGCCACTTTGGGGAGATTGTCGCGATAATCAAAGCTGGCGCCGGCAAAGTAAGTGGCATGTTCACCGGAGTTGCACAAATCGAGTATTTGGTAGTCTTCGTGCCAATGGCGGACATCAGCAAACAGGACTGGAGTTTTCGCCAATTTTTTGAATATTTCCATGGTCAGAGCTGCGTCCATATCGGCTTCGGTCGAGCAGACGATCGGTTCTTTGGGGCCATCGAAATCATAGGGATCGTTCATAAATGCCTCGGCGATATCCATAGTGCAGAAATTCGTGGTAAGCTCGGGCTGACCTTTAATGCCGCAAAAATCCAGGTGCATTTCCTGGCAAAGTGCTTTCACCGCGTAATAAGAAGCAATTTGTCTTTTTAATATTTCAGGGGTGAGCTGTTTTCCGTCGTATTCAATTTTCCCAATATTTTTTCCACACCATAGAAAGGCTTGTTCGATTTTTTGAGGCTGGTTGGCAAGCAGATGTTCGGAACGACGGACGATTTCCCACTGGTCGATGTGTTCCACGTCGATCCCGAAGATTTTCATCCAGGTATCGGTGCCCGATGTGGCGGTGTACATCCCCATGGGGCGACCACCGAAACAACCAAAGGTTTCACCCCGGATTCCCTTGACGCAACTGGCGGCATGGATGAAAGTATTTACTTTTTTGAAAATATTCTCTTGAGCAATATCACCCGAAATTCTGGTATATGGTATTCCTACATTATCGAGCGCCCCGGAGCTGGCCATCATTCCCACCAGTCCAGGATAGCCGGGATTGATGTTGGAGAGGCAGAGATAGGGTCGGGGGGCAAATTGAGCCGCGAGCACGGTGTATTGAGGCCAAGACCAGATGGAGTAATTAAAAATAGTGCAATCGACACCAGCCAGCTGCATTTTCATTCCGGCAGCGACAGCAGTCGGATTGGTCCAGGGCAGTTCATCGGCAGTAATAACCTCGTGACCATCTTGTTGTAATCGTTTTACCAAGTTGTCTTGGAATTTCAAATTCATAGATAACAGTTCTTGATGTACGTGCGGGCGTCCGTCGGAGAAAGTGATGACACCGATTTTACTCATCTCTATTATTCCCCCTTCAGATATATTTCTTTTATCGATAAAAAAGCAACCGATTACAGTTATTGTAATTTATTTTTCTCATCGTTGTCAAACTATTTCACTTTTCCCATCTTACGCCGTAGGCACGCTGGGGTGCCTTTCCCCAAGCGTAATGGATTA
Source organism: uncultured Atribacterota bacterium (assembly GCA_964434845.1). Taxonomy (GTDB): domain Bacteria; phylum Atribacterota; class Atribacteria; order Atribacterales; family Atribacteraceae; genus CAYSWT01. Next base: position 117 of record CAYSWT010000159.1, on the reverse strand, counting down.
TCTTTGATTTTTCATCTTACGTCGTAGACTGTTATTTTTAGGATAGACCCTCATGCCACGTTGTGGCACCAGATGAGAATGAAAACTTTGAGGGTCTATCCTTATCGTTTTTTTCTT
>CAYSWT010000158.1:0-4546 GCA_964434845.1 uncultured Atribacterota bacterium | reverse complement strand
CAAAACAAGCCCCTACGTTGAAGACAGAATTTTACCGTAGCAACTTGCTATGGCACGTTGCTCTCCGTCGTTTGAGAAAAACGATTCATTGTTAAATCACCCCCAGCGCCAGAGTCTTTTCGCTCATTATGCATTTCTATTCACTTCCTCTATGGTAAATATTGCCAGGGATTGGTAACATTCCCGTATTTTCTGACTTCATAGTGGAGATGTGGCCCGGTGCTGCGTCCGGTACTACCGACTTGCCCGATAACACTCTCTTTTTTTACCTGATCACCATCTTTGACGTGTATCTTTGCGAGATGACCATAGACGGTTTCATAGCCAAATTGATGCTTGATGATCACACACCGACCATAATTGCCGTTCCATCCGGCGAAAACCACCTTTCCGGATGCAGTAGCAACCACGCTCCGTCCAGAAGGAGCGGCGATATCAACTCCGGTATGCCAGGCTCTCCTACCAGTAAAAGGATCTTTTCTCCATCCGTAACTTGAAACGACTCTTCCCCAGGTCGGCCAGCGCAGGGGAATCATCGTGATAAGTTTATCCTTTGTTTCGGCAACCTGAATTATTTCCTTAAAAGATTTCTCCCTCACCATCATCTCAGCACGAAGCCAGGAGAGATTATCGTTGATACACTTCGCTTTGTTATAAAACTGGGGGTCTATAACAGGTCGCAGCGAAGGAGCAGCTAAAGGACCACCATTGAAAGACGCGAATATTGGCCCACCAACTCCAAAAGGATAAGTATCAAAATCGGATCGAGCAAACATCTGAACCGGCATATACAATTCATTTGACGAAGCCGAAAAACCAATATCGATCCCGTATTTTTTTAATTGAGATTGTAAGTTTTTTTCTAAAAGATTCCTCACCTTTTGATCAAGTTCACGAAGCGCGTTCATTTCTTGTATGACTTGATCAGCTTTTTGGGAAAGTTCTTCGAGTTTTTGTTCTTGTTCCTTCTTTTTGGTTTCCAGAGAAGATAATTCCTGACGAGTATCTTCTAATTGCGACAAGGTTATCCATAGATCGTTCTTGATTTTCGTTTGATACCAGATAATTCCCCCCATACCAAAACTAATTCCCAGAATAACCAATAACATTCCAAGAAGAACAGTTTGCCACCGAATATGTGCCTTTTTTAATTGTCCCTTCAAAGGGTTTATCCAAAATATAGTTAAATTTTTTTGTTCTTTGGACAGCATACCACCACCCCTAAAAAGGTTCTTCCTTCCCAGTAATTAAACCATAAATTCGATGGAGATCTTCAATTCCATAGTATTCAATAGTTATTCTTTTCTTCCTAATTTTTACTTTAGTTGCAAGATATTGAGTGAGGATTTCTTCTATTGCATACTCATCGTTTTTTTCATTCTTATCACTTGTTTCTTTTTCCTCAGGAGTCAGATCTGGACGAGTTGACGGAGAAATCGTGCTATTCATTTTACGTATGATATTTTCAACGTCCCTAACAGTCAGGTTTTCATGGACTATCCGTTCCGCCAAAATAATTTGCTTTTCTTTATCTTCTAAAGAAAGAAGTGCCCTGGCATGACCAAACGTTATAATGTTTTTCTCAAGCATGGCTTGAATTTCTTCAGGAAGATCAAGGAGGCGTAAAATGTTGGCAATAGTTGGTCTCTTTTTACCTAATCTTTGCGAGATTTCTTCTTGGGTAAGCTCAAAATCTAACATCAAGCGATGGATGCCCTTGGCAATATCTAAGGGGTTAAGGTCTTCACGTTGAAGATTTTCAATCAGAGCGATTTCTAATCTCTTTTGCTCATCGGCTTCTTCGATAATGACCGGAATGGTTAATAGACCGGCCTTTTTAGCAGCTCTCCATCTCCTTTCTCCGGCAATTATTTCGAAACCGGATCCTTCGGGTCGGACAATAATTGGTTGGAGTATACCATGAGCATGCACTGATTCGGCAAGATCTTCTATGCTCTCTTCATCTATCTGTAACCGTGGCTGTGCTGGATTACTACGAATGAGCTGAATATCAACTTCTTGGATTGTACGCGATCCAAGGCTACCCGCACCTGGTATGAGAGCATCAAGACCTTTACCAAGACTTTTTCTTGTCATTTCTCGCTAACACTTCCTTAGCCAGGTTGAGATATGCCGCTGCTCCGGCTGAATTGCTATCATACATGATTATGGGTTGACCAAAACTGGGAGCTTCGCTTAAACGAACATTTCTGGGAATAATAGTTTGAAAAACCCTTTCCCCAAATACTCTCTGGACTTCTTGGGCAACTTGTTGAGATAGATTCGTTCGAGAATCAAACATGGTCAATAAAACACCAAAAATCTCAAGTCGTGGATTCAATAAACTTTTAACAGCGTTTAAAGTGTTTAACAATTGACCTAAGCCCTCTAAGGCATAATATTCACATTGAATGGGAATCAACATGGAATCAGCAAAGGTGAGAGCATTTATCGTTAATAAACCCAGTGACGGTGGACAATCGATAAAGACATAATCATACTGATTGACCATATCCTTCAATGCCTCTTTTAATCGGTACTCTCTCCCAATCATTGATACCAGTTCAACTTCAGCACCGGCTAACCTGATAGTTGTGGGCAAAAGCCACATTCCCGGTATAGATGTTTCCGAAAGAACCTTATCAAGACTTTCATTGGTTTCGGTCGGTATCAAAAGGTCGTATAGACACCTTTTAAGAAGTTTGCGATTCACTCCCAAGCCACTGGTTGTATTTCCCTGAGGATCTGAGTCAACCAACAATATTTTACGACCCAAATGTGCCAAACATGAGCCAAGATTAATTGACGTAGTGGTTTTCCCAACTCCGCCTTTTTGGTTTGCTATAGCTATCACTGTTCCCATAACCAAAAATTATTTTAACATATATAAAAGCTCAGGATAACCGGTTTAAATATTTATTATTCAAAGATAGGACATTCTCAATATGATTTAAATCTGATTGTATAGAAATTAGAATTAAAAATGGCCTACTTAATCCTATTATGAAAATACCGTGAAATGTAAAAAGTAAATGGTTAAAAAAATCTGTTATTGCAAGACCGTAAGCCTATGGCGTAAGATTTAAAAATGAAATAATTAAATATTATGCTTGGGAAAATCATCTAACAGCCTTCGGCGTAAGATAAAAATTCAAAGATAAAAGGGTAGCCTTGGAGAAAGCAAAGCGGCCAAGGCTGAGGTCGTGGCAATCTCATCTTTTCATTCATTCCAACTCAACGATTCAACATCTCAACAACTCAACATCTTTACAATAAACATTTTCATTTTCTACTGGTGCCAGGGTATTTATCAGGGATGAATATCTATTGACAGCTTTATTGTAATTAAAAAGGAAGTTAAGTAGAGTGAGCTATGTGCGAGGAATCCTTATCCCCCCCTCCTAAGAGTTTTCTCAATCACACGAAACTAATTGTATAAAAAAATCAAAAGAAAAACAATCTCAAATTATAACAATTTAACCATAATGTTTTATGGTTGATTTTATAACTTTTGTTTGACAATGAATTTCTATTTCTTGACTTCACTTTTTTCTCCTGATAATTCATAGACTTTACGGGCAAAAACCATGTAAGTGGTATGAGCAACCATACGATCATAGGGACGAAAGGTGATAGGGTCGGGTTTATATTGTCGGAACATATCTTCCCACACCTCAACCTGAAGAAAGGGAAGCTTGTTTAAATACCGTAATACTTCCATGACCTGTCCGGCAGTAGGAGAAATGATACCAATTCTTCCACCACCTTTCAGAGCTTCCCAACATTGCTTTAAATAATCCCAGGGTTGAGGAACATCGAGAAAAAGCGCATCAACATTATTTTCATCAAATCCATTTTGAATGTCTCTTAATTGAATAGAAACTCGATCAATTAATGCCCATTCAGTTAGATTAAAAGTTGCCAAAGCGATCATGTCTTCTCTTCTATCATAGGCATACACTTTGCCTGATGTACCCACCAAACGAGCAACAGCGGCTGACATCGAACCGCTTCCCAGACCAACATCAATCACCCGATCCCCTTCTTTAATATCCAGCATCAATAAAATAAAACCCAGGTCTTTGGGATATACGATTTGACTGGATCGTCTCATATGAAAGATATTTTCAATTATACCAGGTGGCAATAAATACACTTTGGTTCCTTTGGTTGTCATAACACTTTCCCCAAGATCTTTCCCAATGATTTCATCGTGTAAAATATTTCCTCTATGAGTACTAAACTGTGTCCCCTTTTGAATTTTCAACAGATAATCTCTCCCATCTTCCATATATAAATATACTCTATCTCCATTACATATCGGCATATTATCGCTCCTTATTCGACATTATTTTACTTTAAAGATGTTGAGTCGTTGAGTTGGAATGAATGAAAAGATAAGATTGGATTGCCATGCCACCACAGAACGGAGGCTCGCAATGACAGATTTTTTAACCTTTTTACATTTAACTTTTTTACATTTCACTGTATTTTCCAGGATAGACCCTCATGCCACGTTGTGGCACCATGTGAGTATGGAAACACC
>CAYSWT010000157.1:0-4551 GCA_964434845.1 uncultured Atribacterota bacterium | reverse complement strand
GTTCAATTACCAAAGTTTGGTGGGAAAAAAGGGGTTGACCAAAACCGTGCTACGGCCCTCGGGTATTGTGGAGATTGAGGGAAAGAGACTTGACGTGGTGACCCGGGGAGAGTTTATCGAACCGGGAAAAACGGTGGTGGTTGACGAAGTGCAGGGAAACCGGATAATTGTACAATTGGAAAAGGAGGGGTAAAAAAATGAATGTAGTTGGATATTTAATTCCAGCGGTTATTATCCTGGTTGTTATCATTGTGTTTTTTTCCCTGGTACCGTTGGGGCTCTGGATTTCAGCTCTGGCCGCAGGGGTAAAAATTAGTATTGTTACCCTGATCGGAATGAAATTGAGAAGGGTTCCTCCGGCAGGCATCATCCTGCCCTTTATCAAGGCGACCAAAGCGGGTCTCAATTTAGATGCCGGTTTCTTGGAAGCTCACTATCTGGCTGGTGGAAATGTTGACCGGGTAGTGATTTCCATGATTGCGGCGGAAAGGGCGGGAATTCCCCTTTCTTTCCAGAGAACCTGTGCCATCGACCTGGCCGGACGAAACGTGCTGGAAGCGGTCCAAATGAGCGTCCTTCCTAAGGTTATTGAAACCCCTTCGGTGGCAGCAGTGGCCAAAGACGGGATTGAATTAAAAGTCAAAGCTCGGGTGACGGTGCGCACCAACATCGACCGGTTGATCGGGGGAGCGACCGAGGCCACCATTATTGCCCGGGTTGGAGAAGGAATTGTTACCACCATCGGCTCGTCTATTTCCCACAAAACTGTTCTTGAAAACCCGGATACCATTTCCAAAACGGTTTTGGAAAAAGGGTTGGATGCCGGAACGGCTTTTGAGATCCTCTCCATTGACATTGCCGATATCGATGTCGGTGAAAATATCGGAGCACGGTTGCAGACCGACCAGGCCGAAGCTGATAAGCGAGTGGCTCAAGCCAAAGCGGAGGAAAGGCGAGCCATGGCTATTGCCAAGGAGCAGGAAATGAAGGCTTATACTCAGGAAATGAGAGCAAAAGTAGTGGAAGCGGAAGCGGAGATTCCTCGTGCCTTGGCCCATGCCCTGCAGGAAGGGAAGCTGGGATTTATGGACTATTATTCTATGCAAAACCTTCAGGCTGATACCCGGATGAGGGAAAAATTGGGAAGAGAGGAGGAAAAAGGGAAAGATGAGTGACAAAAAAGATCAGAAAAAAGGTTTTTCTCCTGGAGAAGAAACACCACTCCCTTTTGAAAAAGAAGTTCAGGAAAATTTCCATTCATATTACCTTTTTCACGAAGTTTTTTCCGACCCAGTGTGCAGAAAGATGTATCCATTATTACGTTCCTACCCCTGGAAACCTCTTTCTTTGAGGAGATATCTATAAAAAACGGGGTTAGGTCTAAGTATTTAACAATGAAAGGCAATAGGCGTCTCGGAGTGCCAGCTTTATAACTGTTTAACAAATTGTATTTTCAAAATAGATTAACTAACTTTAAAGAAATAGGGTAAGAACTTGACAAAGAAATATGACAAAATAAGGGGAGGAATAGAAAGAAGTATAATTGAAGCGCAAATCTGCCCCCAGGGGACTTCCATCCCGACCACGGCGAATGCGGCTGAAGCCACTGGCATAGTTACTGCTCGTTGAGAAGTAATTACAAAAGCCAGGAAAAATTCGTTCCAAAGAAGAATAAAAATAAAAATGCACATACCCAAAATGCTGAGAATTGATATGGGGAGTGCTATTCGTGAAAAAACCTGAAACTGGGTACAGCCTTCAAGATGAGCTGCTTCTTCGCACTCAATTGGTACTTGTTTGAAACATTCAATAGTTAACCAGATCATGGTACTGATTGATATCGTAAGGTAAGTAAATATAACTGCAGGCATACTATCCAGAAGCTTCAAGTGCATCCAAACCAAAAAAAATGGAAGGGCGACAGCGACCGGAGGCATAAATCGCAGTGAGAGAATAAAAAATCTTAAATCAGCACTCCGTCGAAATTTGATTCTGGCGAAGATATAACCTACTGGTACACCGAATATAAATCCCAATAAGAGTGAAATTGGAACGATTATAAGACTGTTTCGGAGACCTCGCATCAGTGTTGGCATTTGAAGAACACGTTTATAGTTATCCATAACCGGGGTAAAAAAAAGTTTTGGGGGGTAACTAATTATGTCGACTCGAGATTTAAAAGAAGATATAAACATCCAGAGAATTGGTGCTAAAGCGATGAATATAATAATGACGATGACGATCTTGAATAGAATATATTTCCCTTTTATTCGTGCCATTTGGTTAACCCCCTCCACACAAGGGTGATGAGGATAATAGTAATAACCAGCATGATAATTGACATGGAAGATGCATAAGATACACGGCCTGCAGAACCAATTCCCTGCCAGTAGGCGTACATATCAAGAGTTTCTGTGGCAATTCCGGGCCCCCCGGCGGTTAGGACAAAAATAAAGTCGAAAGAACGAAGAGATTCCATCATTTTAATAAAGAAAATCGAAAGAAAGGGTGGAACGACTACCGGAAAAACAATATATCGATATAATTGCCATCTTTTGGCGCCATCGAGAGATCCAGCTTCGATGATTTCCTTGGGAATATCCTGTAAAAGAATAATAGTGAGAGCCGTAATTAAGAAAGTCCATTGCCATATATCAATGGCTGCTACCGAGTAAAGGGCATAGGATGGATTCTCCAGAAATCCGACGGGACCAATTTTGAAAAAGCTGAGGAAATAATTAATAATTCCAATAGAGGATGAATACATTAACCTCCACATATAGGCAGCTCCAACCCGTGGAAGGAGGGCGGGTATGGTAAAGACGAAAAGACAGATTGTTTTTAATCCTCCCTTGGTATAATCATTGACAATGGGAGCAAGTAAACCAGCACCGAAGAACACTGAGAATCCAACCGTGACAATTGACCAGATGAGAGAGACTCGGAGAGAATTGAGAAAACGAGCATCGGTGAGGAGTTGTATGTAGTTTTTTAATCCGACAAATTTAATCGGCCGTGAGCTCCGCAGATCCCAATTTTGCAATGAATAATAAAAAGCGTTAATGAGAGGATAGAAGGCTAAAAAAAACAAAATAATAAAAGTAGGAATCATAAATACCAAAAAAAACTGTTTTTTGGTCACTTTTACGTCCTCCCTTTGATTCCTTATAAAGGATGGATTGTAAATGTTTAAAATAATTATATCAAATAAGAAATGAAATCTATTTTACATTGAAAAAGGGGCCGGTATGAGCCCCTTTTAGGTGTTTTTATTATTTACCTAATACTTCTTTAGCGTAATTAACCGCGTCGTCCAATGCCGCTTGAATGTCATAGGGTTGTCCAGCAAAAGCCTTGGTGAAGAGTTCTTCAAGTTTTACTCCAAGATAATCACCAATTTCTGGCCATTGTGGAATTTGCAAAATACACATTTGCTGTATAGTCATCATTTCTTTCTGAGCCTTTACAAAATCAGCAGGATACGCGGCGGCAAATTCCGGACTATCAAAGGTCGATTTTCTGGCATTGGTTAAACCAGAACCAGCCTTGACTTTTCGGATTTCATTTTCTTTACTGGTAAACCAACCTATGAATTTTCCGGCGGCAACTTTGAGTTCTTCGGTTGGACAACCAGATACAGAAATTCCCAATCCATGCACGGCAGTGTTGGAAATTGCTCCCATGGGACCGGCAGCCGGCTTGGCATATCCCATTTTATCAATGACAACCGAGCCCTTGGGGTCCATCAAGTAATCCATTTTTAGGTTGGCAAATTCAACGATGGCTACTTTTCCAGCTGCAAAGTTATCCATTACATCCGACCACGACATGGTTGGGCTGGGGCTGCGTTTGATAAGTTCGATATAATACTCAACCGCTTTGACGGCTTCAGGTGAATTAAATACCGGAACACCATTTTCATCAAGATATTGGCCACCGAACATCTTGAGATAAGGACTGAATCTCCAGACGTTCATCCCAGAACCGCGGAGTCCTCGGACTGCAGTTCCGTAAAGTTCAGGTGGATTATGGAAATGTTTTACAACTTCCAAATATTCATCCAGGGTTTTTGGAACGGCAATGCCATCTTTTTCAAAAAGATCCTTCCGGTAGAACATGACATTTCCTTCAAAGGTCATAGGGGCTCCATAGACAACACCATTAAAAGTTAAAACCTTCACTAAGGGTTCAGAGAAATCAGCAAAATCATATTCCTTAGGATAATAATCTTTCACCGGGACCAACCAATTGTTAGCAGCAAATTCGGCGACATTCGCTTCGTCGATATAATAAACTTGGTATTGTCCGGCCTTAGTTGATGCATCGAGACGGGATTTTGACCTTCTTTCCAATTCTGCAAAATAATGGAACACTACGTCAATGTTTTCCTTTTCTTCGAATTCAGGTAGATATTTTTCAAGTAGTTCCCATTCTCTTCGGGGTTGGGTGAGGACATTGATGGTAATTTTATCTTGAGCTGAAACCAGAGTAGGGATGGTGAATAAACTCACTATAATGGTGATTAATATTAAGATAAACAATGATTTTTTC
>CAYSWT010000156.1:0-4558 GCA_964434845.1 uncultured Atribacterota bacterium | reverse complement strand
GAAGAATACCTTCGGGAGTATCTCTCTCAAAAAAAGGGTTACTCTGATGTTTTAATCAACAAAGCTCTCTATCAACTCCAGCAAACCGCCAACAATGACAACGAAAGCCTCTATACTAATAACAAAAGAGTTTATGATCTTTTACGGTATGGGGTCAAGGTCAAGGCTGATATCGGTGAATTTCATGAAACAGTTGAATTAATTGATTGGAAAAATCCTTTAGCCAATGACTTTGCCATTGCCGAGGAAGTTACGGTATTTGGGCAGCATGATAAACGGCCTGATATTGTCATTTATGTGAATGGCATTGCTCTCGCGGTGCTGGAATTAAAACGAAGCACGATTTCAGTGGGCGAAGGGATCCGGCAAAATATTGTGAACCAGAAAAAAGAATTTATTCAGCCGTTTTTCTCCACTATTCAATGGATATTTGCCGGAAACGATACCGAGGGGTTGCGCTATGGCACCATCGGCACTCCGGAAAAGTATTACCTCAAATGGAAAGAAGAAGGGGAAGAAAAAAATTTATTGAATAAATACCTCCTTAAGCTCTGTGACAAAAAACGTTTTTTGGAAATTATCTATCATTTTATGCTCTTTGATGGAGGGGTGAAAAAACTGTGCCGGCATCACCAATATTTTGCGGTAAAAGCGGCACAAGAAAGCGTTAAAAAACGAGAGGGAGGGATCATTTGGCACACCCAGGGGAGCGGAAAAAGCCTGGTAATGGTTTGGCTGGCCAAGTGGATTTTAGAAAATATTCCTCCTGCTCGGGTAGTTATCATAACCGATCGAGACGAGCTTGACAAACAAATCGAACGAGTGTTTTCCGACGCCGGAGAAAAAGATATTGTGCGAACCAGGAGCGGCAAGGAATTAATGGATTATTTGGGAAGTCCATTACCCCGCTTACTCTGTTCATTGATCCATAAATTTGGGCGACGAGATGTTGACAATTTCGATTCCTTTATCGAGGAGTTAAAAAGCAACCCGACGAAAGCAGTGGGTGAACTCTTTGTCTTTGTTGATGAATGTCACCGAACAGAATCGGGAAAACTCCACAAAACCATGAGAGCCATGCTTCCCCAAGCAGTCTTTATTGGCTTTACCGGCACACCGCTTTTAAGACAAGACAAACAAACCAGCTTGGAAGTCTTTGGCAAGTATATTCATACCTATAAATTCAACGAAGCAGTGGCCGACGAAGTAGTGCGGGATCTGGTGTATGAAGCTCGTGATATCGATCAGAAAATATCAACCCCGGGAAAAATTGATGAATGGTTTGATGCCAAAACCAGAGGGCTCAATGATTTTCAAAAATCCCAGCTCAAGAAGAAATGGGGCACAATGCAGCAAGTTTTAAGTGCAAGTAAACGATTAGAAAGAATTGTGGAAGACAATATTCTAGATTTTAATACCAAACCCCGTTTGAGCAGCGGGAGGGGGAATGCTCTTTTAGTGGCTTCGAGTATTTTTGATGCCTGCCGGTATTACGAGTTGTTTCAAAAGACTGAACTCAAAGGGAAATGTGCATTGGTTACCTCCTATAACCCCAATACCAAAGACATCACCACCGAAGACACCGGCGCCAATACCGAAACCGATAAAGAATTTATATACAATGTTTATACCCAGTTGCTGGGAACTCAATACACTTCGACCGAAAAATATGATGATGAAGTCAAAGAGAAGTTTATCAAAGAACCGGCGACAATGAAGCTAATCATCGTGGTAGATAAACTTCTGGTTGGTTTCGATGCTCCGCCCTGCACTTATTTGTATATCGATAAAAGCATGCAAGATCATGGATTATTCCAGGCAATTTGTCGAGTAAACCGCCTGGATTCTGATGATAAAGAATTTGGATATATTGTTGATTATAAAGACCTTTTCAAAAAAGTTGAGAACGCAGTGGCGGTGTATACATCAGAACTTGATTATGATGCATTTGAGAAAAAAGATGTCGATGTGTTATTGCAGAATAGATTGAAAAAGGGTCGGGAACAGTTGGAAAAAGCATTGGAGGAAATCATCATTTTGTGTGAACCGGTTCCACCACCCAGAGATTCCCTGGCTTATATAAAATATTTCTGCGGCGATCCCGAAAATGAAGATGACCTCAAAAACAACGAAACGAAACGGACGGCTTTATATAAGCTCACGGTGGCGTTGATTCGGGCATATGCCAACCTCGCTGATGAATTGGAAGAAGCCGGCTATTCCAAAGCGGATATCGAATATATTAAAAAACAAGTTCAATTTTATTTAAATCTCAGAGAGGAGATTAAAAACGCCAGTGGTGAGAAACTGGACACTAAAACCTATGAAGCTGATATGCGGCACCTGATCGATACCTATATTGAGGCGGAAGCAAGCCAAACGATCTCCAACTTTGAAAACCAAACCCTCTTGGAGTTGATTGAAAAATTAGACCTCTCTGATGCGATCAATACCTTACCCGAGGGCATTAAGAACAACCAGGAAGCGGTAGCCGAAACCATCATCAATAACATTCGTCAAAGAATCATTCAAGAGCACCTTATTGATCCAGCTTACTTTGAAGAAATGTCTAAGCTATTAAATGAAATCATCAAAGAACGACGAGCCCAGGCTCAAGATTATATAACCTATTTGAAAAGAATTGCAGAATTAGCTAAAAAAGTCCAAAGTGGGAATGCTGGGCAATATAGTCCTCATTTAAAAACTCACGCCCAAAGACACTTGTTTAACAACCTGGGCAAAGATGAAGTCCTGGCCTTGCGGGTAGATGCTGCCATCAAAGCGGTGAAGAAATCCGATTGGAGAGGAAACCAAGCCAAAGAAAACGAAATCAAGGGTGAGCTTTATAAAATATTCAAAGATGTTCATGAAGTAGAACGAATATTTGCGATTGTGAGGCAACAAGATGACTATTAAGACCCAGCAAATACAACTGGGGACTCTCTGGGTGGACGTGGTTCAAAAAGATATAAAAAACGTGCATCTCAGCGTCCTCCCTCCTAATGGAAAGGTGAGAATTTCAGCCCCCCATCGGATGAACATTGAAACTGTCAGAATCTTTGCCCTTTCGAAGTTAAATTGGATCAAAAAACAACAAGCTAAATTTCTCCAACAGAAGCGTGAAGTTCCCCGGGAGTATGTCAGCCGTGAAAGCCACTATTTTAAAGGTCAACGGTATCTGTTGAAGGTCATTTATCACCAGGGACCCCCCAGGGTGATCATTCGCAATAAAGAATATATTGATCTCTATGTGCGAAAAGGAAGCAGTTTAGAGAAAAGAAAAAAGGTCATGACTGAATGGTATCGGAGACAATTAAAAGCAAGAATCCCAGCTCTTATTGATAAGTGGCAAAAAATCATCGGGGTTGAGGTAAAGGACTGGGGAGTAAAGCAAATGAAAACCAGATGGGGCACGTGCACCATTAAAGCCCGGCGGATTTGGCTGAACCTTGAACTGGCCAAAAAGCCGGAACATTGCTTGGAATATATTATTGTCCATGAAATGCTGCACCTCATAGAGCGTAAACATAACGACCGATTCGTTGCATATCTGGATAAATTTATGCCTCAGTGGCGGAGTTATAAGGAAGAACTCAATCAGTTTATTGGAACCGATCGGATTCTTCAGAGTGAATGAAAAAAGAATTAATTATAAGAATTAAGGTTCCTCTCACTCCTGTATAAAGTTTGGTTTATATATTTTCAACAAACCCTTCTCTCTCCGCCGTCTAAGTTGCAGATCTCTTGGCTCACCCCAGCTTACCCCTCCCTTCCTACCTTCACCTCAGCCATCACCACTCCCAGGACGTTCTCCCTCGCTCCCTTCGTCAAGCCTTTCTCGGCATGAGAAAAGTAGATTTGTCCTTCAAGTTCGAAATAGCGCTCCAGGGAGAGCGCTTTCTGCTCGGGGAGCTCGACGATCACCGTATCCTCGTTTTTTGCCGGGAGGTCCGGGGTGAAGATAAAGTATCTCCCCTCAATGATGCACGCAAAAAAGCGGTATTGCTCCGGATCAGGGAGTGGGAGGAGGTTGGGAGAGAGGACGATCTCATCGTCTTGTGCTTCGCCCGCATTGTCAAAAGACGACGGCCGGGAATGGAGCACCGGGATGATGAGGTAGTCTTGCCTCTTGTTCTTTTTGGTTTTAATTCCCATCATGCGGTAGAGCTTGCCCTCGGTGGTTTTGAGGATCAAGGCGATGGAAGGGATATATTTCGCTTTGGGGTGAACCCTTCCGGTCGTCCAGGAGACGGCGGTCATATAGCTCACCCCCACCATCTCGGCGAATTGATAATGCCGAATTTTTAGCTCTTTGAGCCTCTTTTTAAGATACTGTCCAAAAGACATTTTTTTCATTGGCCCCCTTTAAAATATTTCATTATTATAAAGAATATGTTAGAATATAATACAGATATATGAGATAAAATACAAGATAAGGGGGGAATAGCCTTGAATTTTTTTACGCACTACCATCTTGCTCAGCCAGTCTATGAAAGGATAAACGGGCGGAAATGTTTTCTCGGCCGGGTTCATGGACCTCGATTTCTCAAGGTCATTT
>CAYSWT010000155.1:0-4577 GCA_964434845.1 uncultured Atribacterota bacterium | reverse complement strand
CCAACTCAACACCTCAACCTCTCAACACCTCAACATTTTGGTGTTTCCATACTCAAATGGTGCTGCTATACGGCAGGAGGGTCTCAGTTAGTGTATAGCATAAGTAATATTTTTCACAAGAGGAGAATTCTCAAGCCTACCATATGTATAAAAAATGCTCCTTAATATATTCATTTACCATTTACAATTTACCATTTGTTATTTACAGTATTACAAAAGGAGGGAATAAAAATGGACCGCAAAAAATATTGGCTTTTCTTGTTGTTTTGCATTTTATTAATCACTATTAGTTTATCCACAGGGGCTTCTGAAAATAAAACCTTTATTCGTTATGATAAAGGCTATCGCTTTGAAAAGAATGGATGGGTCTTTATTCATATCGAGGGCAATCCCTATGAAAGAGGTTACCAGCATGGTTATCTTGCCGCTCCAGAAATAAAAGATATTCTGAGAGCCGTCCAGTATATAACTCCATTTAATACTGGGATGGAATGGCAGTTTTTTGTCGATGCCGCGGAGAGAATGTTCTCTAAATTTATTGATCCTGAGTTCGTTGAGGAAATGAAAGGGATTGCTGATGGAGCGACTGCTGCAGGAACCCCTGTCAGTTATGCGGAAATTCTTGCTTGGAACGGATATGAAGAACTTATTGGATATTGGTGGCCACTTGCTGCCCAGGAAACGTATGCCAAAATTGATATACCTGAAAAGGAACATTGCAGTGCTTTTATTGCCACCGGATCTATGACCACAGACAGAAAAATTGTGATAGCTCATAATTCCTGGAATGATTTTATTTGCGGTCAATTCATAAATCTTATTCTTGATATTGTTCCATCTCAGGGGAATCGTATGTTTATGCAAAGCTCTCCTGGTTATATTGATAGTTTTTCCGATTTTTTCATTACCGGAGCCGGAATCGTAGGGGTCGAGACCACGATCGGAGGATTCAATACCTATAAAGCAGATGAATCGCCGGAATTTTATCGGGTTCGAAAAGCAATGCAATATGGAAATACTCTCGATGATTTTGTCACCATAATGAAAAAACAGAATAATGGTGGGTATGCCAATTCCTGGCTGTTGGGAGACATAAAGAGCGGGGAAATTATGCGTTTCGAATTAGGATTGAAGTTTTTTAATGTTGAACGGAAAAAAGATGGGTATTTCATTGGATTTAATGCCGCCCTTGATAACCGGATACGGAATCTGGAATGTGTTGGAAGTAACTTTGTTGATATTCGAAAACCTTCAGGAGCGAGGAGGGTAAGACTCACCCAACTCATGAATGAATATAAGGGAAAAATTGATATCGAAGTGGCTCAAAAGATTTTAGCTGACCATTATGATGTCTATCTACAAAAAGAGAAACCTGGATACCGGACTGTCGATAGTCACTATTATCTCGATGCTTTCGAATTTGTCAATACTACTGGTACTCATCCAGTTCCTTATGAACCATTTGGTGCTTTAGATGGAAAAGTCACCGATAGTGACCTGGCGCGACAATTCGCTTTCTGGGGGCGATGGGGAAACTCTTCTGGTATGGAGTTTAATGCAACCCAATTCATTAACGAGCATCCCCAATGGGAACATCTCATCGGATATTTGAAAGATCGGCCCTCACAACCCTGGACACTTTTTCAATCCGGAGAGTTACCGGAGTAGATGCTCATGCTGCTATGCAGTACTATATGATAATGAAAACCAAAGGTTCGACATGCCAGTGATTGTCGCTACAATAATTCATCATTGCGAGGAGACCGACCGTATTAGGGTTGGACAACGTGAGAGCCCATCAGTTGAAAAAATTTAAGGATGAGATTGCCACGACATATGCTTGGACGTCTTTCCCAAGCGTATTATTTTATCCTTTCATAATTTCAATTATACATACGACGTCGTAGACTGCCGACCTCGCAGTTACAGAAGGAGATGAAATCCTCACGTAGTAATAGACGCTGCTGAGGATGACAG
This sequence comes from uncultured Atribacterota bacterium, assembly GCA_964434845.1. GTDB lineage: Bacteria > Atribacterota > Atribacteria > Atribacterales > Atribacteraceae > CAYSWT01. The sequence continues at coordinate 2,600 of CAYSWT010000155.1, read as the reverse complement.
CTTTTTTCAATCGTTACTCGTCATAGCGTTTCCAAAATAAAGGTCTGGTTGTTGCTCAAAGTGAGTTTGTTTAATACTTTTATTTTTTACTATATTTATCAAATAGGAGGCAGAAATGAAGATGACTCAATATAACTTATTGAAAAATAAATGGTTTTGCTTGGTATTCCTGTTTTGTGGAACCACCTGGTTGTTAATGGAATTAAGTGGAATTTACCAATTTTCGCTGGCATGGGCAACTGAGCAAAATGAAACAATAGTCACCCGCCACACGATCATGGTTGGTGGTAAAGAGGTCGCTTATACGGCAGCTGTTGGTTTTTGTCCGATTTTTGATCGGAAAAGCGGAAAAGAGCAGGCACAAATATTTTATATTGCCTATACCCGTGAGGGTGTTGACAATCAGGCGAACCGTCCGGTGACTTTTTCTTTCAACGGGGGACCGGGGGTGGCATCGATGCTGCTTCATCTGGGAGCGTTTGGACCAAGGGTGGTGGAGAAAAGCAAAGATGGAACCAGACTTCTTCCACCACCCTATGGAGTGGTGGATAATCCGAATTCTTTGCTGGATATAACTGATCTGGTTTTTATCGATCCGGTAGGAACTGGATACAGTCATGTAGTTGGGGATACTAACTCTCAACAGTTTTGGGGAGTCAGTGAAGACGTTCACAACGTAGCGGAATTTATTCGGGCATATTTAACTGGAAATGGCCGTACCATCTCACCAATATTTATTGCCGGTGAAAGTTATGGTGGAACGAGAGCAGCAGGATTGGCTAAGGTACTTCAGGATGAAGGAATTTACCCATCGGGTATTGTTTGTATTTCACCAGTTTTTGATTTTGAAAATATTCAATGGAGTTCTCTTAGTGACAGAGCATTGGCTCTTTCCATCCCGACCTATGCAGCGGCTGCTTGGTACCACAAAAAAATCAATCCTCGACTCCAAGGAGATCTGGATATGGCATTGCAGGAAGTCAGGCACTGGGTCGAAAATGATTATATAAAAGCTCTCTGGAAAGGGAGTGCCCTGAGCAGCGAAGAAAGGGAACAAATTATTCTCAAGTTAAGTGATTATACCGGGCTTTCCAAGGAGTATATCGACAAACATAATTTACGAGTTTTTGAAGATGACTTTGCTACTGAATTGCTTGGTGAAAAGGGCCTATCAATCGGTATTTATGACGTGCGGGTAACCTTTCCTGGACCGTATGCCGACGAAGACGACCCCAGTTTCTTTATTTTAACTGGTCCATTTAAAACCAGTTTATCCGATTATTTTAAAAAAGAGCTGAAATATGAAAACCCGTTATCATATCTCTCTGGATCAGCAGAAGTTTATGAAAAATGGAATTGGGAGTCAGGTCGACCAGTTCCACAATATGACGGAACTATCAGCCTTGGATATCCCAATATCAGCAACTGGCTTTGCAAGGCGATGCGTCGTTGTGATTTTCTCAAAGTTTTTATCGCCAGCGGGGTCTATGATTTGGAATGCCCCTATGATTCGGTGCTGTACAGTGTGAATCACTTCGACCTGCCAGCGGAACGTCGCGAGAATATCACCCTCCGTTTTTATATAGGCGGGCATATGATATACACCAATCCCGAAGCTCACGCTGCTTTGAAAAAAGATTTAGTAGAGTTTTATCGAAAAGTATTGGCTGAGTAAGAATACTATTTTCTAAAGAAAGGATTGGTGCCCTTTATGAAGCTCAAAATTACCACTCTCGACGAAAACACTGCCAGCTACGGTTATCTCGCCGAATGGGGACTGAGCTTTTTCATTGAATTAGATGGGATAAGGGTTCTTTTTGATGCTGGCATGAGCTCGATTACGATTGAGAATGCTCGCCAAGCGAAAATTGATCTCTCATCTATCGATTATATGGTTCTCAGTCATGGGCACTCCGATCACACCGGGGGACTGCAAAACCTCCTGATATACAACAGAGAAGTCAGCATCATCGCTCATCCCGACATTTGGACCCATAAATATGTGTTGGAGAATGATGGTAAGTATGTTTTTTGTGGAATTCCTTTTCGTCCTGAAGAGTTGGAAAGTCGAGGAGCCAGATTTCATCTATCGAGAGAGCCATATAAATTAACTGATAACACGTACACGACTGGCGAGGTAGCGATAACCAATAATTATGAGCAAGTAGAGAGTGATTTGTTTGTAAAAGTTGGTGAAAATTATCAGCCTGATCCAATGAATGATGATCAGTCATTGGTTATTTGTACCGATCAAGGATTAGTCATTATTACTGGTTGTGCCCACCGGGGTATTGTCAACACCATTCATCATGCTCAGGAAATGACTGGCGAGGAGCACATTCATGCCGTTATTGGCGGATTCCACCTCTATCAAGCTTCTGAAGACCGCATCGATGAAACCATGCACGACCTGGATCAATTGAATATCCAAAAAATTGCCCCCTGTCATTGCACCGGATTTCATGCCATTGCACGAATAGCAAACGCCATGCCGGGGAAATTTCTGTCCCTTCAATCTGGAACAGTGTTGGAAATATAAAGAATAATCTATCCTGGAAACTGTCACAGGATTCGATGTTAATCGTCACCCCTGAATGTTT
>CAYSWT010000154.1:0-4589 GCA_964434845.1 uncultured Atribacterota bacterium | reverse complement strand
TTATCTTATGCCGTAGGCTGATATCCTGGTGTATTTCCAGGATAGACCGCCATGTTGCTACGCAGCACCATGTGAGTATGGAAACACCAAAATGTTGAGTTGTTGAGAGGTTGAGGTGTTGAGTTGGATAAGGGCAGATGGAGAGAAGATGAGGTTGAGGGTGGATTATTAAAGTTTTTTCACTTCCACACTTCCACAGTTCCTCAGTTCCACAGCTCCTTACGGCTCACTACTCACTGTATTTCCAGGATAGATGAAGAGTATTTCTTTTAACAATTCACACAATTTTATCTGTACGAGGAATGAAAGGAAACAATTCAAATGAAGCAGCCAGTAACTTATAAAAGATTTATTTTTTGGATTATATTTTATTTTATCCTGGTTTGTATTGTTCTTTTTTTTATTTTTCCGATTTTCTGGATTGCTTCGACCTCGTTAAAACAACGGGTGGATGTGTACACCGAGAAACCGGTTCTTGTCTTTCGCGCCACCTGGGAAAATTATCAACGTATCTTTCAACTGCAGGACTTTGGGCGTTATCTTCTGAACAGTTTTATTGTTGCCGGAAGTGTTACTCTTATTATTATGTATTTTGGTGCTTTGGCTGCCTATGCACTCACTCGCTGGCGCTTTGCTGGATATAATTGGATATCGCTGGCTATTATTTCTGCCAGGATGTTCCCACCCATTGCACTCCTTCCTTCTTTTTTTCTGTTAGCTTCCCGCTTGGGCATGGTTGACACCCGCCAGGTATTGGTTTTTGCTCATTCGACCTATGGTCTACCTTTTATCGTTTTTATGCTGGCTGGTTTTTTCCGCCAGATCCCCAGAGACCTGGACGATGCGGCACTGATTGATGGCTGCAGCCGCTGGCAGCTTTTTAACCGGATCATGCTTCCCAGTGTTGCTCCAGGCTTGGCCGCCGCCGCTATTCTCTCTTTTGTCTGGTCCTGGAATGAGTTCCTCTTCGCATTGGTTCTCACTCGAGCTTCCACCAAAACTTTACCAGTGGTGATCTCAGAATTTATTGGGTTTGTTCAAGTTGACTGGCAGGGTTTAACCGCTATGGCTACTATCTTAATGATTCCATCTATTATCATCACTTTTGCAACTCAGAGATACCTGGTCCGGGGCTTAACCGCAGGTGCGGTAAAGTATTAAATCACACATTTATCTTTTACCTTATGCCATGCTTACAAGGTATAATAGTTGGTAAATTGTGATCCTCGTTTGGAGGGAAATTAAATGAAAATTGAAATGAATCAACAGGAATACGAATTATTATTGGATATGATTTATATCGCGGATTATGTTTTTCATACTTATTTAGGTGAGGAAGACCCTGGTACCGAAAAATACCGGGTTTTTGAGCAAAAGATTATGTCTTGGGCCAAGGATTTTGAGCTGGAAAATTTGGTTGATTGGGATAAAGAATACAATCAATTTTTACCCTCCGACGATTTTTTTGAACGCAGCGAGTCTCCAGATTATATTGAAAATTTTGAAGTGAATTCCTTCTGGGAGCAGTTGATTGATCGGCTGGCGGTTCGTGATATTTTCATGAAATATGGAGAAAAAGATGTTAAAAAGATGAGCGATAAGGAATTTCTTCTCAAAAGAAACGAATTTAGAAAGAAATATGAAAAAGAATTTGAAAGCAATGGTTTACAAAATATCCAAATTACCGTGAATAGTGGCGAAAAATAGAAGGCCTTACTATAAGGTATATTAAACCCTTGCTGATTCCACGCCGCAATATCGGTTTATTTCCAAGTATTCAAATTGGGATTAATGCTTCAATTCTTCTCCATTTCTTCTTATTTAACATTGTTTATATTATGTAGAGAGTTGTTCATTCAAAAGATCCTCAATTGTTATTTACCGGGAGGTTGTTTCATGAAGAAACTGCTGAAGAGCGTTCATTTGCATAATTATCGGGGTATAATTGAGAATTCCTTACGGGAATTGGAGCAGAATCAAGTTATAAAACGCATTTGGGATCGCGATTATACGGTTTGGAAAAACAGTCCGGAGGAAATATCCAATCGTCTGGCATGGCTCCATATCGCGCAGGAAATGACAAATGAAATTCCGGAGATCAATTCCTTGGTGAATGAGTTACTGAAAGAAGGTTATCAACGGGTTCTTCTGTTAGGAATGGGTGGATCGAGCCTGGCTCCCGAGGTCTATCAGAAAACCTTTGGGGTGAAAGAAGGCTATCTCGATCTGTGGGTACTCGATAGTACCGACCCGGGAATGATCCGATCTTATGCCCGCCGCCTTGATCATCAAAAAACACTCTTTATCGTTTCCACCAAATCGGGTGGGACGATCGAAACCCTTTCCTTTTTTAAATATTTTTATACTTTGGCTCAGGAAAAACTTGGACAAGAACACGCCTGTGAGCATTTTATCCTGATTACCGATCCGGGGAGTGCGATGATCGATTTAGCCCGTATTTATCGTTTCCGCAAGATATTTCTCAATAATCCCAATCTTGGTGGGCGGTATTCGGCACTCTCTCATTTTGGCCTGGTTCCGGCGGCGTTGATCGGAGTCGATATATCATTATTATTGGAACGAGCGCAAGTAATGATGAAAAGGTGTGGTCCCGAGGTGCCAGTGTCGGACAATCCAGCGGCATTTTTAGGAACACTGCTGGCTGAAATGGCAAAGAATTGGAGAGATAAAGCAACCTTTATTCTTACCCCGGATATTCAAAGTTTCGGAGACTGGGTGGAACAGCTGCTGGCGGAAAGCACCGGAAAAGAGAAGAATGGGATCTTACCGGTAGTGAAGGAATCTTTGGGTGAACCGATTTCTTACTTTAAAGATCGGCTTTTTATTGCAATGTCTTCACCCTTCATGGATTCCACCTGGGAGGAAAAACTTCACAACCTGGTTCTTTCCGGACAACCGATGATTCACCTAGAACTCAAGGATTATTATGATATTGGCGGACAATTTTTCCTCTGGGAGCTGGCAACTGCGGTTGCCGGGCATCGTCTGGAGATCAACCCATTTAACCAGCCTAATGTCGAAATTTCAAAAAAAATCACCCGACAGATTATCAAAAAATATTCAGAGAATTCTCAACTGGATGAACCTCAACCATTGGTTTCGCAGGAGGGAATGGTGGTATATGGGGATATCGAAGCCCGAGATCCCTATGAAGCGTTGAGGGTATTTCTGAGCCCCTGCCATCCTGGGGATTATATTGCCATCCAGGCTTATGTACAACCGACCCGTGAAACCGAATGTCTTCTCAAGGGGCTATGTACGGCTTTGCGAGACACTTTTCAAGTGGCAACCACCGTTGGATATGGTCCGCGATTTCTGCACTCCACCGGGCAACTCCATAAGGGAGATGCCGGAAATGGATATTTTATCCAATTCACGTCTGAACCAACTGAAGATTTGCCCATTCCGGATGAAGCCGGTTCCTGGCAGTCAACCGTCAGTTTCGGTGCTCTTATCAAATTCCAGGCTTTGGGCGATTATTATGCTCTCCAGAATGGGAAAAGACATATCGTTCGTTTCCATTTGGGAGAAGAGGTGAGCGTTGGTTTGGACCGGTTGAAAAGATCGATCGAGTGAATAGACATCCCTGCCGGGAAAATACCCAGACACTATCGTAATGATGAAAACTCAACCTACTTCAAAATGTAATATATTAAAGCAGAAATATCTATTCTTTTTACTATTCGCTTTTTCCATCTCATGCCGGAGGCGGTAATGTCTCCTAAAATGGATAAAAAAGCTTTGATCGCGGTATCGGTGAGCGTTCTTTTCTGGTCATCGGCCTTTGCCGGAATCCGCGCTGGACTTCATTCTTATCAGCCAGGCCATCTTGCCCTCTTACGGTTTTTAGTAGCTTCATCGTTTTTAATGGTATATTCACTCTTCACCCGTAAAATACGATTGCCTCAATTAAAAGACATACCGGCGATAGCTATCCAGGGTTTTTTAGGAATAACAGTCTATCATACCGCCCTGGTATATGGCGAAAAAACCGTTACTGCCGGTACCGCCAGTCTTATCATTGCTTCGAGCCCGATTTTTTCATCGATCCTGGCACTCTTTTTCCTGAGTGAAACTTTAAAAAAAATCGGATGGCTGGGGATTTTGGTGAGTTTTACCGGAGGAGTTCTCATCGTCTTGGGCGAAAACCAGCAATTCAATTTGAATATCGGGGTTTTTTTAATTCTCCTGGCTGCCTTTTCTTCCAGTATTTATATTGTTTTTCAAAAACCCTACCTCAAGAAATATAGTCCGCTGGAACTCACCTGTTATACCTTTTGGGGAGGCACCCTTTTTCTCCTGTATTTTTTACCAGGGCTCGTCACCACCATTCATCAATCACCTCTTTCCAATACACTGGCGGTGGTTTATTTAGGCCTATTTCCAGCAGCCATTGGATATCTCACCTGGACCTTTGCTCTTTCCAGGACGCCAGTCGCAGTAGTTACCAGCTTCATTTATTTACAGCCAGCTTTAGCCATTTTTATCGCCTGGATATGGCTCAAAGAGATGCCCTCGCTGGTTTCGCTCATCGGAGGAGCCGTATCTTTAATCGGAGTGATCATGGT
>CAYSWT010000153.1:0-4604 GCA_964434845.1 uncultured Atribacterota bacterium | reverse complement strand
CACAGGATCCTAATTACTCGTCACCCCTGAATGTTTCTATCAGGGGTCTAAAGGAAATGGAAAAGACTTGGATTCCCGATAAAAACATTCGGGAATGACGGATGACTATAAATGTATGTTGTTTATGCCGTCATCCTGAGCCTTTGTTTATTGAAGGCGGGAGGATCTCATCTTTTTATTGTTATTTCCCATGCTTCTCCCTTTGGATAAAGGGAGAACAAAAGGTGGAAAATGAGAGGTAAAAGATGATTGGTTCCGATTCTATGAGGAGGTTGTATAAATGAGCATCGATCAACTGAAACCACCAAAAAATAAATTCGATTATTGGATATTTATCCTTTCCCTTCTCCTCCTTTCCCTCGTCTTTATCCTCAACGGATGCATTGGTTCTCTAACTGGACCATCCGGTCCTGGCCGAAGGGGAGATACCTGGACGGTCATGATCTACCTGAACGGCGATAACGATTTGGAAAGCCAGGCAATTGCCGACATCAATTCTATGGAAATGGTGGGTTCGACCGATAAAGTGAAGATTGTCGTTCAATATGATTCTCTCAGCGGTCCTGCCGCTCGTTATCTTATCCAAAAAGACAATAACCTTTCAGAAATCACTTCCCCGGTGCTTCAGCAACTCGGGGAAGTCAATATGGGAAACTGGTCGACTCTCGTTGATTTTGTCCGTTATTGTGCAAATAAATATCCTGCTGAAAAATATGCTCTAATTCTTTGGAACCACGGCTCCGGTTTTAAGGGGAAAAATATTTCTTTCGATCAAACTTCATTCAATGATTCCATCTCTATTCCCGAATTAGGTCTGGCATTGCAGGAAGCTAAATTAGCGCTTGGTCGTCCGATCAATTTCTTAGGTATGGATGCCTGCTTGATGGCGATGGTCGAAGTGGCTTATGAAATCCGCGATACCGCCCGCATTCTGGTTTCCTCTCAGGAAAGTGTCCCCGGAGAAGGCTGGGATTATACCACTCTGTTAGGGAACTTAACCGTCAATCCCGCCATGGATGAAATCCAACTGGCAAGAATAACTGCTGACAGCTATGTCCAGCAATTTCCTTCTCAAAACATCACTATCTCGGTGACCGACCTCAGCCAGATGAATGAATTGGTTGCTGGAATCGGACAATTATCCCGGGCAATTCTCTCCGACACCAGAACATCACCATTCATTTATATGGATACCGGGGATTCATCCCAATATTTCAGTGATTACGATTTTATCGATCTCGGTGATTTGGCGTCACTTCTTACGAATAATAACAGGATTCTTTCTCCCGAAGTAAAAACAGCTGCGCTTACTATTAGCAATCTTCTCCCTCAAGTCGTCCTGTACAACCGTACCAATGGCTCTGAAGTCGGCCGTTCTCACGGTCTCAGCATTTATTTCCCCTATGATCCATATAATCCGAAATATGAACTTCTGGCTTTCACCCGAGAAACCTCCTGGAACCAGGTCATTCAAAAAATAAATGCCTGGAGAAAATTTCAAAGAAATCCAAAAAATTAATCGTTTCAGGGTTTTCTTTTTTATGATTATTTGCTATGTTAAGTAAAGCTTAATTTATCGAACCCAAGTCGTGCAATTTCTTTAAATTTTTTTCTATAAACTGTAGTCAAAATGAATTTTTTGACGTATAGTATTTATGTATGTATTTATGAACGGGGACTATCTGGTCTCAAACTCCCAGGGTTAAAGAAAGGAGGTGTAACGAATTGGTAGGCCCGGGAGAGGGGACTGAGACAGTAGCCTGAAGCCTGAAAAGAAGGGTTTCGAGAGGAAACATGGATACTCTTGAGCACGCCCTCCTTGGACAGACCAAAGGCTCGATAAAATCAAAACATCCTACCAAGGAGGAAACATCATGAAGAAACTGTTAATCGCGTTGGTACTCGTTCTGGCTTTAGCCATTCCGGCTCTGGCCAATCCATTTGTTGATGTGCCCTTGAATCACTGGGCATATGATGCTGTACAAAGCCTGGCAGCCAAAGGCGTCATTATTGGTTACCCGGATGGAACTTTCGGCGGAAACCGTGCCCTGACCCGGTATGAATTTGCTCAGGCAATCGCCCGTGCCCTCGGTTACATGGAGCAGTATGTTAACGAAGCTGGCCTCGCCACCAAAGACGACATCGCCATGCTCGAAAAGCTGGTCCAGGAATTCGCCGATGAACTGAAGAACCTCGGTGTCACCGTTGAAGACCTCAAAAAGGCTCTCGGTGAAAACAGCCAAGCCATCAAAGCCTTGGAAGACAGGGTGGCTCTGCTCGAAAAATACGCCGAACCAGTGAAAGTTACCGGAGATTTCACCGCCACCTATGATGCCTACTTCCCAACTGACACCGGCAAAACTAATGCTACCTGGGAAGACTCCACCAATCTCTACATCACTGCCACTATCAATGATTACACCACTGCCGGCGTTGAACTGAATATCAGCAACACTTTTGGAACCACCGACCCGACTGTTCTCGCTGACAACTTCTACCTGATTTACCAGAAAGATCCATGGTACATCCAGGCTGGAGAAATCAGACAGAACAAGCTGGGCCTCGGCCTGGTGCTCGGTGATTACCAGCCGGATGACCCGGATGACGATCGTGACTACGACCTTGATTACGAAGGGTTCTATATCACCTACACTCCGGAAGATAGCGACATTATGTGGAAAGCTCTCGGTGATGCCAACACTTTCTATGCCGTCCGCGCCGAATGGGAACAGGTTGGCGTTATGGCTACCTGGATGCCCGAAGGAGCTGAATTCTACAATGCTGGAAGCGACCTAGTCATCAGTGCCGATGCCTGGACTGACTTTAGCGAATCCGATGTCAAGCTGACAGTTGAAGGTGCCTATGCTGCTCTGTCCGGAGCGTACGCTGTCGCTGGCGAACTCGAAATCAAAGCATCTGAAGATGCCACCATTACAGTTGACGGGCACTATATACTTGATGGATTCACTCCAGCTTCTTCAGCTACTTCCACCAGCGCATTCAGCGATGATGAAATGGGCTTTGGCGTAACTGGAACCTTCAATCTTTCCGGTAGCGAAGAAGGCGATGATAAGTGGACTCTGGATCTTTCTTATGACTGGGCAGCCGCTATTTCCACCGGCGCTATGACCACCAGCAAAATTGATGGTCTAGTAACTTTCGTGCCAGCTGATGCCGCCAAAGGTGAAACCGGAAAGATTCATGCTGAATACGACTTAATGGACAGCAGCTTCAAGGTCTACGGTGCGTACCTGAACTACCCGCTCGACCTAAGCAATGAAAACAATGCCGCCTACTTCAGCGCGAGAGGTCAGTATGATTCCGCCAATAGCGAAATCACCGCGGTTGGTGCACTGGCTTATGAATGGATCGAAGAAAAGACCACCCTTACCGTTGAAGGTCGTTACGACAGTGTCACTCCAGCCAACGTCCAACCCTGGAGCGCCATGGCAAAAATTGAATGGGAAATGGCGAGCAAAACCAACCTGACCCTGAGCTACGAAATTGGCACCTGGGAAGATGATTACGCCGATGATTGGACTGGAAACATTGTAGACAACGCTGGTACTCTCGAAGCCGAACTCAAAGTCAGCTTCTAATTCCAGCATCATTTGAAGCACCAAACCCCCGGAGGAGAGTTCCTCCGGGGGTTTTTTGTCTCTTTATTCATTCAGAAAAATGATGATTTCGATAAATCATATCCTTACAAAATAACGATAACAATTGTAGGGGCTCAAATTTATTGCGCCCGATATTTGAATAATTCGGTTTTGATAAATCAAACCCCTACAAAAAAACCATTAATTAATCACCCTTTCTCGAACCTCTCCCTTTGGATAAAGGGAGATTGAGAGGGATTCGATCTTTTCGTCTTTTATTTTTCTCCGTCTTTAAACCTTTCACCTTTAACCGCTCTTGTTCCCTTTCAAATCCTCTCCCATATCCCTTTGTTTAAGTTGGATATGATATTTTACGTATTTTTTTATAGCGAGAATGTCTCCTGTTATGTTAAAATTTTTTCTATGGACTGGTACAGCATTTTATGCACCTGGCGCGACAAGGTTCGCTACCATTCTAATCAGCACTTTATTGAAAGAGCTATTAAAAAATACCCGGTTGAATTGTATCTTCCGGTGAATACCATTTTTTATGGCACCGTCAAAGTAGATGGACTGATCCGCCTGGAAGGAGAGGTCCACGGGAAAATTCAATGCCCGATCGTCATCATTGCCGAAGGCGCCAAAGTCACTGCTGAGATAGAAGCTGGTTGTTTATATATTGAGGGTCATTTTCGTGGTATCGCCCGGGTCTCTTTTCTATACCTTTCTCATCAGGGGCGTTGTGAAGGGGATATTCATACCGGCTGCTTATTCGTTGAAGAAGGATCCTGGATGAAATCCAAAATTACCGTTATAAAAAAAGAAGAGACACCATCACCCGATTTGGTTCTACCAAAATAGCATCCCAGAAATTAATTTAGAGGTAATGGGGTCAATAAATTTACCAAGTACCTCTTTTGAATCTGTCATTGCCACGTCGGCCAACCAACAAACGGTTCGCCTCCTCGTAATGACAGATTCTTTTCACTGTTTACAGTTCACAGT
>CAYSWT010000152.1:0-4609 GCA_964434845.1 uncultured Atribacterota bacterium | reverse complement strand
TCAATTTTGGGTTTGATGAGTCAAACCCCCTATACACTTTTGAAAGAGGGCGTTTTAAAAGCAACGCGTACTTTGAGTTATCATTCTCCTCCACAGAGAAAAGAGGGGGGAGAAGTGATTTTAGCCTATATCAAGGAGGGAAAAACCAATGATAAGAAAGAACCTAATTTTGGGAGTTTTTTTCATTTATCTCCTGTTAATTGTATCTCTGATTAGCTCCCCTGGTGGTTTTCTTTTGACTGCTACCGCTTCTGCCCAAGAAATCCGCATTATTTTTCTCCATCACAGCACCGGTCAGGCCATTTGGGATGGAGGAGTACCGGGATGGTTTGAACGGTACAACAACGAGAATGAGACTCAATATGGTATTGAATCTCAAGAATTTCCCAAAGATGATCCTTATGGTTGGAGTAATTATCCCTATGATTATTGGAATATTTGGGTGAATAACGCGGGTGATTCCCCATATATGGAAGAACCGACACTGGAAATGCTCACCCGAGACTATCAGGTAATCATTTGGAAGCATTGTTTTCCAGTCAGTGATATTGAAGAAGATACTGGTGAAGCCGATGTCGCATCCGATGTCAAATCCATTGAAAACTATCAGCTTCAGTATCAAGCTTTGAAAGAGAAAATGCACGAGTTTCCTGATATCCAATTCATCGTATGGACCGGAGCTGCCCAGGTGAAAGGAGCTACTACCAAAGAATCAGCCCAACGTGCCCGACAGTTTTTTGAATGGGTACGGAATGAATGGGATGAATCCGGGGATAACATTTACATCTGGGATTTCTATCAACTGGAGACAGAAGGCGGCCTTTACTTCAAAGATCAATATGCCTCTGCCAGCGACGATTCCCACCCGAATTCAAAATTCGCCAAGAGGATCGCGCCCCTTTTTTGCCAGCGGATTGTGGACGTCGTTGAGGGCAGGGGAGACGTGGGGAGCCTAACCGGGGAGTAGATGTTCATGACGAGACAAAGTTCTGGTTATAAGGGAGGTGTGTGAATTAGTTTTGTTATTCCAGGGAGTCCTTGATCGCTCCATCTTCTCCATATATTCCTGATACGGTTTTTTAATTGACTGAATGCTCCCTCAATGGGATGGGTGGTTTGATGGATCACCTTTTTTCTCCAACCGCCAGTTGAAAAAAGTGATGAGGTGATAAGAGAGCCATTCCAGCTTTTTCTGGGTGGGAAAGAAAAGACCGGAAGATGTCCCACTCGGTGTGGATGACCTTTTCCTGGGTCTGGTGTCCATTTTTTTATTTGTATTTTTAATCAACTATTGGGAGAAGAACCGATATCGGTCTTCAGGAAAAGTTGTTACCGAAATGATTCATAATAATTCCCCCGACTTTTTGCCGAAGGTGGAAGATAAGGAGGAATAACTCACAATGTTAAAGATAAGTGATCAGGATTTTCAACGCCGCGTGAGGCGTTTGCAGGCAGAAATGAAAAAGGAAAATGTCGATCTCTGGATCGGCCATTCCAGTGAAAGTGAACCCTCGGTTTCTTTATATCTGGCTGATTTTCAACCCTTTTTTGATTTTGCCGGGGTTATGGTGCCGAGAGAGGGGGAAACGGTGCTCCTAACTGGTGGTCCGGAATCGTTTGAGATGGCCAAAGAGTTTTCCCGGATAAAAAAGATCCTCATTCATGGGATGTTCGTGGAAACCTCAGCCCCGGAATGGGTTCCGGATACCGATATTCTTGATTTCGCCGAAATTATTCCGCAAGTGATGGCTGGAATCAAACCCAAAAAAATTGCCATTTGTCAATGGAATACCTTTCCTTACATTATTTATCAGGAATTAATAAAAAATGTCCCTGATGCCCACATTGTAGCGGGTGATGATCTTCTCCTCCGCGTACGTCAGATCAAATCCAATGAGGAAATAGCAGTAATTAGCGAAGCCTACCGGATTACCGAAGAAGCAGTCAAACGAGCGCTCCAGGTAGCCAAAGCTGGAGTCAGCGAACGTTGCCTCGAAAATGAGGGTCGAAAAGCGATGCTGGACCATGGAGCGGAAGGAACCTCTTATCCGATTTGGGTTTGTTCAGGGAAAAACACCACCCGCAGCCTGTGCAAATCAACTGAGAAGCCGATTCAAGCCCACGAATTGGTACAAATCACTTTCGGAGCCCGCTATCAAGGATATTGTGGGAACATGTGCCGGGTTTTTTCGATCGGAGAGCCTGATTCGAGAACCAAAAAAATGATGTCAGTAGCCCTCCAGGCGATGAACGACGCGCTGGAGACCATTCGCCCGGGAGCGCTCTCCAGCGATGTTTTTCGAAAGTACCACGATCTGCTCGCCAGATATGGATGGGAAAAATTCACTCTTTACGGTCCTGCTCACGGAACCGGCGTTTCAGAAGTGGAAGGTCTCTGGTTATCAGAAAGTAGCCATTTTGTCATCCAACCCAACATGGTCTTTAATGTTGATATTTGGTTGACCGATGGCGAGGTAGGGATGCGCTATGAAGATGGGATAGTGGTCACCGAGAAAGGGATCAGGGAATTAAGTTCTTACCGGCGGGAAATTATCATTTTATAATTGACATCCATGTCAGGTGACAACCCTGGCACCATTTAAAAAATGAAAACTCAGCCGCCTTTCATTGAGTATCTTCTATTGGCATGGAGGTCTCTTTGTTTTTAATTGTTATACTAATACCGAATGGTTTTTTATTTTTCTTTATTTAGGAAGGAGGCAGTGATATGTTTGATGTTATTACCGTATCCACTAATACCTATCACACTTTTTCTCTTGAAGCTGCCTTGAAAGGAATCAGCCGGGCAGGATTTCGATATTTGGAGCTCGCCTGTGTTCGGGGCTGGACTGAGCATTTTGTTTTGAAAGGATTTACCGAGGCTGATGTTGAAAATTTAAAGAAAAAATGCGCCTTATACGGTCTATCGATGAGCAGTGTGAGCGGCCATTCAGATTTATCCAAACCAGAAGGTTTTGATAATCTGAAAAAAGCTATTGATCTGGCGGTGCTGGTCGGCGCGAAAGTGGTCAATACCGGGACGGTTGAAAAAGAAGACGATCTGTCGATATTCTATCAATACATACCGGAATTGGGGAACTATGCCCTCATCAAGGGTGTAAAAGTCGGACTTGAAATTCACGGCGATGTTTTAAAAAATGGCCAGGCAGCTAAAGAATTCATGGAAAAAATCAATCATCCGGGCATCGGGATCAATTATGATACCGGAAACTGCATTTTTTATGGGGACAGTCGACCCGAAGAGGACATTTTTCATTGCCTTCCCTGGATTGTTCACATCCACCTGAAAGATAAAATCGGGGGATATAAAGTCTGGAACTTTCCTCCCCTGGGAGAGGGAACGGTCGATTTTAAGAAAATATTTTCCATTCTCCGGGAAAACAAGGTTGACGTTCCTTTGAGTGTGGAAATTGAATACAGCGGCTCTTTTGACCATCCGGTCTCTTATGTTAATGAGTGCGTAAAAAAATCTTATGATTATCTTCAAAAAGTGATAGAGTAGGGGGCTATAGCGATGCGCAAAGAAGATTTTACTTTTTATAATCTCAGGACTGGTGAAAAGGGAAATGATATCAACATTTTTTTCCCGGGATGGAAACCAGGGGATGAACGAGTGGCAGTGTTTTCGCCCCACGACGATGACGGCATTCTTGGACCGGGTTCACTCATTCAGGGAATACCGCTTTTTGGAGGAGAGGCTCACGTTATCATCTTTTGTAATGGATCAGGTGGGTACAGCGTTATCGAACAAAAATATATCATCACTGGTCTTCGTGCCCGCGAAACCGCTCGAGCCTATGCTACCCTTGGTATTCGAGAAGAAAAAATTCACCGTTTGGAATACGATGATTATAGTGTTTATCCCTTTATTGGATATAAACTACCCGGCGGCGAGGAAGGTACTTTCAAGAAGATCATCCCTTTATTGCGGCGTCTAAAAATCACCCGGGTTCTGGTTCCGAACGGCTATCGTGAACATCTTGACCATACTGCCACCTACATGGTGGGAGCTTTCGATACTCCCCAAATCGGTGATCCGGTCATGGCAGATTGGGGACAGGCTGAACCGATCCGTTCCATCCTTCAGTATGCAGTATGGAGTGATTTTTCTCCCGAGGACGCTATCGTTGAGGGTGTTGAAGCTGAAATCCGCGCCAATAGGGCACTTAAAGCTCCTCTGGAAACCGAGAAAAATGTGTTAAAAGCCATGGAGGAATATCAAACTCAAGCCAAGATTATCGCTGGGTTGTTGAAAGCCCGGGAAGAACGGATAGTTAAGAAAGATAAGGTTGCTGAAGTCTACCTGGCTTTTGATCCCCGCCCCCGGTGTATCTATAAAAAATATATTGATCAAATTGAAAGGATAGACCGCCATGCTGCAGGCACCACCATGTGACAATGAAAACGTAGCGGTCTATCCTTTCAATTTAAGTCTTTGGTGTTTTTACATCTTACACCGTAGGCTGAAATCCTGGGTAGTTTCCAGGATAGACCGCCATGCTGCTTCGCAGCACCATGTGAGGATGGAAATCCTTTCCCCCACTTTAGAAAAGGGGGGTCAGGGGGGATTTGAAAAATTCGGTAAAAG
>CAYSWT010000151.1:0-4635 GCA_964434845.1 uncultured Atribacterota bacterium | reverse complement strand
TCGAATCCTGTGACAGTTTCCAGGATAGACCCTCATGCCACGTTGTGGCACCATAGGATATGGAAATTTCCAATTGTTGAGCTGTTGAGTCGTTGAGGTGTTGAGTTGGAAAAAAGCTGAGAATTAGAAAAATTGAAGATGAAGAGTGATTTTTTAAAGCTTTTTCATTTCCACAGCTTTTTACTTCTCACGACTCACTACTCACTTCTCACTGTATTTCCAGGATAGAATAAATCTATCGGCATTTTTTCTGTTTTATTCATTAGAATCTATTATAATTATATTGCATTTTACCCAAGGGAGGCTTGTAATGAAAGAAGAATTAGATGCAATTTCACAAATTAGTGAATTGATCATATCTGATATGTACTTTGAAGATGTTTTGCGGCTTATGGTGAATATCACTGCTCAGGTAATGAAATCAAACATTTGTTCCCTTATGCTGCTCGATGAAAAGAAAAAGGTCTTGGAAATCAAGGCAACGCAATCAGTGAGCGAGGCTTATAATAAGAAGCCCCCGATTAAATTAGGAGAAGGGATCGCCGGTCAAGTCGCCTTAGACGGAAAACCCATCATTGTCCGTGATGTTCGAATTGATAGACGTTATCGAAATAAAGACATTGCTGAACGAGAAGGCCTTTGTTCCTTGGTGAGCTTGCCACTTGTGGTAAGGGGAAAAATTGTGGGAGTACTCAATCTCTATACTTCTGAGCCGCGTGATTTTACTGATGATGACATCAAAACGTTGACAACCATAGCGAACCAGGCAGCAGTGGTCATTGAAAACTATCGTTTGCTCATGGAAAGCGAGTTTATCAGAGAAGAGTTAGAATCCCGAAAAAAGATTGAACGAGCAAAGGGGTATTTGATGAGTGAATTCGGCATAAACGAAGAAGAAGCTTACAAACGCATTCAACGCTATAGCATGAATAAACAAAAAAGCATGAAAGAAGTTGCCGATGCCATTATTCTTGCCTGGGAGATGAAGAAAAAAATCTAACTGATCAGGTGCGTTTTTTAGGGAAGAGGAGGGAAGACACTATAAAAATGGTGGTTGCCGAAAGGACAATAGTTGCTCCAGAAGGAGTGTCAAAAATATAGGAGAGAAATAACCCTCCTATACAAGATGAAATCCCGAGGATGATAGCAATGATCATTGCTTTTTTGAAATTATCGGTGAGCTGAAGAGCAGATGCCGAAGGAATGATGAGCAATGCGGAAACCAGGACGATTCCGACCACTTTGATGGCAATCACCACTGTTAAGGAAATGAAAACGATCAACATATAATAAACCATTGAAACTGGGATACCGCTTACTTCGGCCATCTCACTGTCTAAAACCATTAATAAAAGCTCTTTATAATAAAAAAGAACAAAGAAGATGACCAAGCCTTCTACAAAAAGAGTGAGATGTAGATCATTGAGGCTTACGGCTAAAATATTCCCAAATAAATATCCAAATAGATCAACGTTATATCCTTTCATGAGACCAATGAGCAGTATTCCGAAAGCCATGGTGCTGGCAAAAAAAATCCCAATGGTGGTATCTTCTTTAATATGGATTTTTTTAGAAATAAAGGCTATCCCCAAGCCAGAGGCAACACAGAAAAAAATTGAAGATAAAACTGGATCGATATTTAATAGGTAACCAAGTGCAACTCCACCAAAGGCAGCATGGGATATGCCAGCTCCCATGAAGGATAATCCTTTCAAAACAACATATATTCCGACTACTGCGCAGAGTGACCCAATCAATATTCCAGCAAAGAGAGCCCGCTGCATGAACGTATAACTGAAAATATCCAGTCCAATCACCTCAAGTATGCTTCAAAGTAATATTTGCGATGCGAATAGACCGTCATGCTATTATGCAGCACCATAGATTATGGAAACTTTGGCGGTCTATTCTCTTTTCTAAAATCTTTTCAATTTTTTTCATCTTACGCTGTAGGCTGAAATCCTGGTGTAGTTTCCAGGATAGAGCTAATCTTCTTCCTGTTCATTCCTATTTCCAGAACAATAATTGACGGGAGAAGAGCGACGAACAACGATGTGGGGGATGATGCCGTGATGGAAGAATGCCGCTTCCCGGCCATACATTTCATTGAGAGCTTCTTCGGAGATAACCTCTTCAGGACGGGCATGGACGACAACTTTACGATTGACACAGGCAATAGTGTCGGCATATTGGGCAATTACTCCAACATCGTGGGAAACGGTGAGAATGGTTATCCCTTGTTCATGAAGAGCGAGGAGGAGTTCATAAAGGCTTTCGCTGTTTTTGGGGTCAACCGCAGTGGTGGGTTCGTCCAGGATCAACATTTCGGGATTGTTCACTAAAGCCCTGGCTATCATTATTTTTTGGCGTTGACCACCCGATAATTTTCCGATCTGTTTGAAACGTATCGAAAGCGATCCAGTTTTTTCTAAAGCTTCATCTACTGCTATATGGTCGACTTTTTTGGGAATACGACCGGGGCCGATGACTGCATAGCGGCCAGTCATGATAAAATCTTCCACATTTATTGGAAAGGAATAATCGATGCGGGCAGTTTGTGGGACATAGCCGATTCGTTTTCGAATCGATTCCGTTAACTTTTTCCCGAAAACAAGAACTGTGCCCGAGGTTGGTTTTAATAAACCTAATATAAGCTTTAAGAGAGTAGTTTTTCCTGCTCCATTCGGTCCGATGACCGCTAAAAATTCACCTTTTTTGACCTGAAGTGATACATCCTCTAACACTTCCAGATCGGGATAGGAAAATGACACCGAAATAAACTCAACATCATAGGGTATTTCCATTTTTTATCCTTCTTCGACCCGATACAGACGGGTTCAGTTATATATTTATTCCTTGAAATGGTAACATCATGCTAATCAAAGCTCTCACTACTGTCAAGATTGTAAAATGAATTGATTTTTAAAGAAGGGGAGGTTTGTATGAATAGTTATCGGAAAGAACTATGGTTTGAGGTCCCGATTCGTAGACAATTCATTTATATTACTCCTGCCATTGAACAATGCCTCCAAGAAAGCGGTATTCGGGAAGGGCTACTCCTCGGTAATGCCATGCATATCACTGCCAGTGTTTTCATCAATGATAATGAATTAGGTTTACACCGCGATTTCGAAGCCTGGCTTGAAGAATGAGTTCCGGAAAAACCGTATGAAAGGTATTTCCACAATGATTTTGAAGACAACGCTGATTCTCATTTAAAGAGAACGGTTATGGGGAGAGAAGAAGTAGTGGCGATCACCGAAGGAAAATTAGATTTGGGATCCTGGGAAGGAATTTTTTATGGAGAATTCGATGGCAAGAGAAGAAAACGGGTTTTGGTGAAAATTATTGGTGAATTGACATTCATATGACTCTCTATAATGCTCCTTGAAAGGTGGATGAGTTTTCATTCTTCATAGGGTGATGTGAAGCTTCATGGCTGTCTTTCCTACTCCAAAAAATTGCGGACTTGATCTTGCTGAACCATTTCATTACATGTATTCCAGTGTCTTAAACATGTGTTATAAAATGCGTGTTCGAATATTGACAAATTGTAATTAATGAATATAATATATATTGAAAATAAAGGTATTTAAAACTATACAAAATAGAAAATCCCCTCCTTGCATTTATGGGGAGCTGACTCGCCCGAGTTAGCTCCCCATAAATGTTTATATAGAAAAAAATCTCACTTATCCCCCAAAATTGGTAGAATTCCACGAAATTCATCTAAAATTTTTTTTGGAATCTCAAAATAACGATCGAATAGTAAACCATGATCGGTTGGATACCAAAAAATTTTTTTGGGGGATACGGTACGCTCATATAATTTCCAAGTACACTCCTGGGGAATGATGGTATCTTGACTGGCATTGAAAAAAGTGACCTGAGTTCTTTCTATTTTAGATATCCAGGTTAAGGGATCGAGATCGTGCCAGGCAATGGCAAGCTCAGTAATTGGAATCTGCTTTTTAAGAAGTGAATAACGGATATTGACCATTGAATCCAACATGCTTTCTCGAGTGAGAATTTCTATATCACCACCTCCAACCACCAAAGCAATGCCCTGGAATTTTTGATATTGACCGCAGACCACACTCCCAATAAGGGATCCTAAACTCACTCCCCAGAAAAAGAGTGATTTTTGGTTAAAGTGAGGGTGTTTTTCAATAAATTGCACTGCCTGCAAGGCATCATCTATCGTTCGATAAAATGCTTCCTTATCATCCTCCAGATCAGTAGATAAAATGTCTTTCCCGTTTTGGAAGCGCTCGCCATGATATTCCATGTCAATAGCCAGTGCCATAAAGCCGGCTTTCCCAATTTCATTGGCTAAAAACTGGATATTTTCTTTACTCCCACGATAATAATGAAGAAAAAAAATTGCCGGGTAGGGGGGAGGAGTGATGGGATAAATAAGAAGAGCGGGTAGATGTGGTAAAAGAAAGAGTTTTGATAGAATATAATTTTTTCCTTTACGGATGGTACATTCATTCATCTGAGCTGATGACTGATGGTTTTCTGTCATGTTTTTCTCCCAGTTCAGTTTTAATGGTTTTGGTTCTGGTATTTTGAGGAGTCGAACCAGTGTATTTACTCCTTTACCCTTTATTTAATTCTGATTCGTATTTTAAT
>CAYSWT010000150.1:0-4672 GCA_964434845.1 uncultured Atribacterota bacterium | reverse complement strand
GTTGAGGTGTTGAGTTGGATAAGGGCAGATGGAGAGAAGATGAGGTTGAGGGTGGATTATTAAAGCTTTTTCACTTCCACAATTCCACAATTCCTCAGTTCCACAGCTCCTTACGACTCACGACTCACGGTATTTCCAGGATAGATACAATAAAGAAGGAGGTTGAAGAAATGAAAAGCAAAGGGTTTTCCACCGGCATTTGGGTATTCGGAGCGACACCGGATCGATTTTGTGTCAGTGGGTATAAACCGGGAGGGAGTATCGAAGAATCCCTTGACCGGATTGCTGCGGTACCGGATTTAAATGGAGTCATGATGCATTGTCCCCAACCCATTAACGATAGAAATGTTGATACCATCAAAGGGGCGCTTCAGGAACGAGGCTTGCAGCTGGCTTGTTGTGATGTGGATTTGTTCAGTGATCCGATATTCGCTCGGGGAAGTCTGATGTCGGAAAATGAAGAATTACGGAAAAAAGCGATTGCTCTTTCAAAAATGGCGATGGATATCGCTGAATATTTAGGCGCGGGAGTGATGAATCTCTGGCCAGGGCAGGATGGATTCGATTATCCCTTCCAGATCAACTACGCTGCCCAGTGGAATTTGCTGTTAGACGCTTTGGTGGAGATTGCTCAGCATAACCCCCGGGTCAATCTGAGTTTGGAATATAAATTGCGAGAGCCCCGAACTCATTCCACCATTTATTCCTCTGGAACCGCTCTCTATTTAGCCCAGGCGACTGGTTGTCCGAATGTTGGGGTGACGATCGATCTGGGGCATTCTTTCAACTGCAAAGAATCACCGGCCAATGTGGTTGCCCTGCTTGATAAATTCCAAAAGCTTTTCATCCTTCATCTTAATGATAACTACCGGGATTGGGATGATGATATGGCGGTGGGTTCGGTTCATTTCTGGGAAACTCTCGAATTCATTTATTATCTCAATCGTTCGAATTACGAAGGCTGGCTCGGCCTGGATATTTTCCCGTATCGAGAAGATGCCGCTTTGGCTTGTGAGTTCAGCATCCAGAATATCAAATATATGTTGGAGGTGGCCAATCGAATTGACATCAACCGTCTCCAGACTTTGCAGAAAGAAGCCAATGCTCTGGAAGCGATGCGCTATTTGAATAGTCTACTCTAAGATGATAGGTTCGATTTTCATTCAAGAGTACAGGGAGAGGTGAGAGGATTGAGCTATTTGGGAATCGATGTTGGAACTACCGGTTGTAAGGTTATTGCTTTTGATGAAAAAGGCAACATATTATCCCAAGCCTACCGTGAATACCCTCTCTATCAACCGAACCAAGGGTGGATAGAACTCGATGCCGATGAAGTCTTCCGATCAGTAGAGGAGTGTATGCAGGAAATTACCAGATCATTCCAGATGAACCCGCCTGTCAGCCTGGCCATATCAGCCCAAGGAGAAGCAGTGGTTCCGGTTGACGAGAAAGGACGATGCCTTGCCCGGAGTATGGTCACTTTCGACAAAAGAGGTGAAGAATTTGTTCCGTTCTGGAAGGAAAAATTAGGTGAAGAGCGTTTTTTTGAAATTACTGGAATGCCTCTCTCGGGGATTGGGACGGTGAATAAAATCCTCTGGTGGAAAAAGCATACTCCGGAAGTTTTTGAAAATGCTCGCTATTTCCTCTGCTTTGAGGATTTTATCATGCTCCGTTTGGGTTTGGATCCAGCTTTGAATTATTCATTGGCAGGACGCACGATGATGTTTGATGTAAAAAAAGCCAGCTGGTCGTCCGAAATCCTGGGGTTGGCTGGTATCGATTCCAAGAAATTAGCTCGACCGCTTCCTTCGGGTAAAGCCATTGGTCCGGTTTCGGATGCGTTTCGCAATAAAATGGGATGGTCGGAAAGGGTTCTTGTGGTCTGTGGAGCTCACGATCAACCTTCAGGAGCATTGGGATCGGGTGTCATCCGACCCTATTTAGCCATGGATGCGACTGGTACCGTCGAATGCATTGCTCCAGCCATACCCCAGCTGGTTCTCAGTCCACTGATGAGGCAGAATAATCTTTGCTGTTACCATCATTCGGTGCCGGATCTGTATATTACGTTAGTTTATAATTTTACCGGAGGGCAACTTCTCCGCTGGTATCGGGATAACTTTGCCCGGTTTGAAAAAGAGCAGGCCAAATTGCAGCAAAAAAATGTTTATGACATTATTCTTGATGATCTTCCAGTTGAGCCAACCAGTCTCTATGTCCTTCCTCATTTCACCACAACCGGTACCCCCTATTTCGATACCAACTCCTGTGGGATGATTGTTGGGCTGAAATTTGAAACCACTCATAAAGAACTGGTGAAAGCCTTGTTAGAAGGAATCAGTTTTGAAATGAAATTCAATTTGGAGCTCCTGGCAAATGCCGGCGTTGAAGTGAAGAAGTTGCGGGCCATTGGCGGTGGTGCCCGAAACGATCATTGGCTCAGGATTAAAGCTGATGTCTATAATTTACCGATTGAGACCTTAAATATTTCAGAAGCTGCGTGTTTGGGGGCAGCATTGTTGGGAAGAAAAGCAAAAGAAAATATAAACGATTTTTCTTCATTAGTCAATTCAATTATTCAAGTCAAGCGGGTTTACGAACCGAATCAAACGAATTCTCGTCGTTATCAGGAAAAATTTGAAGTGTATAAACGTTTGTATCCGGCTTTAAAACAATGTATTTTAAAAAATTAAAAAAATTATTAAGATAGACCCTCATGCCGTACAATGGCACCAGGTGGGGATGGAAACAGCCGACGTATTAAATAAAGAATTTGTTTATAATGTCAGCTACGATTATCCGTCATTCCCGAATGTCTTTATCGGGAATCCAAAAATCATATTAGACCCCTGATAGAAACATTCAGGGGTGACGAAGTGACAAGAAGATTATTTAAGAACCAATCGAATCCCTCTCAATCTCCCTTTGTCCAAAGGGAGAAGTTCGGATAGGGTGATGATTGAGTATCTTTAAACTTTTTACATTTTACTGTATTTACAGGATAGACCGCCATGTTGCTGCGCAGCACCATAGATTATGGAAACCTCGGCGGTCTATCCTTTCAGTTTTTTCTTTTCAATTTTTTCATCTTACGCCGTAGGCTGAGATCCTGGGTAGTTTTCAGGATAGGTGACGTCTTCATACGTCATTCCTGAATGCATTAATCAGGAATCTATGGTTTTTTACTTTAGACCCCTGATAGAAACATTCAGGGGTGACGATTAACATCGAATCCTGAATCCTGTGAAAGTTTCCAGGATAGACCCTCATGCCACGTTGTGGCACCATATGAAAATGGAAATATGAGGGTCTATCCTATGGTTTTTTTATCTTTTTAAATCTTTTCATTTTACACCATAGGTTGTTATCCTGGTGTATTTCCAGGATAGAAGGGAGAGATGTGACGGTGAAAGCAGCTCATTATCTTGGACCAGGTCAAATGGAAGTCCGTGAGGTTGATATACCGGTGGTCGGTGAAGGAGAAGTCCTTTTGAAGGTGGCCGCCTGTGCTATTTGCGGAACCGATGTTCGTATTTTTCAATTCGGTCATCCCAAAGTCAAACCACCTCATATCACTGGTCATGAAATCGCTGCCGAAATTGTTGAAGTCGGTGAAGGTGTTCAGGGATATAAAGTGGGAGATAAAGTATCAGTCATTACCGTTATATCCTGTGGTCGTTGCCATTATTGTCGGCGTGGTCTCCAAAATCTCTGTCCCGACCAGGAATATATCGGGTATCATTTTCCAGGGGGTTTTGCTGAATATCTTAAGATTCCCAAAGCAGGAGTCGACAAAGGAAATCTTTTAGTGCTTCCACCGGATATGGATTTACTGGAAGCAAGCCTTATTGAGCCCTTGTCATGTGTCGTGAACGGGCAGTCTTATCTGAATATCGGATTTGGAGAAACTGTATTGGTGATCGGTTCCGGGCCAATTGGGTGTATGCACGTTGAATTAGCGAAAAATCGCGGAGCCGGGAAGATCATCATCGCCGATATTTCAGGTGATCGTTTGGAATTAGCCAAACGGGTTCATGCCGATTATTACATTCATTCCGCAGAAAAGAATTTAAAAGACGAAGTTCTGGCAATCACCGATGGATTGGGAGCAGATGTCATCATTGTGGCGGCATCAGCGGGTGCAGCACAAGAACAGGCATTAGAAATGATAGCACCCCAGGGACGGATCAGTCTTTTTGGTGGTCTTCCCAAAGACAAACCCACGATTCAGTTCAACAGCAATACCGTTCATTACAAGGAAGTCGGCGTTTTTGGGGTATTTGCTTCCCATGCTTCTCAATACGAAGAAGCAGCCAAACTCATCTATTCCAAACGTATCAACGCCAAAGGTCTCATCACCCACGTAATCCCGCTGGAAAAAGTCGTGGAAGGGATTCAGATGGTAAAAGAAGGAAAAGCATTGAAAGCAGTTGTGAGTTTTATTTAAAATACGGTAAGTAAACCGCCATGCTACAGACAGCACCATGTGATAATGAAAACTTCGACGCAATAGATTTTTATGGCG
Organism: uncultured Atribacterota bacterium; assembly: GCA_964434845.1. Classification (GTDB taxonomy): domain Bacteria; phylum Atribacterota; class Atribacteria; order Atribacterales; family Atribacteraceae; genus CAYSWT01. Next base: position 144 of record CAYSWT010000150.1, on the reverse strand, counting down.
GATATCGACACCATCCGTCATTCCCGAAGGTATTAATCGGGAATCTAAGTCTTTTTTACTTTACTTTAGACCCCTGATAGAAACATTCAGGGGTGACGATTAACATCGAATCCTGTGGCAATTTATAGGATAGACCCTCATGCC
>CAYSWT010000149.1:0-4691 GCA_964434845.1 uncultured Atribacterota bacterium | reverse complement strand
GGAAAACATCGGTGATAGGGTCCTTTCATTTTCATAATTTTCTGGTAGGATAGACATGAAGACACCTCTCTCTTTTTGGTGATTGTTTTATTTCCTAAGTCAATTATACCAAAAAAGAGGGGTGTCTTCATTAAAAAACCCTTTAAAATCAAGGTTTTTCAACATTTATTTTGGTGCGAAAGTTGAGTTATTAATCATAAAATAACTCAACTTTCTCTGTTCATAAGTATTACTTTTTCTCTCAACCACACTGGAAGACTATTCACAAAATGAGCGAGTAGCTCTTTTACCGTTTCTTTCGAAATGACTAAAACCTGTTTAATGGTGGATTTTAGGAGCTCAAGAAGAAGAGTCAGTGCTTCCATAAGAGTGATATCCGGGATTTCATCACAGCAGGCATAAAAGAGTTCCCCAATGGTACGGGGATCCTGATGCTATTGGGGAGAATTGAAAAGAAAATTCTCCCCATCGCTTGGACAACTCAAAATACGAGTTGTCCACCGCCTCCACCAGGCGACGAGGGTTTGGATATTTTTCAATAATTGAAAACCCTTAAAAAGATTCAGAAAAAGAAAGCAGTCCTTCCCGAAGGGGTTATCTTGGTCACTCCCTTTTGGGGTGTATTCAATTGACCACCGTTTGTCTTCCACTCATAGTAATCGGTCATATCGAAGTACTTCTTCTCCGACCACTTCTCATTATATTCGATGAGGAAGGCTCCAATAAGACGAAGACTTGATTCCCGGTTGGGAGAGATCCGGATCACCCGTTCTCGTCGGCGGATTTCCTGGTTCATCCCAATAGCGAGAAGAGCACCGCGAGATCGAACTCAATGATCTCCACTGATTTTGATGACCAAGGCATCGATGATCAGGAAAGTTATCCAAGACAAAGCTTTTGAAGTTTTATTAAGAGATACCGATATTTCTATTAAAATAATCTATAGAGGTGGTTTAAATGGTTTTGTCGAAAAGGATTGCCATATTTTTTCTCTTCCTCGGAATGCTCCTGGTATTCTTATTTCAACCAGCGGCGTTTTCTTGTACAACTTTGATTGTGACCCCCGGGGCATCGACAGATGGATCGATGATTATTGCCCATTCTGATGATAACGATCTGATGGATCAACGGATTATTTATGTCCCAGAAATAGACCACAAAGAAGGAGAACAGCGACCGGTTTACTGTTCGGCGGCGGCTATCGGAGAATTTTCCCAATACGCGAGTTTCTTTTATCCTCGCATCAACAGTTCCGATCGCGGTTCAGGGTACGACACCCTCGAATATCCCCGATCGATTCCATTGGGGTATATTCCTCAGGTTACCCACACCTACGCCTATTTTGACGGTTCATACGGCATCATGAACGAACACCAGTTGATGTTTGGTGAATGTACCGATGGCGCGAAAGTTCAGCTTGATCCCGACTCAGAGAAGCGGCTTTTTTATTCTTCTGAATTATCCCGGGTTGCCCTCGAGCGTTGCAAAACGGCTCGGTAAGCAGTGGAACTCATGGGAAGGCTCATTGAAGAGTACGGGTATTATGTTACCGGTGAGACCCTGCCGGTTGCTGATCCAAAAGAAGCCTGGGTAATGGAGATGGCTCCCTCACCGGAAGGGACCGGGGGCTTATGGGTGGCAAAAAAAGTACCGAATGGAGAAGTATTTGTTGCTGCCAACGAGTTTCGGATACGAGAGGTTGATCCAAACGATCCGGATATGCTCTATTCACCACACCTTCATGAAATCGCCGAGAAAAACGGTTGGTGGAAGCCATCCGATGGTCTCCTTGACTGGTTAAAAACGGTGAGTCTTGGTGAATATAACCATCCCTACTATTCGTTACGCCGGGTTTGGCGATTGTTCTCAAAGATTGCTCCCACTCGTGAATTTTCTCCCTGGGTGAAAGATGGTTATACCCGCGAATATCCTTTCTCGGTAAAACCCGATCAAACACTCAGTGTACGAGATGTGATGATGCTTTACCGAGATCATTACGAAGGAACCGAGTTCGATCTGACCAAAGGGATTGCCGCCGGGCCTTTTGGTAACCCATACCGGTTCTATGGACCATATGATGGACATGGTGATGTCGGAGACCCAAATCGTATACTCGAGGGGGCTTGGGAACGGTCGATTTCAGTGTCTTATTGTGGTTATACGACGATTTGCCAGGGGCGAGCAGATCTTCCCGATCCAATTGGCGGAATTCTGTGGGTTGGTCTTGATAAGCCTTCTGAAACGTTATTTATCCCATTCTTTGCCGGGGTTAGTTCACTTCCGGAATCATTCTCCCAAGTCGATACTTCCCAATTCAGCCGCGACAGTGCCTGGTGGGCTTTCAATTTCGTTTCCAACTGGGCTGATTTAAACTATCAGGCTATGCGATCCGATATTGCAGCCATGCAGGACAAATATGAGCTGAAGATGTTGGAACTTTTACCTGCGGTGCAAAAAACCGCTCTTGAACTCTATCAAAATAATGAAGTTGGAACTCGGGAATACCTTACTACCTTTTCCACCCAAAACGCCGAGTATCTGTTTAAAGAATGGTGGAATTTTGCCGACCAACTCATTGTTCGCTACGACGATGGAATGTTCAGCGTACCCGGGAAAATGGCTCAACCAAATGGCTATCCCCGTGAGTGGCTGGAAGTAACCGATTGGTTGCAGGGTCCAACTTCTTATGAGAAAAAAAAGTAGTTTTTTTCAATAAATAAAAAGAGAAGTGTTGAGATTCTCATACTACACCCTTGGATCTTTTTCTAAGGGTGTAGCTTATGTTTCTGTTTTTCATCTTTTACTGTAGGCATGATGGTTCAGGATGACAGCACTATATAATTTCTTCTCCCTCAATTGGAGAAAATGAGGGTGAGAAGTGATGCCTCACCTAAAAATCTTCAAAGTTATGGTGCCTGTCACCTAAGCTATTAAAACATGAATTTCATTAAGAATTCTTACTGTCCATGAGCTTTGATGTATTCTTTGACATCCACCTGGTAAGCGACATCTTCGACGGTAAAGATCGCCCAGGGTTTGCCTTCGTCAAGCCAGGTGGCAGAACCAGCAGTCAGAAGGGTAAACCCATTTACCGAGCCCCACTCCAGACTCTCAGTCAGCCAGAGGGCTTTCTTTTCATCACCAGCATTCTTGTAGCGCATGGCTTCCATCAGTTTCAGATATCCGGTTTTTGGATCAAAACGAACCACAAACCGCTCCTTTTTATCTCCAAAAGGGACAACCAGTAAAGCTGTGTCATTATCGATAGATTCCCAGCGGACCCGGGGATCAGTTAACCATATAGAAGGGAAGTAGGCGGATTCAGCCCACATTCCCAGGTTTGCTCCTTGGTCAACTTCCGGACCTTCACTCACTCCGAAGGGTAATTCCAGACGGCTTTTCCCTTCCAGAAAGAACTCGTTCACTTTCATTATTGGGAACCCAAAGAGAGTGGCTTCGATGTAATGACGGTAACCTTTCCCGGCGTTATGGGTAAAGCGAAACCGACCCGGGAAGGTGATACCCATAAAACGAAGGCGAAGTCGTCCACTGATGACAGCAGAATCAATCACCGGTATGTTCTCCCCATAAACCTGTTGATAGAATCGTTCCACCGGTGCCGGGAGCCCCTCGGGGAGCGGGATTGTCTTTAGAACTGGTGTTTGCTGGGGAAACGGGGAAAACGATCTGGGTTTGATATGGAGTCCTACCCAGCCTAATAAAACAAAAATGATCACGATTCCAAAAAGAATATAATGGGCCTTCATAAAACTACTCCTTAGTCTTCAGATGGGAAATTCACCTGTAAGAACCAGTCAAATATCAATTTTATCACGGAAGAGCTTAAATAAGGAAATTTATGCTGAGATTATAAATCTCTGCTCCTCCATGCTGAAAGGCATTATCAAAATCAAGGTGAAATCGCTGAGATAAATTTATAATAGTTTTCAAATTCTCAGCGGAAAGAGAAATTACATGAATTCTGAAATCTGCAAATGATATTTTCAACAAATTTCCAAAATATCATTTGCAGATTTCGAGTGAAAAGTAGAAGACCTATTGAGTGAAGGGAATAGAAAAGTTGGAAATAATCAGGACATGTTCTTCTGTATTTGATAGAAATATTTTTGATTCTTCGGTTTTTTTGATCCAAGATCACTTCGAGATTCTCCGCAAGGGAAAGGGGATCAGTCACACCGACACAAATCCGTGATGGTCTCCTTTTTTAAATACCGATAGATCAATTCTTGTCTGAGATCCACTTTATTTACCTCCAACCATGGCATAGGGCATCCCTCCTATACCAGGAGTATACAAAGTGTTACCTATGTCCTTAGACTATTCTGTAACCTATGTCTCCGTTTGTAAACTCCCCCGTCGGTCTACGACGTGAGATAGAAGATACTAAAAACTTAAAAGAGACGAATGGGAAAAACCATTCGTGGGCGAGGGTAAATATTTGGAGAAGGTGAGGATGAGGGTGAATTTTTTTAAACGACTCACTATTCACGACTCACTGTATTTCCAGGATAGACGATTGTGGTGCTTCGCACCACCATGTGAGAAATGAAAAAACAATTTGTTTCACCCATCAATTACCCCCTTTAGCAAACTCAACGTGTTCCGTATTTTTCCTCTGTCAATAATCAGTGAAAATGTCACTTTTTGGAGCATCCATTATTCAGTGAAAA
>CAYSWT010000148.1:0-4740 GCA_964434845.1 uncultured Atribacterota bacterium | reverse complement strand
ACTCAACTTTCGCACTAAAATAAATGCTAAAAAACCTTGATTTTAAAGGGTTTTTTTAATAAAAACACCCCTCCTTTCTGGTAGAATTGACTTAGGAAACACAACAATTCCCAAAAAGAGAGAGGTGTCTTCATGACTATCCTACCAGAAAATTTTGAAAATGAAAGGACCTTATCACCAATGTTTTCCTCCTTTATGAAGGAGTTTAAATTGAACCAGCTTTTTCGTAAATGCTCCATCCGTAAAGAGAAAGGAATACCAGTGGGGAGGTTTATTAAAAATTACTTGGTTCCCAGATTTGTTCAATATATTCTGGTAACTTTCTTAGGGCTTTCTACAGCATTTTTCCTTCCTCGTTTTCTGCCGATGGATCCAATTAAACAGCAACTTTCCCAATATCAGGCATTTGGGGTGTATATACCCCCCGAGCAGTTGGAAGAAATCATGGGTACCCTCAAGCAACTCTATGGTCTTGAGGGCACCCTTTTCGAGCAGTATATAAACTTCTGGAAAAGGCTGTTTAAGGGTGAATTTGGACCTTCGTTAGCACGATACCCTACTCCGGTGATCCAGGTTATTGCTCAATCTCTTCCCTGGACAGTGGGACTTCTCATTCTTACTACTGTATTGAGTTGGGTTGTTGCGGTCATAGCAGGCGGGATAGCTGGCTATTACCGGGGACGGTGGATGGAAATCTTGGATGGTATAGTGATGGTGGTAAGGCCAATCCCTTACTATATCATGTCTCTGTTGTGTCTCATTCTCTTTGCTTATCTCTTTCCTATTTTTCCTTTAAGTGGAGGCATAGGAGTTGGGAGAGAGCTCTCTTTGAGTTGGGAAACCATGAAAAGCATTGTACTACATGGAACCCTTCCGGCTCTGACGCTTCTTATTGTAGGAATAGCATGGCAGTTCCAGAGTATGAAGCTCATTATCCAGGGGGTGCGTTCTGAAGACTACGTGTGGTACATGAAGGCGGCGGGAGTTAAGGAGCAAAGGATTGTATTTCGCTATGTTATCCGCAATGCCATGCTACCCATGATTACCCAGTTGGGGCTCCAATTTGGTACAATTTTCAGCGGTGCACTGGTTACCGAGATGGTTTTTGCTTATCCCGGGGTGGGATGGATCCTTTATGATGCGGTTATGAGGGGAGATTACAATCTCATCATGGGCATTATGTGTATTTCGGTGGTGGTGGTCACTACCTTTATTTTCCTGCTTGACCTCATTTATCCCCTTTTTGATCCGAGGGTACGATATCGATGAGAAAATCGAAAAGCCTATTTCGCGATCTGACCAAGGATTCCAGGTTTACCATAGCGTTTGTCATTCTTTTGGTGCTGGTATCTTTAGCCATTTTATCATGTTTTTCTCCCTATCATCCCCAGCGGATGTATCAGGTACCCAGAGGTCGTCCACCTTCATGGACACACCCTTTAGGTACCAATTGGTTAGGCCAGGACGTTTTCTGGCAACTGACTTTTGCCGTGAAAAATTCTCTCCTTATTGCTATAGTTGCCTCGTCGATTTCCAGAGTTATTGCCATCTTGGTGGGAATGGGAGCAGGATACCGGGGAGGAGTGATTGATCGGATATTAATGACCGCCGGGGATACCACTATGGTGTTACCTATTTTAGTCGTACTCATTCTCGTTTCCACCATTCTCAGAGAATGGGCAAGGTACCTTACCAACTTGGGGCTTCTTCTCGCCTTTTTCTCTTGGGCCTGGGATGCGCGTGTCATTCGGTCACAAATTCTCAGCTTACGGGAAAGGGAATTTACCTTTGTCGCAGTGCTTTCAGGTATGCGAACCATCAAATTGGTTCTAAAACAGTATTTACCCCACGTTTTGCCAGTGATCCTCTCCACCCTCATCAACAACATGTCCTGGGCTATTGGGATGGAAATCACCTTAGCTTACCTGGGTTTAGGCATCGACCCCACCGTGCCGACTATTGGAACAATGCTTCAAACAGCAATCTACCGGCAAGCACTCTTTCTTCGGCTTTGGTGGTGGCTTTTAACTCCAATCATTACCGGTATCTTCCTCTTTATTGCTCTCTACTGGCTTTCGGTGGTAGTGAGTGAGTATCTTGATCCGAGAACACGTTTTCAGAGAATTGGTATACGTTGAGGTATCTCTCTCAAGCTATGGTGATGGAAGTAATGATTGAGGAGATCGAAATGGAAAAACTCATTGAGATCAAGGATCTCACCAAAATATTTTCAATCAGAACGTTATTCTTTAAAACAAAATTTGCAGCTGTGGAAAAAGTATCCTTTTATATTAAACCGGCGGAAATTTTTACTCTTGCTGGGGAAAGTGGTTGTGGGAAAACCACCACTGCTAAAATCATATTGGGTTTTGAGGAACAGTCTGAAGGGGAAATCTTCTTTGAAAAAAAGCCAATCTCCTTATGGAAAAGGAAACGAATTCAATTCCTGCAGAAGGTACAGGCTGTTTTTCAAAATCCTTTTGAGAGCTTTAATCCTCTCAGAACGGTTGATGATATTTTTTTTGAGACAGTGTATAACTATCGAATAGCTAAAGACAGAAATAGGGTCACAGAGCTAATTGATGATAGACTCAAAGCGGTAGGCCTTTCCTTCCAGGAAATCTACGGTCGATATCCAGGTGAACTTTCGGGAGGACAACTCCAGAGAGCTTCCATTGCACGGGCTTTAATCACCAATCCAACCTTATTGGTAACAGATGAACCGGTTTCAATGGTAGATGCTTCCTTGCGTATGTCCATCGTGAACCTGTTTGCCCAGCTTAGAGACAGGATGAAGTTAAGTATCCTCTATATTACCCATGATCTTGCGACTGCTTATTATTTGAGTAACCGTATTGCCATTATGTTTCGGGGGAATATCGTAGAAATGGGTCCCTTAGAAGAGGTGTTAGGGAAGCCTAAACATCCCTATACTCAGCTTCTCCGCGATTCCATTCCCGAGGCTGATCCCAGAAAGAAATGGAAGGGAGAAATTGCGATTTTTGATAGTGAGTACGAAGAATATCTCCGCCAGGGGTGCAAATTTGCCAAGAGATGTCCTGTAGTAATGGAAAAATGTAAAAAAGAAATACCCCAGGAGTTCTTAGTCAACGGTGTTTTGGTAAGGTGCCATCAGTATGGAGAGTAAGTAACATAAGGTTTTATCTTTGCACGAAAGGTAAAAATCCATTCAATAAGGTGGGATGAAAAAATGTTGGGAATTTGTTACTATCCAGAACATTGGAGTAAAGAACAAGTAGTCAGTGATATTCCCAAAATGAGAGAGGTGGGTATTCGTTGGGTGAGAATTGGTGAATTTGCCTGGAGCTTAATCGAACCAACCCCAGGAAAATTCGAATGGCATTGGTTGGATGAAGTGCTGGATTTATTGGATCGTGCAGAATTCAAAGTAGTTCTCGGAACTCCTACTGCCACTCCTCCAAAATGGTTAATCGACCGTTACCCTGACATTCTCCCGGTGGACAAAGAAGGACGAGTACGTAAGTTTGGTTCGAGAAAACACTACTGTTTTTCGAATTTAAACTACCGGGAAGAAGTTCGCCGTATCGTTTCGATATTGGCTCAGCGTTACGGTAACCACAGAATAGTTTCAGGTTGGCAGCTTGATAACGAATATGGATGCCATGACACAGCACGGTGTTATTGCCCTTCATGTCAGAAGGCCTTTAAAATGTGGCTTGAAACACGCTATGGGAATATAGAAGCCCTAAACGAAGCCTGGGGAACGATCTTCTGGAGTCAGAGATACCGTTCTTTTGATGAGATCGAACTTCCCAACTTAATGGTGACCACTCCGAATCCCTCTCAACTTATGGATTATTTCCGGTTTGTCTCAAACCAGATACGTTCTTTCAACCAACTTCAGGTGGAAATCCTTCGCGAACTTTCTCCCAGTCGTTTTATCACCCACAATTTTATGGGAGGATTTCTCGATTTTGACCATTTTGCTCTAGCTCAAGATCTCGATTTTGCGAGCTGGGATAGTTACCCCTTAGGACATACCATGTGGTTTCTTGGTTCTACGAATTTAGAGGAAAGTTACCTACGTAAGGGTCATCCTGACCTAGCTGCATTTCACCATGATCTCTATCGCGGAGTGGGAAAGGGACGGTTCTGGATCATGGAACAGCAAGCGGGGCCAGTGAACTGGGCTTCCTATAACCTGATTCCTGCTCCTGGAATAGTCAGGCTTTGGACTTTTGAAGCTATAGCTCATGGCGCTGAGGTCGTTTCTTATTTCCGCTGGAGGCAGGTACCCTTTGCCCAAGAACAGATGCACTCGGGTTTGTTGTGTCCGGATTCGACTCCCGACTCTGGCTATTATGAAGTGCAAAAAGCGGCAGACGAGTTGGCAAAAATTGATCTACCTCCTGTTGGCAAAAGTTCAGTAGCATTGATTTTTGACTACGAGGCAGCCTGGGTTTTTGAAATTCAACCCCATGGGAAGGATGTCAGCTATCTTCTCCTGGTTTTCCAGTTTTACAAAGCTTTACGTCAGCTTGGTTTGGATGTCGATGTACTTCCTCCCGGGGCTTCCCTAAAGGAGTATAAACTTGTAGTAATACCCAGTTTACCCATATTGGGTAAGAAAGTACTAGAGAGTTTACGTGACTTTACAGGAATGGTGGTTTTTGGTCCGCGAACGGGTAGTAAAACTGAAACCTTTAAAATTCCTTTCAATCTTCCACCTGGACCTTTACAGGAACTTCTTCCCTTGAA
>CAYSWT010000147.1:0-4746 GCA_964434845.1 uncultured Atribacterota bacterium | reverse complement strand
GATGAGGTTGAGGGTGGATTATTAAAGTTTTTTCACTTCCACACTTCCACAATTCTTCATTTCCACAGCTTTTTACTTCTCACGACTCACTATTCACTTCTCACTGTATTTACAGGATAGACCGCCATGCTGCTTCGCAGCACCATATGACAATGAAAACTGCGACGCAATAGATTTTTATGGCGGGTAACGACACCATCCGTCATTCCCGAATGTATTAATCGGGAATATTTTTTACTGCTTCACCTATGATTTCTAAAGTGCAAATAACCGCCAGTATCGTTTTTCGATCGGTAGAAAAGTCTTCATAGGTCATACCTGAGATAAAATTCTCAGCATCATTCATAGCCTCAATAATATCTCCAATATACAGTTTATAGTCTCTTTTCATATATAAATGACTTCCTGAAGAATCTGAGAAGAAATTTGAGGTTTTAACCCGTCTTTCATGACAATATCCACTTTTTCTTGAAAAATATCACTAAGATAATTCTCCAAGCTAATAACATCAAAAAGTGTTACACCATCATCTAAATCAACTAAAATATCAATATCACTACCAGGCACTTGCTGCCCTCTCCTATAGGAACCAAAAATACCGATTTGCTTGACCCTGTATCTTTTTTTAAGAAATTCCTTTTCCTGTTTTAAAGTTTCTTGAATATTCAATAAAGATTTCATTTTATCCTCTATCATTTTCTTTTTTATATTATATTATTTTTGAAAAAAATTGAATCGGTTATACCCCTCAGAAGTATCATATCCAATACAGAGGTGCCCTGTCATTTTCTCAAAAAAGCAAGGTGTACCCCTTTTACAAACTGGGTATAATTTTGGTTTATTGTATTACATAAATTTGGTGAAAGTTACCTAAAACTTAGCATCCTGGTAAAGAGACGCCTCATTTCCCCTTCCCCCAAGAAAAGGAGAAAGAGATTAGCTGGTACAATCTCCGGAGGAGGCATGGAGGTTTTAACATGTTTTGGCTTTCACCACATGAAATGGTCAAGATATGAGTGCTTCAATCTTTAGAGGATGATTCCAGAGACGATGTCAAAGAAAACCTGATACGGTACAATACCTTCTTTCAATACGATTATTCTCAATACTTCTCAATAACTTTCTCATACTGCTTTATAATCACCTGATTTAAATTCGTCAATATATTTTTTCGTAGACTCTTTAGTTTGAGTAGAAAACCAAGAAAGAACATTGGAAACATTCGTTTTAACTGATGATTCGGTAAATCATTATAAAACCCATGCTTTTTGTAAAAACGATGGTCCTCTTGCATCAGCCAGCGCATCACATAAATTAGATCCCGAAAAATCTTCCTACCACCAACGCCCAAGAAATTGGCTGGACGTGTTATTTTTGTTTCTATGGCACGCATTACCTTTGCCGCTAAGTCATAAAGCAAGACAGTAGTTTCTTCACTTGAGGAAGACTCGTCGGTGACAATCCCTGCTAAATAGGTTTGACCAACCTCACTCCGTGCCTCAATAACCTCACGCAAATTTGGTTCTCTCTGCAGTGGACCCGAGATTATTATACCTTCCACCTTACCCATTGTGCTGGTTCGATGACCATTATAGAACTGGCGATCGTCATAACATTTCCACACCGGATAAAACCAATGTCGATCAATCTCTGCAACATAGATCACACAATCGGCATCTAACACATTTGTAATATGAAATTCATCAAAACCATCCTTATAGACACACTTTCCCTCAAAAGCACAATGAAAACACCCCAAACAACCACCAGCAAAATGAAAATCATTCAGGTTAACAATCCGCAAAGGATTAGGTAATGCCGATTGAAAGACTTGAATCATTCGTCCAAGATTAGAATCGGGATCCTTGCAGTCAGTCACTAAAACAATCTTATGATTTGCACGGTGTGGCTGGTTAACCAAATTTATTTGGGGTTCGTAGCGAGGTATTTCAGTTACTCTCGGTGGGAATTTGCGCTCTACAGAAAGTTTCTCCTTTACTATCCAAAGCAATTCCTCTCCAAATTGAAGTAAACGCTTTCGACCTTCTTCTTTTAATAAATCTTCCATATCAGCACAATGCCCAAAAATATGTTTCATTCCCAAATCTTCACAAATATTCCAGATATAGTTATGTGCTGTATGGTCAAAGAAATGCTTGGAAGTAAGCACTTGGCTTGTATACTTACTAGCAAAGGCTTTTTCAGCTTTTCTTTGAAAGATCAAGGAAATAAATCGCATCAATTGTGAGGGAACCAAAAAGGTATATACAGGATAAGACCACAGAATCAGTTCACTTGTTGCAACATGTGCAATTACAGCATCAAACTTCTCAGGAACTTTTTCAAGTTGTTCAATCTCCTGCCCTACATTAAATATCTCTAATTCCAATTCTGGAAAATGCTTTTGCAAGAATTTTATCGATTGTAAGGTAACACTATACTTACCCTTTGGGCTACCATTAAGAACTGTAACTTTCATGCTAAACTCCTTAAATTACTAAAATTATTCGATATTGAATTTTAATTGAAAAGAAACATGGTGTCAAAAATTATGGTATAGCATAACTCACCAAATACGGTCGACTCCCTCTTGTACGCCGTAGGCCACCGGTCTCGCAATGACAGATTCTTTTAACCGTTCACAGTTTACTGTTTACAGTTCACCAAATGCTATTACTATAATAGGTAAACAATTATTCTCTCAACATGTGTATAATAGGAATAAATTATTTGATGTGGAGGTGAATTAAATGAGGGAAAGACGAAGTTTTAAAATGGGATTGTTTGTTACCATTTTGTTAATGCTGTTCACTTTCTCGGTCATTGCCCAAGAGCAAATCACCGTCATCATGCCCCGTCATGAGATGGATGTCAAAGGGTTATGGGAACAACAGACCCGGGAATTTGAAAAAGAAACCGGTATCAAGGTCGAGCTGATTACCATGGCCTGGGATCGGGTCGCCGATAAGGTTTTGACTGAACTGGCTGCCGGAGGGACGTCGTTCGATGTCATTGAATTCGATAATGCCTGGGTAGCAAAGTTCAATGCTGCTGGTTGGGTTGTTCCCCTCAACAATTATATGAAACCGGAAGTTATCAATCAAATGCTCCCTGGCTTGGTAAAAACCTTTAGCGTCGGGGAGACTCTTTATGGAATTGTCTGGAACAACGATACCCGCTTTTTTATGTATAACGGCAAAAAGCTCGAAGATGCCGGCATTGCTGAGCCTCCTCGTACCTGGGACGAATTTACCACCCAGTCGCAAAAAATGATTTCCGCCAATCTGATTAAATATGGAAGCAGTGAAGCTTGTGAACAAAGCCAATCTCTGGCAAACTGGCATACCTTCATCAGTTATAGTTTTGGTTCCAGTCTTTTTGATCCCGATGGAAAACCAACTTTCCTGGAACAACCGGCTATTGATGCCCTCACCTTTATGGCCGATTGTTTCTTGAAGACGAAAGTCATTGATCCGGCATCGCTCACCATGAACCAGGAGATGACCGCCAATGTTTTTTATAATGGTGATACCGCCTTTTTCCCACAAGCCTGGCCCGGAGTGTATAATGCCTCCAACGATCCGGCCATATCCAAAATCATTGGTGGAATTCAGGTAGCTGAATACATCCCGGCCGCAAAACCTGAATTGCAAGCTACTTTAAACCTTCCGGAAGCCCTGGCTATTCCAACCACTTCCAAAAAGAAAGACTCCGCCTGGAAATATATTGAATACATGACGAGCCTGGAAAGAGACAAACAACGTTCGAAAGAAATCGGGACACTTCCCATCTGGAAAGCTCACTTTGAAGATCCCGAATTGCTGGCTCTCTATCCCTATTGGAAGAATTTCGGAAAACAAGCAGAATATGCGCGAGCACTCCCCCAACTCACCTGGTATGATGAATGGTCTTATGCAGAACAAATTGAGGTTCAAAATGTTCTCATGGGGACAAAGTCACCGCAAGATGCTTTACAAAGCATGTATGAAGCCATCAAGAAGAACGTTCAGTAAGAAGGATCTTGGTGAGGGAGAAAGATATCTCCCTCACCAAGATTATTTAGCACTTTTTTCCGAAAATCAGATCATACGTTTCAACTTCACAGTCGTTATGATACGTTCTCTCTGCCAATAGAATGAGAACATTGACCGGTTGATTCCCTTTGGCGAACACGGCATGATGCCAGACGCCAATTTTTAACCGTACCAAGGTTAATTTGGGGACTTCAAAGATTTCCACCTTCATATCTGACGCTTTTTGAGAAGATCCGCCCACATGCATATAGACGTCGCCATCCATGGGGAGGATCCCTTCCTCGGTTTCATTATGGTGTTCGGTGAAATCAACTTTCAAATCCCGCGGGGAAACCCGACATAAAGACACACCTAAAATGTTACTGCCGATATTTTGTAGAACCAGATCAGGATAAAATTCAATCGGCGGTTCACCTATGCATTGGAATTTTTCGGGATTGACCTGATCGATCCTTACAAAATCACCATATTTTTGAAAATTTTCATAGGTTAGCGGTTGAATCTGAATGGTATCCATCAATATTCTCTCCTTTTCAACGGTTTTTTTATTGCTTTCTATCCAGGAAATACACCAGGATATCAGCCTACGGCGTAAGATAAAAAAAATTGAAAAATATAAATAAAAGATAGGATAGACCGCCATAGTTTCCATATCCTATGGTGCTGCGAAGCAGCATGGCGGTCTATCCTGGAAACTGTCACAGGATTCGAT
>CAYSWT010000146.1:0-4823 GCA_964434845.1 uncultured Atribacterota bacterium | reverse complement strand
AGAATCCAAGAGTATGGCGTGAGGATCTCATCTTTTTATCTTTTTCAACTCAACACCTCAACCTCTCAACAACTCAACATTTTGGTGTTTCCATACTCACATGGTGCCACAACGTGGCATGAGGGTCTATCCTGGAAATACACCAGGATAGGGCATAAAATGTGAAAAGGATCGAATCTCTCCTACTCCTTTGATTCAAAGGGAGGGGGGAATTTGAAGGTTTTTTCTCGAAGGGGAAAAGCCGGCATAAAATCAAAAAACAAAGACAAATAATAACGCTTGGGGAGATAAGCACCTCAGCGTGCCAATGGTATAGGATTTAACCGAAAAAAGATAAGACACGGGAGTGTATTATTCCCAGCCTGGTAAGAATATAAGTAGTGAAATGAACGAATCCAGAGAGAGAATGGATAGTTTTCGCACATTTCCTCATTTTTCCTGCCACTTTTCAGGGCTTATTCCTGCTTCCCTTAAAATTGCCTTGATCGTTCCCACAGGAAGATCACGATTGCCATGAATAGGAATAGGTATTTTCACCTTTGATATAGGGTGACGCATGATAACATGACGACCCCCTCCAAAAGGTCCCTCAAATCCAAACTGACGGAGCCTTTGAATGACTACCACGGGTTTTTCAGGTTTTTATTTCGGCATTTATTTTTGTTATTTTAGAAATTCATCAACATTATCTTGAAGAATACAACCATCAATGACAGGAATTTCATCTCCAAACCGAAGGGCTGTCATAATCCAGGATTCAATTGCATCTTTTGCCATGATAACCGCTTCACTCCGGGAGCTTCCCCAGGTGATACAACCTGGTAATACAGAGGCATCAGCAGTCCAAGTCCCATCATCATTCTGATAATATCTTACATAACTTAAAACGAGAGAAACATAATCAGCGAAACGAACTTTATTTATTACATTCATTCTTTTCCTCCTCCAGTGAAAAAATCGTAAGTCATTCGAATTGACTACGATTCTCTGAAGAAAATCTCCCTCGCTTGAATCGCCTTATATCGACCAATACTCATTGATGAGTATACCATGAAAAACAGTATTGAGAATAAAGAATACTACACCCTCCCGTAGAGGAGGCTTTTTAATTCATGCTTGGGGAAAAAAGCTTGAAGAATTCGATAGTGAAACATTTGTTTCACGCCTTTCCATCACCCCCTGAGTGTTTTTATCAGGGAACTAAAAAGGTTTTAGATTCCTGATAAATACATACGGGAATGACGAGGAAAGGAAGCGGAAGCAAATTTTCTGAACCTTCCTCAACCGAAGGGACATTCAAGCACAAAACCCCCAAATGTACGGTAATTTATTTTTATGATATGATTTGGAAAGATTCCGAATTTGAAAGGCTGAATAGGTGTTTTCATCCTCATATGGTGCTGGTAATAGTGAGGCGGGCATTTATGTCAAATCATCATAACAATTCAATTTCAGAAGAGCTTCGATATAAAGAACTCTTGGAGAAAGAGCTCAAACGTATGGTGAGTATTCTGGGTCAGCTCGGAGCAGAAAAAGTGATTCTTTTTGGTTCATATGCCCGTGGTGTTGCCGATCTCTTTACCGATATTGACTTAATCGTGATCATGAACAGCAATCTCCCATTCGTCGAGCGCACTGCGGGTATCTACCGAGAACTCACCCCCCGTGTTGCCTCTGATATACTGGTTTACAGTCCACAAGAATGGTCTCATATGCAGGACCATCCATTTATCCAAAAAGCATTGAGAGAGGGGAAACTCCTTTATGAGAAAATTACCCCGTGAAGAAGCCCAGCGATGGCTCGAACAAGCTCGGGAAGATCTCAAATGGGCAAAAAGATTGGCAACTGATGGAGGATATCACATTGCTTGCTTTTTGGCTCAACAAATTGCTGAGAAGGCACTCAAGGCTTTCTTGTATGCCCAGGGTGAGACGAATGTTTTTGGACACGCTGTCAGTGTTTTAGCTGATAGGGCAGCTCAATACGAGAAAAAAATTGAAGAAAAAGTTTCCGATTGGTCGATCCTCGATGGATACTATATACCCACAAGATACCCCAATGGATTACCGGATAGCATTCCAGCACGAGTCTACAACCAGAAAATAGCTCAGGAAGCAGTAAGCCTAGCGAGCGATGTCATCACCACCGTAGCCCATTTCACCGCTTTGTGAAAAACACGCCATGGCGGTCTATTTTGGAAAAACAGTGAGTAGTGAGTTATGAAAAGATGTGGAATTGAGGAACTGTGGAATTGGAAAGACATAAAAATGTAATGCCATTCCCATCACGTGAGGAACTCATCTTGAATTCATCAATTATTACATGACTTTTTTATTCGTCACCCCTGAATGGTTCTATCAGGGGTCTAAAGTAAATGGAAAAAACCATAGATTCCTGATTAATGCATTCAGGAATGACGGTGTGGGGGGCATTCAGGAATGACGTTTGGGTAATATTCTTGAAATATTCAGTTTCGTAGGAGCAGCATCTTGCTACGAATATTGAAAGGTAAAAATATTGAAGCTTTAAAAAATCGAATCACTCTATCTCCCTTTGAATAAAGGGAGAAGAAATTAAGGTAAGAAAAGGGAACAGATCGCTCCGCATATCAACACATTTTGATTTGCCATATAAGGCTTCTATTAGATTGGACCAAATATAATTCAATAGATTCAAGAATGTATGGTCTATTTTATTAAATAACCAGAGTTTCTAAAGCATCGCCTTTTGAAACTCGCTTCGAAAAAGAAAGTAACTCAATAGCCAGCATATTTCCTTTTTCGTTGTAGTCTATTACCACTCCTAAATCTTCCAAATAATCACTGTGGGCAACCTGTTCTTCAGAAAACTTAATTTCTAAAAGGTCGCCCTCTTTATCATAGGTTATTTTTATCATTCTTTATCACTCCTTTTTTCAAAGTAATTCTTCTATCAACAAAGGCGGTTATGATCAATAGAGTATTTTTATCCTGCCATCTGCCTATTATTCTCAAAAACTTGTTTTCTATTTTACCTATAAAATGAACCAATGTTGGGTCGAAATTATCCCGCAGAATCATCTCCGGTTTTGTGACTACTTTCTTTATTAGATTTATGGGAATACCCCTTTGCTGTAACTTAATCTCGGCATGCTTGGTTAGCTTTAGAATGGTTCCCACCATTCTTAACAGCTCCTAAAAACTTCCTATTTATCAATTAGGCAAATTTGACACTGAAGTTTTTCCTTGAAAGCTTTAGGAAGACATTCATTCCCCAACTCAACAACTCAAGATTATACCCTGTATACGATTGTAAAAGGGAAGAGATTGAAATAATCGAATCCCTCTCAATCTCCCTTTATCCAAAGGGGGAGGTCAGATAAAGAATAAGATCAAAGGATGAGACCCTCACACGGATAAGACACCGCTCAGGGTGACAGCATTTTTTAACTACTCACTATTCACGACTCACGGTATTTACCGGATAGACCCATTTTGTTTCTCGGTTAATTCTTGAGAAAAATGAAGAATTTTCTGCTTTCATCCTTTCCCATTCTTCCTGGGTATAAATGATAAGATCAGTGGGTACGGGCAGCCTTTCCTCCTGCCAACCTTCATTTCTTTTTTCGAAGGGAAGATTGGATTGATTCAGAATAATGACTATATCCAGATCACTCCCCACTCCCCAATCTCCACGGGCATATGATCCAAAATAACCGATTTGGATAATATCAGTTCTATTTTGAGCAAGAGATTGAATCCACTGTTCAAAAGCTGAGAGAACGGTCTCTTTATCGGGCCATTTGATGATCGACGAATTCAATGATCTCACCGGCATATTGGATAGCCTCCGAGCTCTGAAGAGATCCATAGTGTTCAAAAGGTGCTCCCTCAGGATGGCCGTTGGGATAGCGGGCAGGAATATAGTAATTATCGAGAATACGGGCTTTTTCAACCAGCAGCTCAGGAACCGATATCGAATCAGGGAGTTCATGAAGAAGCCGAGATATGACATATCCCCAGGCTTCCTGATGGTTTCGTAAATGGAGAGCCTTCACTGCTTTTTCTGCAGCCTGCTGGGCAGCAAAACAAGCCCATTCATGGCGTCCTGATTTTTGGGAATCAATCGCCTGCTCTAAATCGCGTAGAGATTGATTGTACCAATCACGAGAACGATCCGGCATAAAACCCCTCCAAAAATAATAAAAGCTGAGCACATGGTGTGCTCAGCTTTACCTTTTATATTCAATTATTCCCTTTTTCCGAGTTCGTGATCAAGCATAATGAGAGCCTGACCTTTTTCTCCCGCCATCTTGATAGTGGCGATAATTTCGCTGGCATTTTTCTCTTCTTCGACCTGTTCATCAATGAACCACTGCAGCATGATCTGAGCCGGATAGTCTTTCTCCGCAAGAGCAATTTCGTAGAGATTATTAATCATGGCGGTGACTTTCTTTTCATGTTCGAGGGTTTTTTCAAATACGGTGAGAATCGATTGAAACTCGGCGGGCGGCTGTTCAATCGCTTTCAACAGCGCTCTTGCCCCTCGTTCATTCAAAAAATCATAAAACTTCATGCCGTGATTTAATTCTTCTTTGGCTTGGACTTTCAACCAGTGGGCGGTCCCTTTCAAGTTCATCGATTCAGCTTGGGCAGCCATTGCCATATAAAGATAGGCTGAATAAAATTCGTTTTTGATTTGCTCATTGATTGCCTCTTCCAACTTCTTACTCATCATGACAGAATCTCCCCTTTCTCTATTTATTTTCTCATTTCAATTTATCTCATTTATTCTATCCTGGAAACTGTCACAGGATTCGATGTTAATCGTCACCCCTGAATGT
>CAYSWT010000145.1:0-4855 GCA_964434845.1 uncultured Atribacterota bacterium | reverse complement strand
CCCTCAAAGTTTTCATCTTCATCTGGTGCTGCGAAGCAGCATGAGGGTCTATCCTTCAAATTGATAAAGATCAGGATACCATCCGTATTCATAGACGGTTTCATACATGGAGATGATATTTTCGATGGGAATTTCAGTTAAGAGGTGCTGGCTTGGAGAAAGGATAAATCCGCCTCCATGAGCCATAGTTTTCAGGCGATGAAGAACTTCGTTTCGGACTTCAGTGGGAGTTCCAAAAGGGAGAGTCTGTTGGGTATCCATTGAACCATGAAAAGCCAGGTCTTTCCCGAATTCTTTTTTCAGTTCCTCAGGAACCATCCCCCGAGCTCGAACTTGAATCGGATCAAGGACATCCAGGCCCATTTGAATAAAATCCGGAATGAGCGGTCTTACTGAGCCACAGGAATGGAGTTGTACAATGAGTCCAAATGACTTAGCCAGCTCCCACAATCGTTTAAGATGAGGCGCAAAAAATTTTCTCCAGAGTTCCGGATTGACGATCGGACAGTTCTGCATTCCATAATCGTCACCCATAAAAAATATATCGGTATGACCGGCACCGACTTCAAACATAATTTCTGCCTGTCGAAAGTAAAAAGCGGATATTTTTTGAATGAGAACCATGACCAACTCCGGAGAATCATACAAAGCAATTAAAAAGCGATCCATACCCATAAGGTCCATCGCCCAAAAAGAAATCGGTGCCCAGGGACCTCCATAAACCGCATACCCTTGCTCGTGAAAATTACGGCACTCCTGGGCATAATGTTGATAATCATAATGATCGATATTCGCGTAAACGTCCCAGGGATACTCTTCAATATCTTTTATAGTTTGTGCGTTTTGAAGCGGATGATCCAGGGCATATCCAAAAAACAAACCACCGCGTTTCACTCCGAAAAGTCCCTCACGCGATCCATCAGGATATACTTTCAATTCCGGACCAATATAAGGAGCCCAAGCCCAGCGAAAATCAATATGAAGTTTTTCAAGGAGAGTGAGCTGAGCGTTTATCTTTTTCCTTTCAAAGAGAGTTCCGTCCGCTCCCATAAACGTTTTTGATTCAAAATCATGAGAAATTGAGATGCCATAATAATCGATGAGAGCATCCATTACTTCCTCGACGGCTGAAATATCAATAGGAATCCGGTCGGGTTCCTGATGTCGGATAGCCCGCAATACTCGATCTCGAGAATTCATGACTTCTCTTTTCATGCTGAACCCCTCACTTAATCGCTCCAAAGGTCAGTCCTTTAATCAGTTGCTTTTGAGTGAGCAACACAAAAACGATCGCCGGCACCAGCATGATCACCGACATAGCACACATCCCCCTCCAGTCGATGGTAAACTCCTGGGTAAAATCAAACAACCCGACCGGAAAAGTTTTGGAGGCCGGCGTCCGGGTAATGACGCTGGCGATTTGGAATTCGTTCCAGGCAGTTAAAAAAGCGAATATTCCGCTCGCCGCCAGACCAGGGAGAGTGAGAGGAAGATCGATACGAACGAAGGCTTGCCAGCGGGAACACCCATCGATCTGGGCAGCTTCGTCAAGTGTAGCGGGAATATCCTTAAAAAACCCCTGCATTAGCCAGGTGGTAAAGGGAATGGTCATAGCAGTATAGACCAAAATCAGCCCGGATACCCGGTCTAAAAGGCCGGTCCGGGCAAAAAGAACAAATAAAGGAAGACTAACCGAAATGCCGGGAATGGAGCGAGCCAGCATCATCCCGATGAACGTCTGGTCGGCACCACGGAATCGAAACCGGGAATAGCTGTATCCAGCCAGCGTTCCTACAGTTAAAGCTAAAAGGGTGCTGAAAATCGAGGCCAGGAGTGAATTACGTAAATAGCTGTAAAAGGGAATCGATTTTTCGGTATGTCCGGCTCCCAAAAGGCTGGCAAAGGTCTCTAAACTTAAACTGGAGGGGATATAGACCGGGGGGCGAGCATTGACCTCCACTTCGGGGCGTATGGCGGTCATGATGATCCATAAAACCGGGAGGAAAAAAACCACTACCAGGAAAAAAACCAGAAGGTTGTATAATTCTTGACGAACTTTTCTCCGTCTTCGCGATACCGGACGGATAGCACCCGATCTCTCCATGTTTAGTAAACCTCCTGACGACTTTTGGCAAGTTGCTTGAAGAGATAGATGACAAAAGCAAAGGAGACCGCCACGGTGATGAACGACATGGCTGTTCCCATCCCGAATTTATTGTTGGTAATAGCCAGACGGTAGGTATAGGTCCAGATCATCTCCGATCGGTTAGCCGGTCCGCCTCCGGTCATGATCCGCACCAAGTCATAGGCCCGCCCGAGATCCAGCGAGCGGATCACCATAGCAATATAAATAAATGGCCCGATCAGCGGTAAGGTAATGTAGCGGAATTGCTGCCAACCGCTGGCGCCATCAACCGCGGCTGCCTCAAATGGTTCGGTCGGAAGACTTACTAAACCGGCTAAAAAGACGATGACCATGAACGGGGTACTCATCCAGATTTCCCCCAATAAAATAGCAAATAAATTCATCGGATAATAAATCAACCAGGGAATGATTTGGTATCGTCCGGTGAGTGAATAGAGAAGATTATTCACTAATCCTACCTGGTCGTTAAAAAACCATTTAAATTGAAACCCAACCAAGACCGGGGCAAACATCATGGGAGCCATAATAGCAGTGCGAATAATCCCCTGTCCTCGAGTTACTTTAAACATGAGTTGGGCGATGAAAAGCCCAAGAGCAAATTCAACATTAACGGCGACGGTCATGAAAATCACCGTATTCCAGAAGGCTCTCCAAAAAATATCATCCTGAAAAAGCCGTATATAGTTCCGAAAACCTATATATTGAGTCGTCGCCGGCTTCAACAAATTCATATTCGTTAAGCTGAGGGAAAAGGAATAAACCATGGGGACAACGATAAAAACCACCACCACTACCAGAGCCGGCAGAGCCATCAGCCAGGATAAGTGCCGATCTATGAAGGATGGCTTGCGACGGGCTTTTTCCTGGAGAGAGAATGCCGTTTGATCGATCATTACCAGTTATCCCTCCTCTTCAATTTACACCGGGGGCATTGCCCCCGGTGTAAATTTGGTCAATTATAATATCCGGCTTCTTCCATGATGGCCTCAACTTCTTTAGCAGCCTTATTGAGACCATCTTCAACACTGATATCACCCAACATGATGGCTTGCAGTTTGGGGTACAACACATTGGAAATCGGAATCCATTCGGCAACAATTGGTGGAGGAGTGAAGTCTTCATTAATTTGAAGCTTCATTAACTCAAACCGTTTCTTGGCCAAAGGATCAGTTGATTTATCTGCTTCCTTAATAATGGCTTCAAAAACGCTGTTACGAACCGGGATATACCCGATTTGAGCCTCAAAGAGCTGCGGTTCGTAGCTGGTAATATATTTTACGAAAGCGACTGCAGCTTCTTTGTTTTTACTCGCTTTGGTAACAGAGAAACAATGGGCACCAGCCCAACCACTATGAATGCCAGCATCGCCTTTGGGTTGACGGGCGATATCGAATTTTCCTGCCACTTTCGACGATTCTGGATTCTGGAAGTAGGAATACCAGCCATACCATTCGGTGTACATGGCAATCGTCCCATTCACCCAGTTTCCTGCTACATCATCCCAAAGGAAATTCACCATTCCGGGAGGCATCGCCCCCGCCTGATAGAGATCTCTTAGCATGGAAGCGGCTTTTATCCCCTCTGGACCATTAAAGGCGGGTTTGAAATTTTCATCGATAATCTTTCCACCGTGAGCCATCAGAATATCCCAGAAACGGCCTGATAAGGCTTCTTCCTTCCCGGCAAACTGCGTCCCATAAATCTCGGGGGGTTTGGACAGGAAAAGAGCAACTTCCTTAAACTCATCCCAGGTCTCGGGAACTTTCAGCTCTTTCCCGAATTTTTCCCGATAGGCTTTTTTAATTTCAGGATCATTAAAGATATCAGTCCGGTAATGAAGAGAGCTGATGTCGGCATGGCGTGGGATTTGCCAGAGATGTCCGTTTTTCTGGCAGTATTGAATGACTTTTGGTGAAAAATCTTTTAATTCTTCTTCAGTAAAGTATCCTTCCAAGGGTTCGAGAAAATCAATATATTGTGAAAAGAAACTGGTGTGATCCCAGCAAACATCATAATCGACTGTCCCGGCAGCGAAATCAACTTTCATCTTTTTGTCGATATCGAATCCGTTCCCTTTATAAACAATCTCGACTTTGGCACCGGTTAATTTTTCAAATTCGGGGATGAATTTCTCATAGATTTTTTCGTAGTCTCCTCCACCGATGAAACATGCCTTTAAGGTAACACCGTCAAACCTTCCTAAATCAAGTCCATAAGCACTCCCCATGAGAGAGACCAGGCAAAGAAATACTATAAAATACCCAATTTTCTTCAATGCAAATACCCTCCTTTTCAAAAAATTTTAACTTTCTTCATTCTTCACTTGATAAAAAAATACTGTCTAAGTTTTCAATATCACCTCCTTCTTTAACCAATAATTGTAACCGATTTCATATTATCATTCCTCAATAAGAAAGTCAACGAAGGTGATAAGCATGAGGGGCATCTCATCATCTTAAAAGCCCATAGAGTAAAAACATATATTTCGCTTTATGAATAGAAATTGACCGATTTTAAGAGAAACATTTATGATCCTGCTATCCAGGAAATACAGTAAAATGTAAAAAGTGTAAAGAGACTCAATCATCACCCTATCCGGACCTCTCCCTTTGGATAAAGGGAGATCGAGAGGGATTCGATCTATGAAACATACATTTCATATACTTTCGTCACCCCTGAATGTTTCTATCAGGGGTCTAAAGTAAAGTA
>CAYSWT010000144.1:0-4916 GCA_964434845.1 uncultured Atribacterota bacterium | reverse complement strand
GAAACATTCAGGGGTGACGATTAACATCGAATCCTGTGACAGTTTCCAGGATAGGTACAAAAGATGAAAATAATATCTATTCACTCGGTTTTTTTCTTAGTTTAGCAAAAGAGAGTTCAGGTAGGATTTGAATGTGATTATAATGCAATGTTCACTTTACTCGAAAGAACAATTTTATTCCGTTGATAAAATATTCCTATCATTGTCTCATAATAAATCTCTACTTTAAAAGGTAAATTGGTCGCACTAAATGCCGAACCTCCTTTTTACCCAAAGGGCGAGGTTACACTCAATAATATTTCGCTTTAATAAAATTAATTCCTGAACTTATTGGTATTACCCCACAAGGGGCAGGAATTTAATATACTATTGACGAATATTAAAATTTTTGGTGTTTTATTCATATGGAGATTCAAGGACAGATCGAGCGGATCACTTTTTATAATGAAGAGAATGGATATACCATTGCCCGGATGAAGGTTCCAGGAAATCGAGAATTAGTGACAGTGGTGGGTAATTTATTGTCTGTGATCCCGGGTGAAATTTTGAAGTTAAAAGGGGAATGGAAAACCCATCCCAAATATGGGGAGCAATTTCAGGTTGAGTCCTATGAATCCATCGTCCCGGCCACCGTAAAGGGGATCGAGAAATATCTCGGCTCGGGACTCATCAAGGGGATCGGGCCGGTAATGGCAAAACGTTTGGTGAATAAATTTGGAATAGATACGCTGAATGTTATTGAAAATGACATTCAACAGTTGCGGCAGGTTGAAGGCTTTGGAACGAAAAGGATAGCCATGATTCAAAAAGCCTGGGATGAACAGAAAGATATCCGAAATGTGATGATTTTTCTCCAGGAACATGGCGTGAGCCCCTCCTATGCAGTGAAGATTTATAAACAATATGGCCAAAAATCGATAAAAATCGTACAGGAAAATCCCTATCGCCTGGCGACCGACATCTTTGGGATCGGATTCATCACCGCTGACCGTATCGCCCAAAAACTTGGACTCCCCAAAGATTCACCCTCCCGTATTGAAGCCGGAATTTTATACACCCTGAATAAAATCGCCGAAAATGG
Source organism: uncultured Atribacterota bacterium (assembly GCA_964434845.1). Lineage (GTDB taxonomy): Bacteria > Atribacterota > Atribacteria > Atribacterales > Atribacteraceae > CAYSWT01. Next base: position 3,835 of record CAYSWT010000144.1, on the reverse strand, counting down.
ACACGTGTACGCCCCCTTTTCGATGTTATGCCAAAAATGCCAATCCATCCTGGAAGTCGAAGAGGAAAAAGTCAAAAATGCCCTGACCACGCTATCCGCCAATAATGCCATTATTATTGAGGATTATCAATCAAAGGACTCCGAAGAAAATGATCAAGCTGTGTATCTCACCCCCTTCCATATAGCCGAGACCGGAATCGTTGAGATGTTGAAATGCCTCATCGAATTTCCCAAAGCTCTTTCCTTTTTCCGTTTGGAAAAAACCCGGATGTTGATAGAAAAAGAATTGGGAATTAAACTGGCGGAGAATCAGTTGCAGGCGGTTCAGGCCTCGCTTGAAAAAAAGGTCTTAGTGGTCACCGGTGGTCCGGGTACCGGAAAGACCACCATTATCAATGCCATCATCCGTATGTATCAGAAAATGGGGCAGTCGGTGTTGTTAACGGCGCCAACCGGCCGAGCAGCCAAACGAATGACCGAGATGACCGGCCAGGAAGCCAAAACTCTCCATCGTTTGCTGGAATATTCTCCCGGAGAGAGTCAATTTAAGCGGAATGCTGAAAATCCACTGAACGCCGATGTTTTGATCGTCGACGAAACCTCCATGGTCGATATCGTCTTGATGTATCATTTCTTGAAAGCAGTCCCATCAACCGCTACTCTCATCCTGGTTGGCGATGTAGACCAACTGCCACCAGTCGGCCCCGGGAATCTTCTCCGGGATATTATTGATTCCGGAGCTATTCCCACCGTTCGCCTTATCAAAATTTTCCGACAAGCACAGAATAGTTTGATCATTCTCAACGCCCATCGGATTAATGACGGCCACATGCCAGTTCTGAACTACACTCCGGGTTGCCCCCAGGACTTCTATTTCTTTCCTAACGAGGAACCGGAAAAAGCTCTCGAAACCATTCTCGATCTCTGTTGCCATCGGATCCCACGTGCTTTTGGATTTCATCCTGTGGATGATATCCAGGTCCTTTCCCCGATGCACCGAGGGCTCGTGGGAGCTGCCAACCTTAACCTGGAACTCCAAAAAGCCCTGAATCCCTCGATTTCCCCCGAAATTACCCGTAGCGGAAATAACTTCCGGGTAGGAGATAAAGTGATGCAAATTCGAAATAACTACGATAAAGATGTGTACAATGGTGATATCGGCCGGATAACTCATATTGACCGGGAAATCCAGGAAGTAACCATCAACTTCGACGGGAAAGAAGTGAACTATGAATTTTCAGAACTCGACGAAATCATTCTTTCCTATGCCATTTCCGTCCATAAATCGCAAGGAAGCGAATATCCCGCTATCATTATTCCCCTCCTCACCCAACATTATATGCTTCTCCAGCGCAATCTCCTCTACACTGCCATTACCCGCGGTAAAAAGCTCGTCGTCCTGGTTGGAAGCAAAAAAGCCATCGCCATTGCGGTACGGAACAACCAACCCCTCAAAAGGTATACTCTGCTGAAATCTCGTTTGCAGAAAACATTGGGGCATAAAGAGTAATTACCATGGGAAGTGAGTTGTAAGTAGTGAACAGTAAAAACTTATTAAAGCTGTCATTGCGAGACCGGTAGCCTATGGTGTAATAGAGAACGAATTCAATTTGAAAAAATAGCCTTGGTTCTTTTCCCTAATTTAGAAAAAGGTGGTCGAGTGGAGATTTTATTTCGCCAAAAGGGGGAAGTCCGTGGAAGAGTACTGGTTGAATATCTTTGAACTTTTTACATTTCACTGCATTTTCATAATTGTTAAAATTGATGCCGAACGAGATTTTCCACAATGTTGTGGATGTTTATATCGTCAAAGGGATCCCGGCATTCACGATAGTCATTTTCCACCGCTTCGACTAGTTTATCTGGTATGACCAAATCCGGAACTTCCCGGAGATAAAGCGCATTTTTAAAAAGCTCGTTGGCCACTTCATAGATCATGACCTGGGAGGTGGTGTACGCATTTGCCACACCGGCATCATTCATTTTTCCGGATTGGATTCCTATGACTTGTTTCACTACGATGTTCTCTCGAATCGCTTCCAACAAATAATATGAACTGATTAAGTAGTGTGCAGCCCATTCCCCGTTTTGGTCGGTTTTGGTTTGAACAATATCGCCCTTGTCACCATATAAAGTGACCGAAGCGAAAGCCATCGGGGCATTTTTTGAATCCTCACCCATGCATGCTACAGGAAGAATGATGGTCCCCTTACAACTGGCGGTATCACCGGGGCTGCCATAGATCGCCACCGGACAACATCCAGAAATGAAAAATATCAATAAGCTCATAGTCACCCAAAAAAAGAACATCGAATGGTGTTTTCTCAATACGCCCATCACCCCAGTATACCTTTAACTTTAAAAAATTGTTGAAATAATTTCTATAGGAATAATGTCCTATTTTGGAGTAAATAAAAACTATTTTATAATTATGAAGCAATGAAAGGTGATAAGTACACCATGACAGATGACCCTTTCCGAATTAACAATGAAATGCCGTTATTGATCTGTATTATTATTCTTTTTATCTTTTACTCCTCATGCAGGGTTGATGCCCAAACTCCCAATTCGCTCGCTTCATATCTTTTCCAGCAAGATAAGCTTCAGCGGTATACCTATCAAGTAATAGCGGCCTATCCTCATGACTCCCGGGCTTTCACCCAGGGATTAATCTATGAAAACGGTATTTTATACGAAAGTACCGGGCTGTACGGGGAATCGAGCTTACGGAAGATTGATCTCTCGGCTGATAATATTCTCCAGATGGTTAAGCTCGCGGATGACTACTTTGCCGAAGGTCTTACCCTTTATAAGGGTATCCTTATTCAGCTTACCTGGAAATCGAACGTTGCATTTCTTTACGATAAAGATTCTCTTGAACTCATTGGCACTTTCACTTATCCATATGATGGCTGGGGAATCACCCATGATGGACGCATGCTGATTACGAGCGATGGTTCCGCGGTCATTCGTTTCCTCAATCCTGAGGATTTTTCCGAATTGAAGCAGATACGAGTTCATGCCGGGGAGAGAACGATCGATCAGATCAATGAATTGGAATATATCAATGGGAAAATTTACGCGAATGTATGGCTCTCTGATTTTATTGTTATTATTGATCCTGACACGGGTCAAGTCATGGGATGGGTCGATCTCACTGGTTTGGAGGAAAAAAGCAACAAGCATGAGAATGCCCTCAACGGAATCGCCTACGATGCTGAAAATAATCGCCTGTTCGTGACCGGAAAACGCTGGCCGCATCTGTATGAGATACGTCTAAAAGAAGAAAGGAGTGAATAGACTTTCATGTTGCTTGCATCAGCATCTGATGAATGAAAACTTTTTGTCTGTAGGAACACCTTTTAGGTGCGAATGAATCGCAACAGAATGATGCTTATATGAAAACAGAAAATTGAATTTTCACAAAAATCAATACCCGGAAAAATACAAAACCAGGAAGGTTGCTGCCACTGAAAAGAGGACAGTTAATATGATTTCTTTCCTGAACCAGGAACAAACGATCGCCGCGACAACGCCCGCGATGGCTGCCCAGGGATAGCCGGGAACCGCCATCGTCGCTCCAGGAAGAATGAGCGCTCCTAAAGCCGCGTAAGGAATAAAGCGCAGGAGACATTTTACCAAGCGAGGAGGTTTCAACCGGGAGAAGGCTATAAAGGGAAGATAACGGGGTATAAAGGTGACGGACATCATTCCGACAATTAACAAAATGGTATTCATAGACATTCTTCCTTTTCTTCATCCATCAATAAAGCTCCGATACCAGCTGCCACTAAAATGGCAATGATAATATTCCAACCGGTTGAAAAAAACTTGA
>CAYSWT010000143.1:0-4927 GCA_964434845.1 uncultured Atribacterota bacterium | reverse complement strand
TCTCAACACCTCAACCTTTTGGCGTTTCCATCCTCACATGGTGCTGTAAGCAGCATGGCGGTCTTCCTTATTCACCAATCTCTTTTGCCACAGCCTTGAGATGCTTGAGCCCCTGAATTGCCAGAGATTCACCCGATTCGGCTAATTTTCTCCAAATAGCACACTGCCGGTTCAATTCCTCAAAACTTGGGTCAAAAGATTCGATGACCAGAGGACCGTAATAACCGATGTCTTTCAGTGCTGTAAAAAATTCTTTCCAGGGAACCAAGCCGGTTCCAGGGATCCCGCGATTGCTCTCACAAACATGGACATACCCCAGATATTCTTTGCCACAGGTAAAAACAGCATCCCGGAAGCTGGTTTCTTCACGAATCATATGAAATGAATCCAGATGAACCTTGACATTCCCAAAGCCGACTTCTTTGCAATACCGTACCGCATCTTCGGCGATATTAAGGAAGTAGGTTTCAAAACGGTTGACTGGCTCGACAGCAATGATAACATCACCTTTTTCTTGAGCATATCGAGCGATTTCTTTCATACCAACAATCGACCAATCCCATTCCTGCTGGGTGCGGGGTTTTCCACTCAAGTATCCCCACGCAGCGTAATTCACGCCACCATTGATTTTTGAACCAAGTTCAATATTAATGTCCACTACTTTTTTCATATACTTTACCCCATTGGCTCGAATCACCAAATCCGGGGAGATAAGATTGGTTTTCTCATTCAAGGTAGTGGTGGTAACGACTTCGATACCGACCTCTTTGACTTTCTCTTTGACTTTCTGAGTTGGGAAAGTATCGGCATTACTGATAAAAATATCGAGTACTTCAAAACCTAATTCTTTTGCCTTGGGAATGATCCACAAATCTTTTTCCGAAAAGGCCTCGGTCCATATAAAAGTATCAACTCCAAATTTAAACATGCGGATGAAACCCCCCTTCGAATATTATGATAATCTACATCATTTTTGGTATTTTAACATTTTTTTCCTGAGGAGAGTAACTTCCTCATTTCCATCAGCTGTTCAATCTTTCACCTTTTATCGAAATTTTATAACAAATATTTATCTTTTCATCTCTCGTTCCAAACCTCTCCCTTTGTATAAAGGGATTCGATCTTTTCGTCTTAAATTTTACCCATCCTTAAACCTTTAACTTTTTACGTTTTACTTTTCACAGCCTTTGTTACTGCAAACCGATTAAATCGATGAGGGCGGTTGCGGCTGCCTGTGGCCCGCTCATTTCCTGACCGGGAATCCCCAGTCGGGTTCGTATCTGACCAACAAAAATGTTGGTGTTGATGAGGTGAGTAAAATAGAGGTTGGCAATGTCTTCGTGAAGGTCGCGGTATTGGAGGGGTCCGAAGATATTGGCGAAGTAGGAATTGACGATGCCGATCGAGGTGGTGGTTCCTTTTGACATGGCTTTCCCTTCGCGGAAGATGTCCAGGGCTTTTTCAACGGTGGGAAAGCGCTCGATGATGGGATGGAATTCATCAATTTCTTCGTAATTGTTGGCGTAGAGTAAAAAGTCAACGGGATATCCCTTGAGGATGCAATCGATGGTCGTTACTGGCAAAACCACCCGGGCATTGATTTTTTGAGGACTCATGATGATGGCACGGTCGATTTGTTCAAAGGCGTAACCTTTTTCCAGATCGTCCAATCGGACGAATGCCCCGATTTCTGTCCCATAACACTTGATTCGATGGCTCTCATGATCAATTTCAAATGAACCCATGTCATCGGCAATGATTTTGAGATCGGCAATACGACCATTCCCTAATATGCGAAGAGCTTCAATGGTTTCTGATTTTCCCGCTGCGGTATCGCCGATAATAACTATGGTAGCGGATGACCCACTTAAACCGGTGAGATGAAACGCTGCTCCGTGAAAAGGCATTTTGCCTTTTTTCATCACAACAATATTGTGAAGGGTTAAAATCATCTTTTTCAGGTAACCGAAGTATCCAAATCTCTCCTCGCCAGGAACAAAGCCAATGGGGATACCTGCTGATTCATCATCAAAAAATACTGTTGGTGAGCCATCCTCAATGGACATACTTTCGGGGTCAACTCCAAACAAATACATGGCGTCTGGACCTTGGGCTATTTGTTTATCGTCGGCAAGCTCAAAAAGATTTGCCAGGGCACACCCCAATCCCATAAAACATTCTTCAAAATAAATAAAAATCACCAATTGACCTACCAATGCTGGGTAGCAAAGCCATTTTTTCTCATCGAGTTGAATATCGAGCAAAAGATTTCTTGATATTTTTTGAAAGTGTCCAGTTCTTTTGTTCATGGGCGGATCGAGTATGAGGGGGGGCTGGATCATGAGCTGCCGGATAAATGGAATATTTTTTAGTTTGGCATATTGTTCAGAGGGGATAACCCAAGGTTTAGGAACGGCAATAATGCCTACTTGGCAGCCGGCATCGATTTGTCGATAGACCCGTGGATGAGTACCCACAATATTTTCGCAAATATCTCGATAAGTTGCCCGAACTAAGTGAGACAATCGCTCGACAGTTACGTTGAAAGTCCGGTAAGGCTTTTGATCATGGGACTCTGTTCCATATTCGGAATGATAGATCATATAACGTTCATATCTTCGCCAGAAATTATAAAGTTTCTCAACGAATTCGTGGAGAAATTCCTTCTTGGTCAAATAAAACTCATAATCGGGTAATATTTTCACCACTTCTTCGATGGATGAGGTAGTCAGAATGCGGAGGAGGGTAAGAATTTTTGATCGGTAGGATAATTCGGCAGTGGGTGGAAAAAGCGTATCGCTCAACAGAGAGTTATGTTGTTTGAGGTAGTCCATAAACACATTGACCATTCTTTCAAAGATGGGGCTGTTGGTAAGCTCCTGGATACTCCCACACACCTCACCTTCGGTGTGGATAATCGCTTCTTTTTTTCTCAAAACGAAATCTTTCATAGAGTTCTCCTCACCGGTAAAATAAAAAAGGGCTGGAGAAATGCCTCTCCAGCCCTTTTCCAAATCGTCTTCAAATACGCTTTGGCTCCTGGCTGTCATTCCGGAACCCGCGAAAAACCAATTTTCATTCGTTACCCGCCGGTTATTGGATAGACCGCCATGCTGCTATGCAGCATGGCGGTCTATCCCTAAAGTTTTTCTCTTTTTTTCTATCTTTTCAATCTTACGCCGTAGGCTGATATCCTGGTGTATTTCCAGAATAGTATTCTACGAGTTTCATCTGGGTATGTCAATTCATTGCTGAAAAATATTTAGATCGCATCGAAGGGCTGATCGAGGGTGAAAATGACCAGTCTTTCCCCGGTTCGGGTACTGATGTCGGTATGCAGGCTGACGACCTTTCTGCCCAAAATGTTTTCGATAATAGCTTCTAAGAGCGGCCGCCCTTTTTCAAGGAGCTCGATGCGGACTCGCTTGATTAAATCCAGGCTTTCTTTATTGCCGCTGGATGCCAGTTGAGTCTCGGCTTTGGTGAGAACTCCCTTGAACCTTACAAAAACAATATCATCGAAGATATAAGTTTTGGTTTCGGTGGGACCTCTTCCCATATATTCTTTTTCGAATTGAATCATGGTAGTACTGATTTGTGATTCGAGTTCACTTCTATTTTTCATGGGAACTTCCTCTGAATAGTATTCTTTATAGAACCCCACGCTGCACGGCATCACCATGTGAATATGGAAACACATCAATTTCCCCACTTTAGCAAAGGGGGGCGAGGGGGGATTTGAAATGGGCAGTGAAAAGAAAACGTGAAAGGTATAAAACCGGAAAAAAAATAAAAGACGAAAAGATCGAATCCCTCTCAATCTCCCTTTATCCAAAGGGAGAGGTTCAGGGAAGAATAATTGTTTAGTATCTTTAAACTTTTTACCTTTCACTGTATTTCCAGGATAGATATAAAAATGGTGCGCGATGCTGGATTCGAACCAGCGACTTCCACCGTGTGAGGATGGCACTCTACCGCTGAGTTAATCGCGCATCTGGTGCCGAAGGGGAGGATTTGAACCCCAACGAGCGTTAAACTCACTGGAACTTGAATCCAGCGCGTCTGCCAAGTTCCGCCACTTCGGCAAAGCGTAGAATATAAAATAGCGTATTTCGTTACCATTGTCAAGAATATAAGTTATGGTGCCTGTCACCTAAGTTATTACTAAGTATCTTTCAAGAAGAGTGGCGATACCAGCTCCGGTCTCCCGTGATCGAGGATGACGTAGCCCTGGTTCCAGCCCGGGAGGAGGTTCGTCCCCTGCACGTACTCGATCCGCTTCTCGTTAAACAATCTCCCGCAGTCGATGGCGATGTAGAGGCCAGATTTGGAGATATTTAAACCCAAAAAATGTGGGAAGGTGAGGGGTGGTTTTTTTTGATATGTAAAATACGCTATACTATTTCAGGAAAAATTTTCGTTATTTAACTTGAGAAGAGAAATATTCTATTCATCGCTGGATATTTTGAAGGAGGGTTTTCTATGAATGGGAATGCGCTCGATATCACCACCCTGGAAAGCTGGCTTTGGGAAGCAGCCTGTGCCATCCGGGGTGATGTGGGTGCCCCCAAATACAAAGACTATATCCTCCCTTTCACGAAAATGCAATTCTTATGCTCCAAGAAGCTGAAGAGGAGCAGAAAGCAGCCGATGAGAAACTATGGACGATACGAAAAGAATAAGGGATAGACCCTCATGCCACATTGTAGCACCAGGTGAGTATGGAAACACCAAAAATGTTGAGTTGTTGAGTTGTTGAGTCGTTGAGTTGGAAAAAGGCTGAGAATTAGAAAAATTGAAGATGAAGAGTGATTTTTTAAAGCTTTTTCATTTCCACAGCTTTTTACTTCTCACTACTCACTTCTCACTGTATTTCCAGGATAGATCAATATATTCTTTATTGCGGAGGATCACCTTAGGGGTACTT
>CAYSWT010000142.1:0-4947 GCA_964434845.1 uncultured Atribacterota bacterium | reverse complement strand
GGAATGACGTATGGAAGACGTCACTTATCCTGTACACTGTCAGGATAGCAGCCTACGGCGTAAGATGAAAAAATTCAAAACAAGATGCATACACTTGGAGAAAGAATCCAAGAATATGGCGTGAGGATCTCATCTTTTGATCTTTTTCAACTCAACAACTCAACCTCTCAACACCTCAACATTTTGGTGTTTCCATCCTCATATGGTGCCACAACGTGGCATGACGGTCTATCCTGTACACTCCCTCGAAAATTCAGTATTAAGAGAAATTCTGCTATCAAAAGTATTCCCAGCCCTGTGAAACAATTTATGCTACGAATGAAAAAAAAATTCACTCGAACATTGAGTTCAATCTTCTATGAAAGAGTAAATCGGATTATAATACAGTGTAATTTCTCTCAATACCATCTTAGCAGAATCGTTCAGAAAAGAGGATCAATAGTGGATTTTGCCATCGCTGTTCTTCATACCACAGTCGATCTTTTTGTAGAGTTTCTTTCACCAATTAGTCCGTATTTTATTCATACCTATTCGATTCAGCCGCGTACGATCGCCATGCTCATTGCATCGATTATGTTAGTCACGGCCTTGAGTCAAATTCTCTTTGCTACCCTTTTCCCCCGCATCCAAAAACAATGGCTCTTTCTCTATGGAATCATTTTATGCGTTGTCCTTCCCACTTCATTATTTGCTCTGAAAATAAATCTGGTTGTAATTTATCTCATTTTCTTCACCATTTTTCTGGCGAACGCCGCCTATCATCCCTTCGGCACCGCGCTTGCCGGCCGTAACCAAAGCAGTAAAGCCGTCACGTCCTTCGTGTCGGGAGGCATCATCGGTGGAGCTTTAGGGCCAATTTTTATCACCTGGTTTGTCGGATCCCTTGGTATTGAAAAAATCATCTATTTTAACCTCATCTTTCTTGCTGTTCTGCAACCGATTCTCTGGACATTGAAAAAAAACTTTGTACGGATCACCAAACACCCTGATTTTTCTTGGAAGTCATTTCCAGTCCTCATCCCAATTTGGATCATGGTGGGTTTAAGAACATTTTACATGTCTTCACTCCATACTTATGCACCGATATACAGTAATCTCCGGGGGTATAGTCTTTTAGCAGGTGGGTCATTGCTCTCGCTTGGCCTGATATCAGGGCTTTTTTTTAACATCACCGGCTCCCGGCTTCGCATCCGCTTAAACAATTGGTTGGTTAATTTCATTGCCTTTACCGGTATGGGTCTTTTCATGTTTATCTTCGTGCAAACGAAAACTCTGATTCCCTTTATCGTCTTTTATATCCTTTCCGATTCCTTTCTTTTTCTCTCGATGAGCTCCAATGTTTGCGAAGCCCAGCAAATCCTTCCTGGTCACCCCGCTTTCGCTGCATCAGTCTCGATGGGTTTGGCCTGGGCAACCGGATATCTTCTTCATCTGGGGTATTCGTCCTTTTTCGGTAATCAGGTTGAGTTCGTCATGAAAAGCTTGGGAATCTTTTCACTGATTACTGCCGGAATCATCGTCGTTTTTTCAAGATTTTTTGGGAGAAGAACTCAAAGATCATGAAGATGAAATTCTTTCCTTCCCTTCGTTTTTCCTCACAGTTTCTCATTTTGATGAGTGTTGCATTTGTTGCGAATTTTACCTATACCTCCACCTCGATACTTTTTGCCATTTTTGCGAAAAATATTGGCCTCAATGTCAAAGAAACCGGCATTGTCATTTCCGCACTGACCTTTGGAGCTCTCATCAGTGGACCTTTTTGGGGAAAAATGGTTGATCGAACCGGGAAAAGGAAACTGGTTCTTCTATTGAGCATGATCGGACAAGGCGCTTTTTGCCTGCTGACTCCATTTACATCTGGATTTCTTCCTTTGGCAATCGTCAGATTTCTATTCGGTTTTTTCTTAGTTGCCCAGGCACCCATCATCAATGAAATTACTATTAAAAATAGCGATGCGGAGACCAGAAACCTTGAACTGAGCTGGATTAATATTATCCGCGGTGTTAGTTATTCATTTTCCATGTTACTCTCTGGTTTTTTCAATGACTTCGATCCATCGTGGAATTTTTTCTTATCGGGATTGGCATCAATTGCCATCATCTATCCGATACTTCGTCTCAAAAACGTTGATGGTATAGAAAATCGGGGTGAAGAAGTTAAAATTGACGGAAAATGGATCATAAAGAGAAAAAACTTTTATTTTTACCTGCCGATCCTGCTTCGCTCAACTGCCGTAAACGGTCTGTCTTTTTTTATCCCACTTTTCTGGAAGGGAAACGGACTTTCCGCGGCCTTTATCGGGATGGTTTTAGGGGTTTCAAACCTTATTCAGCTCGGATTCTTTCCCATTGCCGGCCGAACTTGTTCCCTTTCTCCCAAATTCATCCCCAAAATCATCCAGCTCGGCTATACCCTTACCATCATTCCTTTTATTGTTGCCCCATTTGTCTATCGAGGAACATCGGTTTTCATTCCTCAGTCGGTATTGAGCATCAGCTGGGTTTTCTTTTATATCGGTACCACTCTGCTTCTGGGTCAAATTGCTCCACATTCTCAACGTACCGAAGCTCTGGGATGGATGGAAACCGCCTTCAATCTCGGGGGAACGATCGGACCCATTGCTTTCTCCTTTATTCTTGCCGGCAGCAATAACAATTACCTGTTCTCCTTCTTCAGCTTTTCGTCGCTGGTTTTTGGAGCCCTGATCATTTTTCGGAATTACCAGAAAAAGTATTTAAAAGCTTGAGTTGGTTCAACCAGTATCAAATCATTTAAATTCAAAAAAGGGCTCAGTTTAACGACGGTCATTCAATAAGCTGGTCCGGCGTAAAGCCTGTTCGACAATCAGAGCAATAACTCCACCCGCTAATGCCGTCAAGAGTTGAGGAAACTGCATGGCTTTGGCGACTGGAGGAGGAACACTGACGATGAAGGCAACAGATTGGGAAAGAATCAGGTATTTCGCAATCGATCCGGTAACAATTCCCAGAACACTGAAACCGATGTTATCCTTCTTTTTCATGGTGATCAGATAAAACACGATCACCAGTACTGCATTTCCCAGCATAATGAAGGGGATCATCGGCCCAAGAGGAGCAGGTAATATTCCACGTGAAAATGCAATCCAGGGAGTGAAAAGCCCGATTACAATCCCACTCGACACACCAACCGTCAAGGTAGCTAGTAACAAAAAGGCATTTACTAATGGGCCGGTAAAAAACTGGGGCAAACCGATCATTTGAATAACCAGAGTTAAAGCAAAAAGAATTGCGGTTCGACTGATCCACCGTATCGTGGTTTGAGATGCTGAAACCATAGAGTTATTCACTCCTCCCTCTACCAAATTTTTTTATCTTCTCGTTTATGTGGCGAATATCTTCCCGAAGTTCATTATAGAGCCCATACCAGGGGAGAAGATTATCCCTGAGAACTGGATCAGGTTCATAAACTCGGGATAATTGAAAAGTTTTTTGAAAAGCGTCTTCAGGATTATGATAGAGACCCGATCCAATTCCGGCCAATAAAGCTGCTCCTTTGCAACTTCCCTCTTTATCCTGGGGGACATATACCCTATAACCTAAAACTGCTGCTTTGACCTGCATCCAAAATTCATTACGGGTTCCGCCTCCGACATTGGTCACCCGATCCACTTGAATACTCAGACTATTCGCCATGATATCCCACAGGTTTTTATATTCAAAACAAAGGCTCACCACCAGAGCTTTTACTATATCGGTTTTTTCCATTTTTCCATCGAGATTAACAAATGCCCCACGGGCGCCATCATAATCGGCTCCCAACAGATATGGAAAGAAAAGCGCTATTTCCTTGGGCAAATCCATCGTCATACTATCCAAAAATTGATATGTTTCACTACTTAATTTCAATATCCATTCCAACGAAAACCCTCCACTGTATATTCCGCTCATTCCATAATAAACATTCGGAATGGCATGATGACCCCAACTGAAGGATCTTTTTAAATCGGACAAATTCAATTTTGGGATGGAATCTAAAGCCATGGTTAGGTTTTCCGTCGTTCCGGTTGAAATAAGAACTCGACCTTGTTTAAAAACACCCACCGCCACTGCTGCGCATAAATGATCATGCCCACCGGTGATCACTCGAACGGTTTCCGGAAGACCGGTGTATTGAGCGACCTCCTTGAGAATTGTTCCCAATACCATACCCGATGGGGCGAGTTCAGCCATCGTCGAAAGTGGGACTCCGATCAGATCGAGCATTTCCTGAGACCAACAGCGATTGACCTGGTCAAAGAGCATGGTTCGGGAAGCCAGTGAATAATCAAAAGAGAGGACTCCACAGAGGGCACCGAGCAAATACCCTGACATCGACACCCAGTAACGGACAGCATGAAAAACCTCCGGCTCACTTTGGAGATGCCAGAGAAGTTTATAAAAGGAATATTTGGATTGAGGAGCAAGACCGGTGGTTCGGTAAACGTGGGCATCATTGATACGCTTCTTCATTTCCTGGAACTGAGAGTCTGTCCGTGAATCAAACCAGGCTGAACTTTTCGTAATCGGTCGAAGCGAAGCATCCAGGCCAACCATGACCTCAGCAAAGCTCGATATACTCAAAGCGACGACCTCATTTTTGGCTTCAGGAGTAAAATCACGTAAGGTTGTCAGGAGTGTATGTAAAATCTCCTCCGGCTGGTATCGACCTCCGTATTCATCTGGGTAAAATGGAGTCGGGAAACTGCTTTCTTCGATAACCTGACCGCCTTCGTTAAAAATGATGACCTTGGTATTGGTTGTCCCGATATCGATCCCTAATAGACTGCTCATTGTTTCCTCCAATTCTATATTGTTCTTTCAGTATTCGAAAATCATCAATACTATCCTGGAAACTACCCAGGATATCAGCATACGGCGTAAGATGAAAAAATTCGAAACAACATGTATACACTTGGAGAAAGAATT
>CAYSWT010000141.1:0-4953 GCA_964434845.1 uncultured Atribacterota bacterium | reverse complement strand
CATCTTCATCTGGTGCTGCGAAGCAGCATGAGGGTCTATCCTGGAAATACAGTGAACAGTGAACTGTAAACAGTGAATAGTTAAAAATCCACCCTCATCCTCACCTTCTCCCATCAAGGGAGAAGGGTTAAATAATCGTCACCCCTGAATGTTTCTATCAGGGGTCTAAAAGAAATTAAAAACCATAGATTCCTGATTAATGCATTCAGGAATGACGGTGTGGGGACATTCGGGAATGACGGATGGAAGACGTCACTTATCCTGTAAACTGTTAGGATGGCAGCATAAGGCGTAAGATTGAAAAACAGAAAAGACTAAAACTGACAGGATAGACCCTCAAAGTTTTCATCTTCATCTGGTGCTGCGAAGCAGCATGAGGGTCTATCCTGGAAATACAGTGAACAGTGAACTGTAAACAGTGAATAGTTAAAAATCCACCCTCATCCTCACCTTCTCCCATCAAGGGAGAAGGGTTAAATAATCGTCACCCCTGAATGTTTCTATCAGGGGTCTAAAGGAAATGGAAAAAAGACTTAGATTCCCGATTAATGCATTCGGGAATGACGGATGGAAGAAACCTCAACATTTTGGTGTTTCCATCCTCACCTGGTGCCACATCACGGCATGGCGGTCTAATAGACGGGATCGATCATCCCGTAGTTTCCGTCGTTTCTTTTATAGAGGACCTGGACTTTATTTTTATCCATATCTTTGAAGACAAAAAAGGTGTGTCCAAGAAGCTCCATCTGGAGAATAGCATCTTCGACCGTCATCGGTCGAAGAACAAATTCTTTAGTACGTACGAGTTGGCCAGTTGCTTTCCCTTCAGTTTCAACTGTCATTGGCATTTCTCCAAGTTCAGCCGTCAACGCTTCCGAGGATTTTAATGCTCCTCTGCGGGCTAATTTTTCTTTATAACGTTTGACTTGCCTTTCTAATTTATCATCAACAGCATCAAAAGAGGTACGCCAATCAGGAGCTTCACCTTCAGCTCGCAGGACGATTCCGCTTGCCGTCATAGTCACTTCGCTTCTGATTCTTCCCCGAACAGAACTAAACACTACGGAAGCATCAATTAATTTATGAAAAAATTTATCAAGTTTCGATAACTTCTTCGTCACATAATCTCTCATGATATCATCAACATCGAAATTTTTTCCTCTGACGATGACTTCCACGTGGTTACCCCCTCTCACTCGAATGGTATTCTTCTATAATAATGATATCCATTAACCGGTGTGCGAACTGCAGATCAAAAATACCAGCTCCGGGACAATAAGTATTAGCAAGTCCACAGGCAGTTCCGAAGCGGATAGCGTCTTTGATATCTTTTTGTTGCGATAATTGAGCGACCACAACTCCAACCAAGGTATCTCCAGAACCGATGGCATATCCTCCGCTGGTAAATGTATTATCGGCTTTTATAATGAAAACTTCATCGTGATGTCCGACGACCAAACCTCGCGGTCCATCGGAAAGGATCACCAGTGGGATTCTCATATCCAGAAAACAATGGACTGCTTTTATTTTATCATCCAGAGAGAGAATAGCAAACCCTAATGCTTCTTCTGCTTCCCGAACATTGGGTTTAATCATATAGGGAGAAGCTGACAGAGCAACTCGCAACGATTCGCCAGAGCTGTCCAGAACGGCAAGAGCACCTTGGCGTTGAGCAATGGCGATTAAAATTGCATAATAATCTTTTCTCAATCCTCGTGGAAGCGATCCGGAAAGAATGAGGTAATCTCCGGAAGTGAGAGTGTGTTCTATGGTCCGTGTCAACGCAAATGCTGATTCAATTGATACCAACGGTCCATCTTCATTAATGACCGTGTGACGAGAAGTCTGTTCTTCATGAATAACTGTGGTTATTCGAGTTTCCCCGATGACAGGCCAGGACAAAAAGGAAAATTTTTCCTGGTCTAATCCAGCAACGATCTTCTGACCAATTTCACCACCGACAAAAAGGTACATCTTGGAATTCCCACCCACGTATTGAATCGCTCGGGCAACATTAATTCCTTTCCCACCAACTGTTTGTTCAACCCGTAAGGTTCGGTTCACTTCGTCAAGTTTTAAAGTGGGCAAAATCAACAGACGATCGAGGGCTGGATTCGCACACACTATATAAATCACAATGGGTTCCCCTCTATAAAAATTTCAACTTCTTCCTGAGTGGGAAGAGCAGGAATTGCACCCTTTTTTAACGTCGTCAGGGCTCCGACGGCATTTGCCCGTCGTCCGGCATGGCGGAGGGTATCGATAGGAATGGCTTTTCTTTCCCGGAGATCATTCCAAAACATATAGAGTGAACTGATCAGCCCAGCAACGAAACCATCCCCAGCACCGGTGGTATCAATGGAATGTACCGGGAAACCTTCGACCCGCAGCGATTTGTCTTTATGGAGAACCAATGAACCCTCTTTCCCCATAGTAATGGCGATGAGGGCAAGATCATAGCTTTTTTGGATGAAATGAATGGCTTCATCCACAGTGTTGGCGTCAGCGATAAAAATTGCCTCTTCCTGGTTCATTTTCACGATATCGGTTAATTCTAGACCATGCCGCATTTTTTCCCGGGCTTCATCTAAATTTTTCCACAGTGCGGGGCGGAGATTGGGATCAAACGATACCAGGTAGCCATACTTTCTTGCCAGGTGAATGGCTTTAAAGGTGGCACTACTGGCAGGTTCATGAGTCATGGTAATTGAACCGAAATGAAAAACTCCTGATCCCAAAAACATTTGATCAGTAATATCAGATTGATCCAAGAGCATATCCGCACCCGGATCACGATAAAAAACAAAGTCTCTTTCTCCTTCTTCAGTCAATGAAACAAAGGCCAAAGTGGTTTTGGCGCGGGTGGAAGCGGTTAAATAAGTGGTGTTCACCCCAAATTTTTCCAGGGTCATTCGTAAAAAATCACCGAAGGCATCCTTCCCGATTTTACCGGTAAAATAGGTCTCGATCCCTAATTTGGATAAACCGACCGCTACATTGGCTGGTGCACCCCCAGGTGCTTTTTCAAAACCAGGGGCATCTCTCAGTGTCACCCCGTTAACGGTAGAGACAAAATCTATCAAAAGCTCCCCCAAACAAATGGCTTTTTTGTCCAACGATCACACCCCCATTTCTATTATGAAAATACAGTGAAATGTAAAAGGTTTAAAGATACTTAATCATCATCCCTCCCCGGACCTCTCCCGAGTTCCTCCTTTTCGTCACCCCTGAATGCTTTCATCAGGGGTCTGAAGTTGAAGAAAAGACTTAGATTCCCGATTAAGACATTCGGGAATAAATAGGTGTTTTCACTATCATATGGTATTGCATGAAGCATGGCGGTCTATTCCCAGGAAATATCGGCAATCCGTTTATAAAATGGTTTTAAAGCTGGATACAAATCTTTATAAATCTGGTAAATCTCGTTATAACGGGCGCTCTTTTTCTGATCGGGGGAAACTTTGTCGAGAACCCGTACCGCTTTTTGGCAGGCTTGCTCCACGTTGGCAAAAACCCCTTGGCCAACCGCAGCCAGCAAAGCAGCACCAAAAGCTGGCCCTTCATCAATTCGGACTTGATACAACGGCACCTGGTAAATATCAGCCTGGATCGATCTCCAGAGGGGGCTTTTCGCTCCACCACCAATAGCCATGACCTCATCGATGGGAATTCCCATTTCCCTGATGATCTCAAAAGAATCTCGCATGCCAAAAGTCACCCCTTCCATAACTGCCCGAACCATCTCGTTTTTCCGATGTTTCAAAGTGAGACCAAAAAAGACCCCACGCGCGTAGGGATCGGCATGAGGAGTCCGTTCACCGGTGAGATAGGGTAAATAGATCAACCCTTCTCCACCTGGTTGGACTTTCTCGGCTTCTTCAGTGAGAATATCATACGCGTCTTTCTCCAATAAGGCAGCGAGGTTTTTCTCGTCAACTCCTAAAACATCCCGGAACCACCGGAAGGAGCCACCAGCAGCCAGCATCACTCCCATGACATGCCATTTCCCCGGAACCGCATGACAAAAGGTGTGAACCCGACCCTTCATATCTATTTTGACTTGGTCACTAAAGGCAAACACTACCCCGGAAGTACCGATACTCGCTGATACCAATCCTGATTTCACTATTCCGGTTCCGATGGCACCAGCAGCATTGTCTCCTCCACCGGCAACCACAATGACCCGGTTGTTCATTCCGAAGAGATCAGTGATTTCTTTTTTTAAATACCCTGTGACTTCCGGTGATTCATAACAGCGAGGAAACCAATTCCAATTGAGCCCGAGGGCGGAAATGATTTCTTTAGACCATTGGCGGTGGGGAACGTCAAAGAGGGAAGTACCGGATGCGTCCGACACATCGGTTGCGAAGTCTCCAGTCAAGCAAAACCGGATATAATCTTTGGGAAGTAAAACTTTATCAATCAATATATAATGTTCCGGTTCGTTATTTTTCAACCAGTAAATCTTGGGGGCAGTAAATCCTGCCAAAACCGGATTCCCATTAATACGCATCATATTTTCATGACCGACAATACGGGTGATTTCTTCACACTCCCGGGCGGTTCGCTGATCACACCACAAAATAGCTGGGCGAATAACCTCTCCTTTTTTATCCAGAAAAACTGACCCATGCATCTGCCCGGTAAGCCCGATCCCGGCTATGGCTTTGCGGTCAATAGAAGCTACTTCCAGAGTCTTTTTAATCGCCTGAACCGTACCCTGCCACCAGTCGGCTGGATTCTGTTCAGCCCAATTGGGACGAGGGGTATAGAGCGGATATTCCTCGACTCCTTTGGCGATCAGTTCGCCATTCTCATCGACCAAAATCGCTTTGCACCCAGTGGTTCCCACATCGATGCCTAAAAAATAATTCACGTTTCTGCCCTCCTATCCTGAAAATACCGTTGATTTGTTGATTTGACAAAGGCACTTAAATCTATCCTGGAAATACA
>CAYSWT010000140.1:0-4997 GCA_964434845.1 uncultured Atribacterota bacterium | reverse complement strand
TCCCTTTATCCAAAGGGAGAAGTTGGAGAAGAGCGATGATTGAGCATCTTTAAACTTTTTACATTTTACTTTTTACTGCATTTCCAGGATAGAATTGAAGGTAGTTATGGAGCAAGTCAGAATTTTTACCAAACAATTTTTACCGCTGGCATTGCTCTCTTAACCCGAAAACCGATATTGAAAAAAGGCGGAACGATTATTTTATACGTCCAATGTAAAGAAGGAATCGGATCGAAAATTTTTCAAGATCTTCTTTCCTCTTCAACTGTTCATCCAGAACAAATCCTTTTTTCTCTCAAGCATTCTCCTCCACGTATCGATCAGTGGTCTTTACAACACTTTGTTTATTTCCTGACCCAGTGTCATATTTATTTAGTATCCACCGGTATTACTCCCGATGAAGCCAGTAAAATGGGTATGACCCCATTTAATTTCCTTCAAGAAGCTTTTCAATCCGCCAAGAATAGCTATGGGAAGGATTTAAAGGTATTGGTAGTCAAATCACCAGATTTTTTGGTTCCAGTAGTAAAATAGGAATGGTATGGGGGAGAAAATGAAAAATATTGTTCTCATTAAACAAGTTCCGGAAATTGGAGAAGCCAAGATTGACCCGCTTACCGGTACCTTGAATAGAAAAGGAATACCGCTAACCATTAATCCGATAGATTTGAATGCCATTGAACTTGCCCTCCAAATAAAAGAGAAAGTCGGAGGAACGGTTCAAGTGATAACCATGGGACCGGAGTACGCGGAGAAAGTATTACGAGAAGCATTGGCTCTCGGTTGTGATGAGGCCTTTCATCTTATTGGAAATGAATTTGCCGCATCCGATACCTATGCCACCTCGTATGCACTGTCTCAGGCGATCAAGTCTCTCAAGCCATGGGATATCATCATCTCCGGGGAGAAAGCAATTGATGGCGATACCGGGCAGGTTGGTCCCGGGATCGCTTCGTTTTTAAGTATTCCGATCATTAGTTATGCCCTTCAATGTCAAATAATTGATTCGACTCGTTTTGTTATCGAGAGAACTATAGAAAGGGGGATACAACGTATCGAAATTGCCCCGCCTTTTCTGATCACCGTCACCAAAGGAATGAATATCTCTCGCTTTCCGACTCTCAAAGGAAAAATTCAAGCCCGGAATATGAAGATTCAAAAAATGAATGCCCAGGCGCTCCATTTATCCCCTGATTATATTGGTTATCACGGATCACCAACCCGAGTAATCAAGGTAGAAAATTATAAAATTGAGCGAAAAGGAAAAATTTTAAAAGATATAGAGACGTCGCTCATGGCTGAAGCATTTATTGAATTTCTCAACGAACAGGGAGTTATCTGATATGCTGAATGAATTGTTAGTTATCGGTGAAATTCACCGGGGGAAGATTGATCCAACCACCTATGAAATTTTAGGGGCAGCCAATCAGCTTCGTTCTAAAGGCGTTGATCAGGTGGGAGTCTTCCTCGGAACCGGTTTGATTCAACCCGATGAAATTCAAAAACCACTTCAATACGGAGCCAATTATGTTTATTGCTTGGAGAATCCGGTATTTGAGGAATTAGCCTTCCATGTTTCAGCTCATTTGATTCGAAAAGTGATCGATATATTAAAACCTACCATCATCCTGGCGGCTGCTACCACCCAGGGAACGACTCTCATGCCCTATATTGCTGTCCAACTTCATACCGGCTTAACCGCCGATTGTACCGGTTTCGATATCGACCCCAACGACAACAAATTACTCCAGATTCGACCAGCCATAGGTGGGAATATCATGGCATCCATAAAAACCCAAACTCTTCCACAAATGGCAACCGTTCGACCTAATACCTTCCATCCCTGTCGATGTGAATTCCCTGATTCTCGGATCATCATTGAAAAAGACACTCAACGGTATGAAACTGGTTTTTTAAAAAATGAAATTATCGATGAAGCCCAAAACCTTGATCTTGCCAAAGCTAAAATTGTATGTAGCGGCGGAAGGGGCTTAAAAAATGCCAGGAATTTTGATTTGGTTAAAGAATTAGCAGCTCGATTAAATGGGATGGTCGGGGGGAGTCGGGTAGCGGTTGAACAGGGGTGGGTTTCATTTCCACATCAGGTTGGTTTAAGCGGAAAAACAGTAGCACCGGATATTTATATTGCTTTAGGTATATCAGGAGCGATTCAACACTTGGCGGGCATGCAGACCTCACGATATATCTTAGCCATCAATCGTGATTCCGAGGCGCAGATTTTTCAAATCGCTGATTTTGGAATTGTAGGTGATGTTCTGGAAGTCGTGCCTTTGATTCTTAAATCTCTAAAAGAGCGGGGGAAAAATGAATAACTTTAAACCGATCGATCAACAGGATATCTGTTATTTTCAATCTATGGTAGGGGAAAATTTTGTATATTATGAACAGGAGATCTTAAAAAATTATTCTAAAGATGAAACTCCTGATGAAACCCTCCGCTTCTTGCCGGAAGCAGTCATTAAACCGGTGAGTACCAAAGAAATTCAAAAGATCATGCAATATTGTTATGAAAAAAACATTGCGGTCACTCCACGAGGAGCCGGTAGTGGCCTCTCTGGAGGGTCGATACCTGCCTATGGTGGTATCGTCTTGTCTTTTGAAAGAATGAACCATGTTTTAGATATTGACACTGAAAATCTCATTGTGGTGGTTGAACCGGGAGTCATAACCAATGACATCAACCGGAAATTGAAGAATTATAACTTGTTTTATGCGGGATATCCAATGAGTCTTGAAACCTGCCAGATCGGTGGTAATGTTGCCGAAAATGCTGGCGGTGGGAAAGCGATCAAATACGGTGTGACCGGGCATTATGTCCGTGGATTAGAATTTGTTACCGCTTCCGGTGAAGTAATGAGATTTGGTGGAAAAATTTATAAAGATGTATCATCGTACGATATTGTCCACCTTATGGTCGGTTCCGAAGGAACCCTTGGTATCATTACGAAGGTATTTCTCAAAGTTATTCCCCTTCCCAAAGAAAGAAACGTTTTATTAGTTCCGTTTGATGATATTGCTCAAGCCTTACGACTTCCGGTGGTTCTTTTAAAAGACTTGGGTTTACTTCCTACTTCTTTGGAATTTATGAACAATCAAAGCCTTGATTTTGCCTATAAATATTGTAACCGTTCCTATCCCTATCCACAAGCCAATTGCCATATTTTAGTCGAGATTGATGGAGACGATGAAGAAGCGGTTTTTAATCAATCACGGAAGATTGGTGAGAAACTATCGGATATGGGAGCGAAGGAAGTATTCATGGCTGATAATTCGGTTTCTATCGAAGAAATTTGGAAAATACGCCGCGCCATCCCCGAAGCAATTCATCTTGCTCTTCCGCTGGAAATTAATGAGGATATTTCATTACCGATAAGTAGAATCGAAGCACTTTTACATGGTATTGATAAATTAAGCCAACAATATCATCTCCATTCCCCGGTTTATGGACATATCGGTGATGGAAATTTGCACATATCCCTGGCACCTATAGAACAAGAGAATTGGATGGAAATTGAGCCGACCATACGAAAAACTTTCTACCATCAAGTGACTCAACTGGAAGGAGTTCTTAGTGGAGAACATGGAGTCGGTTTGAAAAGAAAAAAATATCTCTCGCTCTTTTATTCACCGGAAGAGATACTCCTTCTCCGCAAAATAAAGCAAGCATTCGATCCAAAAGGGATATTAAACCCGGGTAAAATCTTTCCTGATAATGATTCGCCTCCTTTTACTTAAATGATATCTTCCGGGCTTTGGTGTACATGGTGACAATGTTTTCCGGAGGAACATCGGGTTGAACATCATGGACGGCAGTAAGCACGTACCCATCCGGGCCTAATTCTTTGATTCTTTTTTGGACCTCTTTTTTGACGTCGTCGGTGGTTCCATTAGGTAATACCTGGGTGGTATCGATCGCTCCCCAGAAAGAGATCCCCTTCCCAAACTTTTCTTTTAGCATCGCAGTGTCCATTCCTTGAGCTGAAACCTGAACCGGGTTGAGGATATCGACCCCCACTTCGATGAGATCGGGAATAAAATTTACGACACTTCCGCAAGAATGATAGAGCAGTTTGGCATGTGGTGCTAATTTCTTCAGATTTTTGAAGTATTCCTTATGGTAAGGTTTAATCAGGCTTCGGTAAGTATGGGGACTCATGATGACATTTTCAGCGGTTGCCAAGTCGTCTCCGACAAAGATGACATCCAAAAATTCACCCACTTCTTTTAAAAAGAGAGAATATCGTTGGAGTTGATAATGATACATGCCTTCCATGAGAGCTGTGGCAAAATCGGGGTTAATCACCAGATCCATCAGGAAGTTTTCAAATCCCCGCAGGTACCAGCAGGGTTCAAAAATCCCGGTATCGATCATGTCTCCTACCAAACAATAGTTACCCTCCCGGGACATTTTTTCTGCTTTTGCTCGTAATCTATCTAAATTCATGCTTTTTTCGGGATCCGGCCAGGGGTAGTCTTTGAGTTCTTCCAGGCTTTTCCCGGCCAAGGGATGATTGATCATATCGTAGTAGAGTCCATTTTCAGGCATGCGAAAGGTGATTCCAAATTCATTTTGATAGGTTTGTTCATCGATCATCGTTTTTTGAAAAACCGGTTGAGGATGAATACCCCGGGTGTCGATGTCCAAAATCCGGAGCACTTCTTCAGCTATGAACACTACCTGAAAGTTTTCCATCATGAAGTGGGTTTCTTTATCGATGCCTACATATTTTTTGAGGTTTTCATAAGCTTTTCTGGTCATGGTGGTACAATTGGTGGTGCCTAAATCCAAGGGAATCCGATCTGGTACCTGATGGTTGAGTGAACGCAAAACTCTTTCTCTGGAATTCAAAATAATCCCTCCCATTTTGGTTTTTGTTTTTTTATCATTATTATGAAAATAATAGCCTACGGCATAAGATTAAAAAATGAAAGGATCAAATATTACGCTTGGGAAAACCATCTAACTGCCTACGGCG
>CAYSWT010000139.1:0-5058 GCA_964434845.1 uncultured Atribacterota bacterium | reverse complement strand
GACGTCTTCCATACGTTATTCCTGAATGCATTAATCAGGAATCTATGGTTTTTTTCCTTTAGACCCCTGATAGAAACATTCAGGGGTGACGAAAGTATATGAAATGTATGTTTCATAGATCGAATCTCTTTATCCAAAGGGAGAGGTTCGGTGAATGGAATTATTGAATATCCTGAATAAAATGAGTTTTCATGGTTTGCTGGTTACTCGTTACTGATTACTCGTCACTGCATTTTCAGGATAGTATTTAAAAATTGCAGGTCCGTAGCTCTAACGGCAGAGCACCGGTCTCCAAAACCGGGGGCTGCAGGTTCAAATCCTGCCGGGCCTGCCATTTTTTATTTATACATGTTCATGCCAGGCCAAAACCCTGGTACCAGGATAGACCGCCATGTTGCCTGGCAGCACCATCTGAAGAATGAAAATAATGGCGGTCTATCCTCTTTATTTAAATCTTTTCAATTTTTTTCATCTTACGCCGTAGGCTGAGATCCTGGGTAGTTTCCAGGATAAGATGAAAATACTTGTTGTAATGATGTTGAGTTGTTGAAGTGTTGAGTTGTTGAGTTGGAATGAATGAAAAGATGAGATTCCCACGACCCGTGCTTGGATGTTTTTTACCAAGCGTAATATTTAATTCTTTCACAATTTTAATTGTACGCTGTAGGCTGAAATAATCGAATCCCTCTCGATCTCCCTTTATCCAAAGGGAGAGGTTCGGATAGGGTGATTATTGAGCCTCTTTGAGCTGTTTACTGGTTACTTGTCACTCGTCACTGTATTTCGTGAATGTTACTTCATTGTTGACACTAAAAAAGAAAAAAGATAAAATGTTGCAGCGTTCGAATGCTATGAAGCAAAAGAAAATGGCAGGTGGATGCCATTTTCTTTTTTGTTGTTTTCCGCAGGAGATCGTTAGAAGCATCCCCAAAAATCATTAGAGTAAAGAAGGGATGGATTCGTCATGAATTATTTTGTAAAATTATTTAAGTCATTAAAGAACTATTTTCAGGATGCCTGGAGCGAAGTAAAAAAAGTAACCTGGCCAAACCGAAAAGAGCTGACCTCAAGTACTTTGACCGTTCTGGCGGTTGTGGTTATTTTTGCTGTGTTTCTTGGTGTTATTGATTTGCTTCTGACCACGATCATCGGTCTCTATCTAAAGTAATCACTGGAGGATATAATTTCTCGAATATGGACAAAAAGTGGTATGTCGTTCACACCCTGGCCGGGAGCGAGCACAAGGTCAAAGCCAATCTGGAAAGAAGAATTGCTTCTATGGGAATGCAAGATCAAATATTCCGTGTTGTCGTTCCAATGGAAGAAACCATAGAGGTAAAAAGGGGAAAAAAAAGGTTTACCAAGAAGAAGGTGTTTCCCGGTTATGTGATGGTTGAGCTGATGATGAACGACCGTTCTTGGTATGTGGTACGGAATACCCCTGGGGTGACTGGTTTTGTTGGATCAGGGTTTCGACCCGAACCCTTGAGTGAAGAAGAGGTGAAGGTTATCCTTCGACAGACCGGGGTCGAAAAAGGCAGGCCACGTCTGGATATTGAAAAGGGAGAAACGGTAAAAGTTATCGCCGGGCCTTTTTTAAATTATACTGGTATTGTGGAGAATATCGATCATGAAAAGGGGAAAATTACAGTTCTGCTTTCCATATTCGGTCGTGAAACTCCAGTTGAGCTTGAGTTTTCTGATATTGAAAAACTGTAAAGAGGTGGAATAGACATGGCAAAAAAAGTGGTAGCTGTTGTAAAGCTCCAGATACCTGGAGGTATGGCCACTCCTGCCCCCCCGGTTGGGCCTGCGCTTGGACAGCATGGTGTCAACATAATGGAATTTTGTAAAACCTTCAATGCCCGGACCGAAAAAGACCGGGGAATACTCACTCCAGTCGAAATTACTGTATATGGTGATCGGTCTTTCACATTTATTTGTAAAACTCCACCTGCCTCTTTCCTGATCTTACAGGCTCTGGGAATTGAAAAAGGGTCGGGAGAGCCCAATAAAGTCAAGGTAGGGAAGTTAACCCGTTCGAAGATACGGGAAATTGCTCAAAAGAAGATGCCGGATTTAAATGCGAACACGGTTGAGGCTGCCATGAATATCATTGAAGGAACTGCCAGAAGTATGGGCGTTGAGGTTGTGGAAGGTTGAAGGAAGATGAGGTGAGGAATATGCCCAAACAGAGTCGTCGTTTTATTGAGCTTGAAAAGAAACTCGAACCGGGGAAAGTATATACTATTGACGAAGCCCTTCAAAAAGTGAAGGAGTTAGCCAATGCTAAATTTGATGAAACCATTGAAGTGGCGATTAAATTAGGTATTGATCCGAAACAATCCGATCAACAAATACGTGGGACAGTTTCGCTCCCCCATGGAATCGGTAAGCAGGTTCGAGTTTTAGTGTTTGCCCAAGGTGAAAAGGCCAGCGAAGCTCAGGCGGCTGGTGCCGATTATGTTGGTGGAGATGAACTGGTTGAAAAAATTCAGGGTGGTTGGTTTGAGTTTGAATCGGCTATTGCCACTCCAGATATGATGAGAGTCGTCGGACGTCTGGGAAAATTGTTAGGTCCCAAAGGACTCATGCCCAACGCCAAAGTCGGAACCGTCACCTTTGATGTCGCCCAAACTGTGAAAGAAATTAAAGCCGGTCGTCTTGAAATTCGTAATGACCGTTATGGGAATATCCATCTTCCCATCGGAAAAGCTTCTTTTGATGTGGAAAAATTACAGGACAATTTTTTCGCTTTGCTGGAAACCATCATTCGTATGAAACCTTCAACCGCTAAAGGACGGTATGTGAGAAACATTGCCATTTCCTCAACTATGAGCCCCGGGTTGAAGATCGATGTGAATGCCACTCTGGCCAAAATGGAGAAGAGAGTCGCTTAATATCACAATCCGATAATTGAATAGAGTTTTGCCCATGAACCGGGGGCGAAAGCTTAATTATCCCGGGGAGGCTGTTGATGGTTAAGAAGCTCCCTGATGGGAGCTTTTTTATTTCGAAAGAAAGGAGGTCATTTTTTTGGAGAAAACACAAAAAAACCAGATTATCGAAGAAATCTATCAAAAGCTCCAAAAAAGTCAGGCCGTTTACACTTTTAATTTTCGTGGAATAAACGTCATGAATATTGAAACCCTCCGCAAGGCATTGAGAGATGCCCAAGGAGAGATGAAAGTCGTTAAAAACACCCTGGCTCATATTGCCTTTCAAAAAGCCAATATTCCCTTTAATGAGAATATTTTGACTGATCAAAATGCTTTGGCTTTTTCTTATCAGGATGTTGTATTAGTGGCGAAAACGCTGATCGATTTTATCAAAAAGACTCCTCAGCTCGAAATAAAAGGAGTTTGGCTGAATCAGAAACAATATGGACCAGAACAAGTGAAAAGTTTAGCGAGTCTTCCTCCCCGGGATGTTCTTATAGGTCAAGTGGTGGGAGGAATTGCGGCTCCACTCAGTGGTTTGGTGGGAGCGCTTAGTGGTGTGTTGCGGAATATCGTATGGGTTCTAAAGTCAATCGAGGAAAAAAGAGCGAATAATGAGTAAGGGAGGAACATACAAATGACCAAAGAAGAAATCATTGATTCCATTGCGAATATGACGGTTCTTGAATTATCGGAATTAGTAAAAGCCTTAGAGGAAAAATTTGGCGTATCAGCAGCTATGCCGGTTGCAGCCATGGCTGCCGCTCCGGCTGCTGGTGCTGCCGCTCCAGTTGAAGAAGAGAAGACCGAATTTACCGTCATTCTGAAAAGTGCTGGTGCACAAAAACTGAACGTCATCAAGGAAGTTCGGGCTATTACCAGCCTGGGGCTCAAAGAAGCCAAGGATTTGGTTGACGGCGCTCCGAAACCGGTCAAAGAAGGGATTTCTAAGAAAGAAGCCGAAGAAATCAAAGCCAAACTCGAAGCTGCCGGCGCTGAAATCGAATTAAAGTAAAAAAGCCTTTCTTATAATCCCCTGGGACCCTGATTACAGGGTCCCTTTTTCTTTTTTCAGCGTATTTCTTATGGTGATTCTCTTTTGTTGATCATACATATCAGTTTATGGAACAGGTGAATGAATGAAGCATTGCTTTCGGATAAAAAGCCCGATGCTTGAATCCTATTTTTCTAGCAAAAAGGGATCTCTTTTAGTCAATCCCTATTTCTCTCTCTTTTTCGTATCCCTGATCTGGGGTTTTAATTTCAGTATCATCAAACATGGAGTTATGCTCATCGGTCCGCTCGCTTTTTCTTTTCTCCGTTTTATTCTCAGTAGCATAGTGATGATGGTGGTGTTGTGGCTGACCGAAGGCAACCCGTTTATCGAAAAAAAAGATATCGGGTATTTTCTCTTCTTGGGGGGAATTGGTTTTGGGATATATCAACCGCTCTGGAGTTATGGGCTCAAACTCACCCTGGCTTCTCATTCCGCACTCATTTTATCTATCTCTCCGGTGGTTGTCATTTTGATCGCCTTTTTTAAAAAGGAAGAATTTATCAACTGGTATAATTTTGTCGGAGTCGGGATTGGTTTCCTCGGCGTCGCTTTTCTCATTTGGCAAGGTGGAGGAGGATCTTCGTTATCACCAATCATTCTG
The DNA here is from genome assembly GCA_964434845.1 of uncultured Atribacterota bacterium. Classification (GTDB taxonomy): domain Bacteria; phylum Atribacterota; class Atribacteria; order Atribacterales; family Atribacteraceae; genus CAYSWT01. Next base: position 461 of record CAYSWT010000139.1, on the reverse strand, counting down.
GGCGATACCTTAACCCTCCTGGCCGCAGTCTGTTGGGGTCTCTATTCGTATTATGGAAAGAACATGGTGATGAAATATTCGCCTCTCAAGACCAGCTGTTGGTGTATTCTATTTGGGACCCTCATCATGTTCCCCATATCTTATTCTGAAGCCAAAAATCTCGATTTCTCCCAATTTACTCTCACCGTTCATCTTTCTCTGGGCTACGGTGTCTTTTTAGCGGCTTTAGTGGCGTATATCATTTGGATGAACGGAGTAAAAAAATTAGGCGCTTCACGAACCTCTTCGTTTCAGTATGTCACTCAGGTCTTCGGTGTGCTTGGTGCATGGATTTTCTTCAAAGAACCTCTCGGATCCAAATTTTTCATCGGCATGATCATGATTAGTTTGGGAGTATGGCTGACCCAACGCAAACCGCGTCAGATGGAAGTCATCAATTGATTCTATCTATCCTGGAAATA
>CAYSWT010000138.1:0-5086 GCA_964434845.1 uncultured Atribacterota bacterium | reverse complement strand
ATCAACCGTTAATTTAACTCTTTGAATGATTCTTAAGGTAAAAAGCATTTGTTCTTCATAATAAGGATTTCACCAATTTATGCATCATGTAAGTTTGATACAAGGCCTAAAATTCAGATTAATTTCAAGATAGAGATACCATGTTTAATCTTAATAAAGGAGGTGATAAGTTTCAGTTTGTTAGTTATTTAGAATTAGTTGGTGTAGATTTCTAATTAAAAAATTTACCCCTAAAGTTATTTCTACAAAAAAGGAGGATAGAAAGTGATGATTTATAAACGAGCATTTCTATTTATTATGTTAGTTTCATTGGTTATGATGGTTAGCATTGGATTGGTACAAGCCAAAGAAGGGACAACCATCAGGGTATCCTTCATCGACGAGCCTCGTGAAAGATGGTATTGGGATCATTTAGGAGAATTTGAGAAATTAACTGGTACCAAAGTTGTTATTGACTTCTATGGTTTTGAAACACTCTATCAAAAAAATCTGGCTAACTGCTACGGTCATACCGGTGAATATGATGTTATGCAGCTTCACTACCCGGACATGGGGCTTTTTGATGCCCGTGGTTGGTGTTACGATTTTACTGATTGGGTTGAAAGAGATAAAGCCGAATTCCAACCGGATGATATTCATCCCTATCAACGAGAAAGTCATTGTCTGTTCAACGGCCGATGGTTTGGAGTCCCCATGCACTGCAATGCCAACGCATTTTTCATCCGCACTGATATTTTCGATAAAATTGGTCTGCCGATGCCTACTTCCTGGGATGAAGTCTTTAAGGCCGCCGATCTCATTAAGCAACAATTTCCAGATATAACTCCAATAACTACTGAAGGCAGACGAGATATTCAAATCGCCATTAAATCAATCGGAATGATGTGGGGTTTCGGAAGCTATATTTATGACACTCAAACCTTCAAACCATTGATGGATACTGATGCTGCAAAAAACATGTTTGACCTTTGGCAAAAATTGGCAGCAATTATGCCTGAAGGAGCTGCAGGATATGGTGCCAATGAAAACTTTCAATACTTTTCCCAGGGGAAAGCAGCTATGACTCTTTCCTGGACCCATGCTGGAACCAATTTCTATGGTGATCCCAACAATTCAGTTATAGTGGGTAAATGGAAAGGTGGATATTTCCCTGGGGGCGGAACTGCCCTTGGTGGTTGGAGTATGCAAATCAATAATGATTCAAAACATAAGGAAGAAGCCTGGGAATTCTTAAAATGGTTGGTATCCCCGGAAATGGAAATGAGATTAGTTTCCAATATGGAAAGCCCGAGGTTATCAGTTATTGCAAATCCTGAGGTTCAAGCCAAGGAAGACCATCAAAGAATATATTACGAAGTTCTTCAAGCTAAACCAGTTATGCTTCCAAAAATCGAACCAACCTATGAGCTCATGGACTACCTCTCTTCAGCCGCTAATTCAGTTGTTTCAGGCTTAGCTACTCCAGAAGAAGCACGAGAGAAACTGCAGAATCAGTATAAACAAATTATGCTTTCCTATGGATTGTATAAGGAACAATAATCCTTAAACAATCAATTTTTAAACAAGAAACTGCCGAAAACTATGGAAGTTTTCGGCAGTTTCATCAAATGGGGTGGATTATGAAAAGAAGGTATGTTGGATATTTATATATCTTACCTTGTTTAATTATCCTGGTCATCCTTGTTGTTTATCCATTATATTTTTCTTTTCGAATCAGTTTAACTGATTTTACTTTTGGGAGACCCTTCGCGAATTATATTGGTTCAGAAAATTATTATCAGCTTTTTAAGGACCCGATTTTCATTCAAAGCATGGTTCGAACCATTTTTATCACGATTATTGCTGTATTGGTAGAATTTATCTGTGGTTTAGGAAGTGCGTTGATACTTAGCCGGAAATTTCGCGGTCAAAATTTAATAAGAACCTTAATTCTGCTTCCTATGATGATTTCACCAATTGTTGTTGCATTGATTTGGCTCTTGATGTATCAACCTGATTTCAGTATTCTGAATTACTTGATTCAAATGTTTGGGGTTGACCCACCAATGTGGCTTACTCGGCCACCCTGGCCAATCATTGGAGTAACCATAACAGAAATCTGGGAGTGGACACCCTTTTTTACTATGGTTTGTCTGTCTGGTTTAGCTTCACTTCCTCTTGAACCATATGAAGCCGCAGTTACCGACGGAGCTACAGGGTGGCAGATATTTTGGAAGATTACACTCCCTCTTCTCACACCACTTTTGCTAATCGGATTATTGATTCGAATGATCGATGTCTTTCGGATATTTGACATCATCTATATTATGACCGAGGGTGGTCCAGGTGATTATACGTCAACTATGAGTATATTTGTCCATCGGACAGGATTTATATATCGTCATTTAGGTATGGCTTCTGCTTCTTCGTATATGATGATTATTGTAATTACCATTCTTACTTTGATATTGATCCGTTTATTGAATCGGGTGGGCTCTCAATCTTAGGGAGGAAGACTACACATGGGTTCTTTTCAAAAAAGTGTATCATCCGGTTTTATGAAGAATATTCTTTTTTATGTGGTGTTAATTGTTATCTTTTTTTTATCCTTTTTTCCGGTTATTTGGACAATATTAACCAGTTTTAAATTAAATGTTCAAATTTATACCATGCCACCAAAACTGATCTTCAAACCTACTTTATACAATTGGAGTTTTGTGCTGAAATCAGCTGAATTTAGGAAAAATTACCTCAACTCCCTCATCATAGGAGGGGCGAGTGTGGTTTTGGTATTAATTATTGGTTCATTCGCTGGATATGGGTTAGCCCGATTTCCAATTGGTAAAAAAGAGAATATCGCCTTTTGGATACTTTCCCAGAGGATGATGCCGCCGGTGGCGGTTATCATTCCAATCTATATCCTTTTTTTCCAATGGCATATCCATGATACCTATCCGGGGATAATTTTTGTTTACACCACTTTTAATCTCCCAGTAGCGGTCTGGATGATGAGAGGATTTTTCCAGGCTCTTCCGGTTGAATTAGAAGAAGCAGCTTGGTTGGATGGGTCTGGAACTCTGAAAGCTTTTTTCAAAGTCGTCGTTCCTCTTGCTAAGCCAGGTCTTATTGCTTGTGGGGTATTTACTTTTTTTATGATTGTTAACGAATTTCTCTTTGCTTTTATTTTAGCTCCCACCAAAGTTCGTCCGGTTTCGGTTGCCGTTACTCTCTTTTTACCCACCGGAATCAGAGCAACTATGTATGGCGAAGCTTGTGCAGCCGCCATATTAATCGCCTTGCCAGGTTTAATTGTTGCTCTCATTATGCAGCGTTATTTGGTGAGAGGGATGACTTTTGGTGCATTAAAGTGATTTTTTGCCTTATTGTTGGGGGAATTATTCATTAATCAAACGAGGTGAAGGCATGAAAGCCTTAGTTTTGTTCGACAAGAGAGACGGAGCGACCGAATTGCGTGATGTTCCTAAACCACAAGTGGGAGAAGGTGATGTCCTTATTCGGGTGAAGGCTGCCGCTGTTTGTGGTGCTGATATCGAGTTTTACAGGGCCAAAATGGTTTCGAGCTTGAGACCACCAGTCGTTTTGGGTCATGAGTTTTGTGGCATTATTGAGGAGGTAGGTTCTCAAGTTCAAAACTGGAAACCAGGGGATAGAGTGGTGAGTGATAATACAGGATCTATTTGTGGTCATTGCTTTGCTTGCCAAACTGGGCAGTATTTATTATGTTCGGAAAGGCTTGGAGCAGGTTATTCAATAGACGGTGGATTTGCAGAATTTGTTAAAATTCCTGGCCATTTATTACAACGAATGCCCTCAGCTCTCTATCGATTGCCCAAGAATCTTTCTTTTGAAGAGGGAGCCATTTTGGAGCCTTCTTGTAATGCCTATCGAGCTTTGATACAGGAAGGGCGGTTGATGGCTGGGGAAACAGTTGCCATCTTCGGGCCAGGACCTATAGGACTATTTGTGACTCATCTGGCAAATATAGCGGGTTCCTCCAAAATTTTCCTCTTTGGGACAAGCGGTGATGAAAAGCGGCTTGAATTTGGTGAAAAACTTGGAGCTTTAACCTGCAAAGTAGATCAAGAAAATATTTCTGAATTCATAAAGAAAAACGAGGAATATGAAGGGGTAGATTGCGTTGTTGATGCTGCTGGCCATGGGAGTATAATTGAAGAAGCAATGAAAATCATTCGTCCATTGGGGAGAATTGTTAAGGTAGGATGGGGAAAACCATATAGTCTCCAATTCGATTCGCTCATGGTCAAAGGTGCAACCATAACCGGTCATTTTGGTTATGACTACATCTCTTGGCGGAACATCTTAAAATTGGCTGTTTCTGGTTTCATAAATTATCGTTCTTTTATCACAAGCACTTTTCCTCTTGAAAACTGGAAAGAAGCTTTCAGTGTAGTTGAGGAAAGGAGCGTTATTAAAGCGGTCTTCAAAACATAACAAGGGGATGGGATTATAGACACAAACCATTGGTCCTGGTGTGGACTGCCAGAGGGGTGGTATTCATACCACGAGGAGCAAGAATAAAAAGTCTAATCGGAATATACCATATCATGATGAGAGGAATAAACCGTCAAATTCTTTTTGAAGAGAAAGAAAATGGCCTTAAACTTATTCAAACCTGGCAAAAATACCGAGAGATTTGTGAATATAAACTATATGGATATGATATTGTTTGATCGGGAAATCATTTGTATTGGCTACTCAAAGAAGGGGAAAAACCATGAGAGACTATTATACGAAGAATATGCGGAAGCTATGCTTTATGGTATAACTAAAAATAGGGCAGGATAGGATCATTGTTTCCAGTGCGTTTTAAAAGTAAGCCAATCGAAGATGATCCCTATTTTCTTACCGTGCTTTGGTATTTTTTTCAGAATCCTGTCAAGGTGAGCTCATAACCAATGTACCAAACTATATCTAGTCAAACCCAGACATCAACCCCGTCCCCATTACCTGTGATTCTCCCCTTTTACCAACCAACATTTGCAAATAATTCTTTCAACTCAATAAAATGTTTAAAGTGTACCCCTTTGTCAAGACAAAATTCAATGAAATTTAAGGTGATAAACCC
>CAYSWT010000137.1:0-5108 GCA_964434845.1 uncultured Atribacterota bacterium | reverse complement strand
TGGATCCACTGTTGATGAGCTGAAACCATGGGTTGGGGGAAAGAAGAAACAGAAAAGAAACCGGATTCGAGGATTTCAGATTGATTGTTGACCAGGTGGCCATCAACTAACTCACAAAGAAAACAGGAGGTGACAAACTGAATGAATTCACCTGAGTTACAGCTCAGAACTTGATGGGAAGGATGGGAATAAACGCCCACCAAATGCTTGGCTTTTACTCTCAGTCTTATTTCTTCATATACTTCTCTTATTACCGCCTCTTCGAGGGTTTCACCCGGTTCCATTTTTCCGGTCGGTAATGCCCAATATCCATTATCTTTTCTTTTAATCAGCAACACACGTCTATTGGGATCGAAAAGAAGAGCAGCCACTGCCACTTTGATAGTACTCGGCCATGGGAAATCCGGTTTTTGCCAGCACTTTAATTGAAGTGATTGCTCAAAAAGATTGGATAGATTATCGATTACCGCGTCGGGAATTCGATAATCCCGGGGTGTTGGATAATGAACTGAATGGGATGATACTAAAATCCCTGGTATATCTGCTTGATGAGCTCCTAAAATATCGATATCTGGGCTATCGCCAATCATAACCGTCCGCGTATTCTCAGGAAACCCATTTCGTGCCATCTGAAAGATATACAAGGAAGGTTTTCCAACAATTATGGGCTTCCGGCGTGATACAGCTTCAATCATTCTCACTAATGAACCGGATGCCATCTGCCTCCCCAAAGGAGTCGGATAAGATACATCATAATTGGTAGCAATCAAATGCGCACCCTGGCTTACACTTCGGATAGCTTCTTGAATGTCCAGCAGGGTGAGGTTTTCATTAAAACCAACCACCACCGCTTTGGCTGAATGGTGATTGACAATGTGACAACCAGCCTCAGCAATTTCCCTTTTCAAGGCATCGGTCCCTACCACCTGCACTTTTTGAATCCCCCGCTGTATCAAATAACGAGCTGCTGCCCAGGAGACGGTTATAATATCCTCCATGCTCAGGTGAATATCCATCATTTTAAGTCTTTCCTGCATCTCCAGACGAGAGAGGCGAGAATCATTGGTCAAAACCCGCACCCCTTTCCCCCGTTTCTGTAGCTCATGAATCGCTTCCACCGCTCCGATACAGGGTCGGTCTCCGACATAGATCACGCCGTCGGCATCGAGTAAAAACAGGTCAAATTTGTCAGCAATCATATCAACCTCCTGAAGTGAGACAAGGTAAATATATCATACGATATAACGATTTAACCTTTTCTTTTCTTCCTGGCTTTGATTTAATAGTAGACATCAATGATCGGATTTTCACTCACCATGGATGTCTCAATTTCACCCCCACCTCACCTCCCCCTCGAGGGGGAGGAATATAAAAGCTATTATTGTTAAATTCCTCTCCCCAGGAGAGGTGTCGCGAAGTGACAGGGAGGGTGCCTTTAAACTTTTTTACATTTTACCTTTTCCATTTCACTGTTTTTTCAGGATAGACCATCATGCTGCATGGCAGCACCATGTGAATAAGGAAATACCCCCCTTCTCCCTTGATGGGAGAAGGTGAGGATGAGGGTGATTTTTAAACTACTCACTATTCACGACTCACTACTCATGGAATTTCCAGGATAAATTTATGGAACATCGCTTGATTATTATACTCTTCATTGCTTTTGGCATGATCTTCGGTGGAGTTATCGGATACCGGTTGATCGAGGGATGGAGCTTTCTTGACAGTCTGTACATGACTATCATTACCATCTCAACCGTTGGTTTTCAAGAAGTCTATCCTCTCTCCCGGTTGGGTCGCATCTTCACCATATCTCTCATCATTACCGGTGTGTCTGTCGTAACCTTGACGATCAGTTATATTGTTTCCCTGCTTGCCGAAGGGAGATTTGGTCAATTTATGAAAAGGAGAGAAATGAAATTGGAATTGAAAAAAATAGAGAATCATTACATCATCTGTGGATGCGGAGTCGTCGGTGGGGAAATTTTAACAGAATTCATTAAGGCTGGAGAAAGAATGGTGGTTATCGAGGAAAGTCATGAGGCTTTGGATGAAATTTTAAGTGTTTATCCGGATACCATTTATGTTGAGGGCGACGCCACTCGCGAGGATATCCTTCGGGAAGCCGGAATCGGGCGAGCGCGAGCATTGCTGGCTGCGGTTGACAACGACGAAGAAAATGTCTACATCGTCCTCACTGCCCGCTACCTCAATCCTCATTTGCGGATTGTCTCCCGAGCGATTGTCCCTGAAGCCATTGAAATCATGAAACGAGCTGGAGCCAATTATGTCATTTGTCCTCAAAAAATTGGCGCGGTCCGAATGGCAGCCGCTGCCCTTCGACCCCAGGTTACCTCCTTCTTGGATGTCATCATGAAAAGCGAAACACTGGACTTAACGCTTGATGAAGTCGAAGTGCAACCGAACTCAATGATGGTCCAGAAAAAACTGAAGGAGCTCGATCTTCCCAAGAAAATCGGGCTCATTGTCGTTGCCATTAAACCTCAAGAGAGCGCGATTTTTTCTTTTAACCCGAGCGCTGACACTGAAATCAATGAATTCGACACCATCATCGCCCTCGGTCGGGCTCAGCAATTTGCCGAATTACGGCAGTTGGCTTCGGCAAGGACTGGTTAATCCACTATCAAAATTTATCTCGACTACCCCAAATGAAAATCGGTAAATTCCTTAAACAACCCTTCATTGGCTCGATAGACCTTTTCATAGAAACAATAGAGTTTCTCGTAAAATTCTGTATGTTCGGAAATTGGCTGGAGGAAAGGGCGTTCGGGGAAATAATCAACAGAGAGATCATCAAAAGTTTGAATAACACCCTGAGATTTTAAAGCCAGCAAAAAGGCTCCTTTACCGGGGGCTGAAGGGTAGTTGCTCAGCTGCACCGGTATTCCCAAGACATTGCAGAGAACCAAGCTTCCTTTCGGAGAAATACCAAAACCGCCGTTGATCACCGTTTGCGTAGGATTCCCGATAACATCCTGCATCATTTTATAGATCGACCGAACCCGGAAGGCAATACCCTCGTAAACTGACTGCATAAGCCCTTCTCGGTTGTGGAAGTAAGAGAGGCCAAAGAGAATCCCACGGGCATGAGCATTCCAATTGGGGCTGCGTTCTCCAGTTAAAAAGGGAAGAAAGAGCGGACGCTGCCGATGGAGATCAATCTCCCATTGATCGTCATCCTTGAGCAACTCATTCATCCAGGAATAGACAATCCCGCCGTTGTTGATTGCTCCCCCTCCCACCCAGATGCCATCAGCAAGATAATAGCACCAGCTTCGCCCATTCGGATCAAACACCGGTTTGCGGTCACACATTCTGACCGCTCCCGAAGAACCAACGGTAACCACCATCTCCCCAGGATGAAACATACCTTCTCCCAGATTCGCATAGGGTCCATCCCCTCCTCCCCAAATAACTGGGATACCCGGCAAAAGACCGGTCGCTTTGGAGAAGTCTCCTTTCATTAAGTGAGAACAATATTCCGGTTCACAGAGTGGGAGAAATTTATCTGAAGAACAATGAACCAGGGATAATAGATCATCGTCCCAATTGAGACGGGAGAGATTCAAGAGCCCGGTTCCGGAAGCGGTGGAATAATCGCAGAACCATTCTCCAGTAATCTTACCGAGAATCCAATCTTTTATGGTGACGATTTTCCAGGCGGAATCCAATACTCCAGGTATATTTTTTTGAAACCAACGAAGACGGGGAAGAGTGTAAATGGTATGAAGGGGTACACCGCTGTGAAAATAAAAATTTTGGGAGCGATATTCTTCACGGAGTTCTTCCACTTCAGCCATACTGCGGGTGTCCATCCAATTCAGTAAAGGAGCAAGAGGGTTCCCATCACGATCGATAAAGAAGGTGCTGTGCATCATGGTATCAAAGGTGATGGCTGTGATCGCCGTGATCTGGTAGCCCTCAATCGCCTCGCAAACCGCCTCTATTATCCCTGAGTAAATGACCCCGGCATCTTGTTCAGCATAGGTGGGTTGGGGAGAGTGGGTCGGATATTCTTTTTTGGTAATGGTCAGAATTTCTCCCCGGGAATCGAACAAACAAACCTTGCAAGATGACGTGCCGATATCGATAGCGAGAATCAAATCACCGGGCATCATCAGACTCCCGAATAGGCGTTGAATCCACCGTCAATTGGAACCACCACTCCGGTCACAAAGCTGGAGGCGGGAGACATCAACCAGAGGACGGTGCTGATCAAGTCTTCCGGATTCCCAAATCGTCCTGCCGGGGTATGAGCGATGATGGTTTCCCCCCGCGGGGTTAAACTCCCGTCCTCCTGGTAGAGGAGATAATGATTTTGCTGAGTGGCAAAAAAGCCTGGAGCCAGGGCGTTAACCCGGACCCGTGGAGTAAAATTCTGAGCGATATAAACCGCGAGCCACTGGGTAAAATTACTGACCGAAGCCTTGGCGGCAGCGTAGCCGAGAATACGGGTGAGTGGTCGAAAAGCCGCCATCGAGGAAAAGTTGATGATGCAGCCGCCATCGGGGTTCTGGATCATCAGTCGTCCGATAACCTGGGAAGGAATGATCGAGCCCCCAAAGAGGTTTAAAAGGACTACCTTTTCTAAAGATTCAACCGGCATATCGAAAAACGAGAGTTCATCGGAAGTGGTCGCCTCCTTCCGGTTTCCTCCGGCAGCATTCAAAAGAACATCAATTTTCCCGTAATCATGGATTATTTTTTGGGTGACCTCTTCGATGTTTTTCCGATTCAAAACATCCATGACATATCCCTTGGCGGAAATTCCCTCCGCGGTAAGCTTTTGGATTGATTCCTCTAAGGGAACAATATCGGTAAGTATAATAACTGCTCCGGCTTTCCCCAACCCATTAGCTATCGCCGAGGAGAGCACCCCGGCTCCACCGGTGAAAACGACCACTTTTCCTTTAGCGGAAAAAAGGTCTTCTATGTATGACATGGTCATCACCACCTATTATGAAAATGCAGTGAAATGGAAAATGTTAAATGTAAAAGGTTTAAAGAGACTCAACTATCACCCTTCATCGAACCTCTCCCTTTGGATAAAGGGATTCGATTGGGTCTTAAGCAATCTTCTCATCCCT
>CAYSWT010000136.1:0-5227 GCA_964434845.1 uncultured Atribacterota bacterium | reverse complement strand
GTTGGTACCCACCCCCCGTGGGGACCAAAGGCATAGGCATGCATGCTAATTTTCACTATTATATCCTCCCTCAAACTGAAAAATATCTTATATGATGATTCCTATAACTGATACACTTTATTGGGTTCAATATATCGAACTCCAGCAAAATACCATTATCATTGTAAGAAAGTAATTTATTGCACTCTATACTTTTCATTATTCAGATCATGCTACCAAGCGGCATGGCGGTCTATCCATACACCTCATCGGCAATTGCTTTGAGATTCTTGAGCCCTTGTATAGCCAAGGCTTCGCCGGATTCTGCTAATTTTCTCCATATCGCACATTGGCGGTTCAGCTCTTCAAAACTCGGATCGAAAGATTCAATGACCAACGGGCCGTTGTAACCAATAGCTTTTAGTGAGAAAAAGAATTCCTTCCAGGGAACCAGTCCAGTCCCGGGAATACCACGGTTGCTCTCGCAGACATGGACATATCCTAAATATTTTTTCCCACAGGTTTCTATCGCTTCTCGGAAACTGGTTTCTTCTTGAATCATATGAAAGGAATCGAGATGGACTTTCACATTGTCATAGCCGACTTCTTGACAATACCGCACACCATCTTCGGCAATGTTTAAAAAATGGGTTTCAAAGCGATTTACGGGCTCAACCGCGATAATGACCTCTCCCTGTTTTTTGGCGTAGTGTGCGATCTCCTTCATTCCGGCAATCGACCAGGCCCATTCCTGCTCGGTTCGTGGTTTTCCACTCAAATATCCCCAGGCAGCATAATTCACTCCGCCGATGATTTTCGAACCGAGTTCAAGATTGATGTCCACTATCTTTTTCATAACATCGACTCCCTGCTGTCGAACAGCAGGATCGGGAGAAATGAGATTGGTCTGTTTATTCAAAGTAGTGGTGGTGACGACTTCGATACCGACTTCTTTCACTTGCTCTTTGACCAGCTTGGTCGGAAACGTTTCCGCCTGGCTGATGAAAATATCCAGTACTTCAAAGCCTAATTGTTTGGCTTTGGAAATGATCCACAGATCTTTTTCCGAAAATGCTTCGGTCCAAATAAAGGTATCAACTCCAAATTTAAACATTTATGATAAAACCCCCTTATATATTTCGATAACTGCATTTTGTTCCTTGTACTCTATAAATTTATTTTTACATGTTTACCACAGCTTTAATGACATTATCACCATGAGTGGCAGTAATTTCCAGCCCTTTTTGAACTTCATTCAGACTAAAACGGTGGGTGACGATTGATTTGACATTCACCAAGCCATGGGCAACAAGCCGAATTGAAATCGGATAATCATTGGTATATCGGTAAACAGCGTTCATAGTCACTGTTCGGTCGAAAAGGTCTGATCCTCGGAAGGGATATTCTTTGAATGGAGGAATGCCAACTAAAGTCACCCTTCCACCACGACGAGTTACCAATGGAGAAATGCGGAATGTTTCAAAGGTTCCTGCGGTTTCAAAGGTTTTATCTACTCCACGGTTGCGGGTGAGTTTCATGATCTCCTGGAGAGTATCGGTTTTGCCTGCATCAATAGTGGTAATCCGGTTTTTTGAATATCGTTTAACAAAATCCAGCTTCATGGGATTGATGTCACTTACGTAAATTTCAGTTGCCCCTCCTGCTAAAGCTGCTTGGATACACAAGATACCGATGGTTCCTGCTCCTAAAATTGCCACCGAATCTCCAAGTTGAAGATTCCCAAGTTTCATCGCTTCCACTGCCACCGAGAGTGGCTCCATCAAAGCTCCTTCTTCATAGGATAGATTATTAGGCAACTTAAAAAGAAAATCCTCCTCACTAACAACATATTCCGCAAAAGCCCCGTGAACCCCCGGTACAGCATAAAAAATGACGTCGGGGCACAAATTATATTCTCATCGTGTACACCATTCACATTTCCGGCAGGGAATACCGGGCTCGATCGCCACCCGATCCCCCTCTTTAATGTTCTTAACCTCTTTCCCAACCTCCACCACATCTCCCGAACTTTCATGACCTAAAATCAATGGCTCCTCGACCATCCAACCTGCCAATCGGCCGTCCATATAAAAATGGGCATCGGAACCGCAAATTCCAATGCTTTTCACTCTAACCTTGACCTGATTTTTTTTGGTTATTTTTGGATCTGGTGTTTCACGAATTTCAATGACTCTGGGACTAACTAAAAAAGCAGCTTTCATTTAAAGACCCCCCTCTTTCAAATGATCAATTCAATGGGTATATCTTCTCTCCGGTTTTTGTATCGAACAATAAGATGCGATCAATAGGTAATTTAAACCATACTTTTGAGCCTTTTGTGATCTCTTTGGTCTTTTCGATTTTAGCTTTCATCCTCACCCCATCGGCCTGAAGATGAATGATAATGCGGTTGCCAATCGGTTCAATGAAATTGCTCTGGGCCTCGAAGTAACCATCTTGAGGATGTGAACTGACGGAAATATTTTCCGGTCGGATTCCTAAAACAACTTCATTATAGGACGCGATATGATTCAAAGCCGCTTCAATTGGCAGTCTTATTTGATTGATCAAAAGAGAATGATTTTGAGTATCAACTTTCACCTTTTCAATAAAATTCATTCCCGGGTTTCCTAAAAACCAACCAACAAAACGGTTTTGGGGTAAGTCGTAAACGGTTTCGGTTTTATCATAATGTAAAATAACACCCAATCTCATTACGGCGATATTCTGAGCTAAAGACATCGCTTCTGTCTGGTCGTGGGTGACATAAATAATTGTCTTTTTTGCTTCATTCTGATACCTCTTAATTTTTGAGCGGATTTCGATTCGATTTCTGGGGTCTAGATTAGATAAAGGTTCATCGAGCAAATACACATTTTTATCGCTGATAAAGGTATGAGAAAGCGACACTTTTTGTCTTTCGGCTACGTCCAAACCGCGGGCTTTTCGTTTTAACAGGTTTTTTGATATATCAAAAAATTCGCACATTTCTTCCACTTTTTTATTAATTTCCGCTTGAGGATACTTCATGATTAACAGCGGCATACTAATATTTTCTTTAATGGAAAGATCATCATACAAAATTGGTAGCTGGAAAACCATTCCCACCTTTCTTTCGTAAGGTCCAATATTGGTTACCTCTTGCGAATCGAAGTAAATCGAACCTTGGGTTGGAGTTTCAAATCCGGCTATCAATCTCATCGTCGTCGTTTTTCCACACCCCGACGGACCAAGAATTGAAGTAACGATTCCTTCCTGGATAGTGATATTCACATTATTAACTGCCACAATGTTCCCTTTAAATACCTTCGTTAAGTTTTTTAAGGTTATGGTCGCCACGGTTAGATCCCCCGTCTAATGATTTCACCGTTTTCAGAATCGAAAATCAACAGATCGTCCCTGTGGATTTCAACCTCTACACTTTCGTCAGGTTCAACGATATGGATTCCGGGATGGAAGAGCGTAAAGGATTGCTTTTCAACGGTGGTGGAAATAACGGTATCCGACCCTATAACCTCACTTACTAACCCAATAGCCTTCAGGCGTAGTTTTTCATCGCTCACTGCTGTTGAGTCTGAAGTAACCATTTTGGCATCTTCGGGCCGGACTCCAATCGTATATTTTCCCTTTAAGCTATATTTTTTAGTCTTTTTCAACGATTGTTTTTGTGAATTGATCTCAAGGCTAAAACAACCATCTTTGTCGGTAATCATGACATCAAGAAAATTCATTTCCGGATAGCCAAAATATTTACCAACCCGGGTATTTTTTGGGCATTCATACACATCACCGACATTCCCAAATTGTAGAATTTCGCCTTTATCCATAATAATCACTTTGTCACCCATGGAGAGAACATCAACCGGGTCTGAAGTTGAAAATATAACCATTCGGCCTTCCCCCTGCGTAATTTTTCGGAGTTCAGGTCGCATTTCTTCTCTAATCTTATAGTCTAAATTGACTAAAATTTCATCAAATAAATAAATATCAGCTTCCTTTGCTAAGGCACGAGCAATCGCCACCCGTTGCATCTCTCCGCCGCTCAATTCACGTGGTCTTTTGTGTAATAGTTTATCGATTTTCAGCATTTCTGAGACTGATTTAACTTTGTCTTTAATCTCATCTTTTGTTAAATTTCGAGCCCGTAATGGGCTGGCAATGTTTTCAAATACATTGAAATGTGGATACAACACAAAATTCTGATAGACCATGGCGGCATTCCTATCCCACAGGCTTAATTGGGAAAAATCTTGATTCTTAAAGCTCATATAACCGCCAGGATCAATTTCTTCCAAACCAGCAATTACCTTGAGGAGGGAGGTTTTACCAGCCCCGACTGGTCCTAAAAGACAATAAAACTTGCCAGTTTCAAGTTCTAAATTAATATTATTAAGAATTTTTTTCCCCCCAAAGGTTTTATTCACATTTTGAAAAACTAGAGTCGATTTTCTTTCAGTCTGTACTAACACCGACTTCACCCCTTTTATTTAAGCGCTCCCATAGTCAATCCGCGGATGAGATTACGTTGAATGGCGATCATAAAGATAACAACCGGGATCATGGCGAATACGCCGAATACACATATTTCCTGCCACAAGATTCCAATATCTCCTGAAAGTTCCGCCACCCCAACCGGAATTGTTTTTGCGGATTGGGTAGAGGTTAAAACAAGGGCAAAAAGAAATTCTCCCCAAGATCCCACGATCGACAATAGCGAAACTGATACGATTCCGGGAGCGCTCAATGGCATGACGATTCGAAAAAAAGTCTTAAACCGGGAATGGCCATCGAGCATGTAGCTTTCCTCAAGTTCTTTGGGAATTTCATCAAAATAAGTCTTTAATACCCAACTTGTAAGTGGAATACTAATCGCAGCGTAAACCAAGGATAAGCCGAGTAGGCTGTCTAGTAATTGATAATTTCGATAGAGGATATACAAAGGCAAAACTGCGGTAATAGGTGGAAGAAATCTAGTACTTAAGATAAGAAACATGAGGTCATTTTTTCCTTTGAAATTAAAGCGTGATGCACCATAAGCGGCTGGAATTCCAAGTATTAAGCCAATAAGAGTACCAAAAACTCCGGCTATCACAGTATTTCTAAAATAAAGTGGAAATAGAGTAGTTTTAAAAACATGGCGATAAGCATCGATATTTGGGTTTCGCGGATAATAAATTTGAGGGAAAATAATAGTTTCGGTACGTAGTTTAAAGGTGGTGGTAACCATCCAGTACATTGGAAAAACAAA
>CAYSWT010000135.1:3935-5253 GCA_964434845.1 uncultured Atribacterota bacterium | reverse complement strand
TGCTCATATCCTAAAACAAGCTTCAATTAATTTAAAACATTTTAATAAACTCTTAAGAAAATTAATATTTTATTTTTTGCAATATCTTGATTTTTGAATTGACCTGTAAGTCAATCTAATTAAATTCATCCAAAAGTTTTATGTAACAAATACCCAAGGGGACAGGTTACTTTTCCTTTTTTACAGCCATTTAACAGAAACCAGAGACTCAATACAAGAAAATTCTGGATCTCCAGTTACTACCGGAACACCATGACGTTGAGCCAGGGCAACTGCAAAGGCATCAGCATAAGAAAGAGGGTGTTTAGCTTTAATCCGGGCAGTTTCCAGTGCTAATTTTTCATCTACCGCAACCAGCTTAATGGGTAAGTGTCTCAACATAGCCAACACTTCCTCAGCACGCTCCTGACCATAAGCCCGTGACGTTATATAATATACCTCTCCGAGGTTAATAACAGTCATCTGAACCGTAAGCTGACCGTTGGCTGCCTGATGAAGAAGTTCCTTAACCTGCTGGGCGCCCTTTTCTGCTTGGAGATAAGCCAGTACCGCAAAGCTGTCTAAAACTATCCCACTCTCCATCAATCATTCACCCTTGCATTTACGATCAAACAGCCGGGTAACTTTCTGTTCTTCTACTTTCCTTTCTTCTTGTCTTACCTGCAGCAGTTCCCTGGTCAAGGAAATATTCCCTCTCAACATTCCCATTGCTTCTTCCACCGGATCTTTAGGAGCTGGTTTTAGGATAATGCGATCGTCACCTTCCGTTATCTCCATTATCGAACCCGGTTTAATCCCATATTTTTTCCGAATTGGAGCAGGTATAACAATTTGCCCCTTAGGTGATACTTTAGCCTTTCCCATGTACAACTCCTTCTATAAAGTAATACTTTGTTTTATATAGTTTAACATATAAAAACTCCTTCAGCAAATGGAACCCGCCTGGATTTTCGAATTTCTCCAAATATTAATCTAATTAATCCACCCGCAGGTTTGATAAATCAAGCACTTACATGAAGAGTAACTGTGGGGTCTATCATACAATTTTGAGAGGATAACGAGGTATCCCCGGATAAAATGTGCTATGCTATTTGAAACGGGGGTGTGGCTGTTGGGGTTCGTTATCCAGGGAAATGGATTCGCTCGACTCTGAAATACCGCCCTCGTTTTTTTATTGCACCAAGACATCTGCTGGGATGGTAAGAGATCTGTTGACTGTGGCTCTGTGAATAGACACGATGTGGGGACAATAAAGAATCCATCCTCAATCTATCAAATTTGGAGGCTCCACCCATGAACGAGGTGTTGAGGGGTTGAG
>CAYSWT010000135.1:0-3835 GCA_964434845.1 uncultured Atribacterota bacterium | reverse complement strand
CTCAACGTTTGGTAAAGATGTTGAGGGGTTGAGATGTTGAGTTGGAAAAGATCCATTGATGAGATTACCACTACTCAAGAAAGATAGAGGGGGAGAAAGGGGATGGTTATTCTAAAAGGTTTTTCAGTTCCACAATTCCTCAATTCCACAGCTTTTTTTACGACTCACTCCTCACGACTCACTGTATTTCTAGGACAGATATATTCGGGAATGACGGAGGGTGGGTGTTATGGAGTCCATTATTCACGGCTGCTTTTCTTTAAACCACCAATAGTAGAATTCCTGAGATGTTATTAATATCTTCCGACATTTTTCTTTTGTAATCTCGGCATCTTCAAGGGAATACTCTTCAGCAGGAATCCATAGGTTGCTATTATCAATACCTGGATACCTGCTCCAGGTTACTTCCGGTTCTATTTCGGTGCTCATTTGTGCCATACGACGCAACTCATTTTTCCATGAATCCGGAAATTTTTTCTCTTCGATTTCTTTTATTAATGCCTTCCCAACAAAATGGGATTTGACGAAAATTCCCATCATGATCATAACTGCTTTCAATGACTTTTCAACCGATTGCTGGAAATGAAAAACAGCTTTATCAAAATAACCTTTTTCCAAAATAAAAACCCCGATCTCATAATCTCTCCTGGCATCATAGAGCATTGCATCAGCAAATTGTCGGTTACTTACCTTAGAAAAAGACGCTTCACTGCGATAGGGAACTGGAAATTTCCAACCATCTTCAGTCTTTTCTATACCTCGGTCAAGAATATACTTTTTTGTCTCATCGATCAGTTCTCTCAAAAAATTGCCTTCATCGATCAAGACCTGCCCCTCAAACGCGATATCTAAAAAAAGAGGGTTGTGATTTCGAAAATTAGAAATACATTCATTACTGGTAAGAAGCATGACATCAAGCGGTGGGTTGATATTTATAATATTTTTAATAAATGAAATTTCTCTGTATCTTCGGTGTCGTTGGGGTGGTATTTCATCGGAAACAACCAAAATATCGACATCAGAATCCTTGACCTGGGTTCCGCGCGCTGAAGAACCAAACAAAACTGCCGATTTTACCCTGAACGGCACTCTTTTTAAGTTAAATATGATTTCATTCAGCTCAATCTTTGCTATTACATGCATTTTCAATATCCTCATTAAATCGACACATTTCCAATTCGATTAAATCAACCTCACGCCCAGTGATTTCCTCAAGAGTACTTTCATGAATTTTTGACGTTGTATCAAACTTACGTGATGAACGATATCACCAATCAATATTCTCAACCCAGCTCAACCCTGGTGGATACTGACGCTTATGGGGATAATTCAAAAGATAATTATCCCCATCGCTTGGACAACTCTTAAAACGAGTTGCCCACCGTCTCCACCAGATGACGACGAGGGAATTCATCTTTTTTGAAAAAAAGAAGATCACAACCGAAGTAGACTTGACTAATAATAAAAAATCGGGTTTTTTGCCTTGAGAAGGAGGCATAAAACCTGATGGATGAGATTACCATCAACCTCACCGTGAATATAAGCTTGCCACAAGACCAGCTCACTGTCAATGGGGTCTTGTTTGGTCTTTCCAAAGTGATCAAAGAGATCTTTTTTATCCTACTCAAGGTTCTTTTGGAAGCCATTGAAGAACGGGAAAGGAAACGACTCAACCTGGTTTGCCCTGGTCGATACGTCAAAAACGGACATCAAACTCAAGAAAAGGTGATCCGTACCGAGTGGGGGGTATTCCGCTACCGTCCCCAGGAACTGAAAGACCAAGAAAACGGACGGACTTTTATTCCCCTGCGGGAGTGCGGTTTCTTCTTCTCCCCGGGACAACTCAACCCCTTGGATGAAAAGGGAGTGGGGCTCTCCGTCCACCTCTCCTATCGTCTGGCTGCTAAGGAAATAAGCCGACTGTGTGGGTTTTCAACATCAGCCATGACCCTCCATCGTCGGATGAAAAGAATGGTAGAGAAATGGTCGATGAGTCCGACAAAACCCTCTCATCCCTATCGTTTCCTCATGGCGGATGGGACCGGTTTCCGGCGTCAGGGAAGCCAGGGAAGATCACTCAGAAACGGTGAACTGCGCCTCCTCTTGGCATCGACCGGAGTAAATCAACCGTTTGAACCGATTGGGATCTGGGTGAATACCTCCTGGGAGGAGATCGGTGCCGAGCTTTCTAAGCTCATCGATACCACCCACTTCGAAGTGCTGTTTGCTGACGGGGAACCGGGGATAGATGCCCTGCTCTTTCCCGGGATGCGTTTCCAGCGCTGTCTGGTTCACGGAACCCGGGACCTCGCTTTCATTCTCTATGCCGATGGACTGAAGAAAAAGGAACAACAGCCGTTCACCCAAAAATTTCACTCCTTCCCGATCTTCTCCTTTCCTCAGAAAAAACTGGAATCCCTCCTTCGAAAAGACACCCTTAAGGTTTTGGAGGCAATCGAAAAAACCAAACAGGGATTTTTAGACCTCCTTACGATGCTTGACCCCACTACTTACCCCCGGAGCCGGGCCTACCTTGAGGGTCTCTCCTGCTACCTTTTTACCTGCTTCGATTGGTGGTTGGAAAAAGGAGAAACCATCCATCAAACCACCAACCCCATTGAGGGAGCCTTCAGTCGCATCAAAAACCGGATCTGGAGTATCGGAAGAAGATGGAGTGATCAAGGTCTACTCTATTACTTAAGAGTAGCCTTACTGAAAATCTTCTCTCCTCAAACCTGGAAAGAGTTCTGGGAGGATTTCTTTAAAGAATGTCCAGTCATTCAACTGAAGGATATCCATTATCATTGGAAGTGGGTAAAATCATGCATCACGTAAGTTTGATACAAAGCCGAATTTTTAATTTATAAAAAGCATAGGGTTTTTATATATACTTTCATTGATCATAAATATTTTACTCCCACTGATCACTGCTCATGACTCACAATTCACAACAGTATGAGATAAATTTCTTCTTAAGCATACATCAATTTCCCTTTTGGCTCAGGAACCTGTCGTCCAAGCACTTGAGCGGTTTCCAACCATTCATCGATCACAACTTGGATATTACCAAGTCAATATCACTTAAGAATATACGGATTGATTATTGTCAATTTGCCATTAATAGTTTGATTACTTTGCATATCCTCACTATACAGATATCGGCAATCATTTTCCATGGCAGATACGATTATCATGCTATCCCAGTAAGAATAACCATAATTCATGTTTATTTCTATTGCGCTGAGAACAGAAAATTCATTATGATTAACAATCCGAAAATTTTCTATTAATCCTATTATTATTTTTCTCGCCTCATCCCTTGAAGTCATCTTTCTCCGAGTCAAAACATTATATAATTCGCCCAAAACTTGTGTACTCAGGGTTATCACATCAATTATCTTTCATGTAATTCGTCTCTATTGAAGGTATAATCTTCTGGAAGCTGAAACTTAAGATTTTCTATAGATTTGAGGAATGTCTCTTTTCTGTCATCGTTTTGAATTTTTTTTCCATTTTTATATTGCACAGCTTTTTTTCTGCATTTACTTACTAAATAGTCATAAAAGTGATGTATCTCTCTCTTCAATTCTTCGGGTAAATCATGTAGATCAAGTACATCGGATTGTTTCATATATTATGGACCTCCTTTGAACATAATCCATTGGATTCCGTATTCATTTTCGCATGAGCGAAAAATATTTACAATGTTTACCATATTATTTATCAAATTCCACAGTCCACTTCTCACGACTCACTGTCGTATTCACCTTCGGTGAAAAAAAATGTTTCCATCCTCTATGGTGCCGTATTACGGCATGGGGATCTATCCTGGAAA
>CAYSWT010000134.1:0-5255 GCA_964434845.1 uncultured Atribacterota bacterium | reverse complement strand
ATCAACTCTCTTTCTCCGATATGTTTTCTCTCGATACAAAATTGATTTTGCAACGGCATCTAATAATATATCTTCCGCTCGAAACATATATTTTAAGCGAAATGTTATAGGATAATGATACATTTATATATTTGTCGGGTGAAGAAATAGCGAGGAGATAAATATGAGCACTAAGGGAATTACAAGGACAACGACTGTTGTACTGACAATCGCTATCATCGTTATTGCTGCAATTGGCATCTGGTATTTCACGCTACCGCCACCACACGTGGTCAAGGGGACAGTAGTTGTTTGGCATGGGGATGCAGACCCAGTGGCAAGGATAACAGAACACCTCCTCGAGACAGAATTCAAAGAATTGTATCCGGATATCGAGGTTAAATATGAACTGGCTCCCGAACCTTTTCAGACGAAGCTCCTGATCACGATCCCAGCTGGAACTGGACCGGATCTCTTCGAGTGGAATCACGACTGGACAGGTACTTTGGCGGAAGCAGATCTGTTAACTCCGATCGATGATCTCGTTACCTCAGAGTTGAAAGCAAAATTCACCGAGTCCGCGTTTGAGGCTGGTTATTATCATGGAAAACAGTATACTTTACCGTTTTCAGCCGAAGTTGGTGCATTTGCATACAATAATAAATTGCTTGGTACAAGGTCCGTGCCAAAAACAACTGACGAATTAGTAGCACTTATGGAAGAATACAAGGCTCAAGGACTATACGGCATAAGCATTCCATTGGTTCCATACCTCGTTTCCGGATTCGTGCATGCATTCGGGGGATGGTTCTGGGACGACGAAACCGGAACAGTAGGTGTAAACAGTACAGGAACAAAGGAGGCAATGAAATGGGTACTCGATACCTTCAAACCGTACATGACAGAAGATGCATCATGGGATCCGCAAGTAGCAATATTTACGGAAGGAGACGCACCCTTCACTATCAATGGTCCGTGGATGGTGGGATCTTGGAGAGATGCAGGAATAAGCTTTACGATCACTACAATACCTAAAATTTCTGAGATAAATAAGGAACCAATGCCATATACAGGAGTAAGATGCGTGTTTATGACTAAATGCGTGCGAGATAAGGAAGCGGCTTGGACGGTTATGCAGTGGTTAGCGACCTCGGAGGAGCGCATCTACCAGAGGGCAGTGCAGCTCGGTTACATCCCGGTCCTAAAGGAAGTACTCGATCTGTCCGACATAAAAGCAGATCCTGTTATCAGCGGCTTTGCCGAGGAAGTAGCACTAGGCAGACCTATGGCTTCGGGTCCGGAAATGGTTGCGGTCTGGGGCCCGTTTCAAGACGCATTGAACGCGATGTGGGCGGGCGTAAAAACTGTCGATCAGGCATTAGATGACGCACAAGCACAAATCGTACAAGCAATTGAAGCAATGAAATGATATCAACATGAAGAGAGAATCGCTTTGGCATACGAGAAAAGCATACTGGTACATCATTCCTAGTTTATCCCTCTTCTTTTTTTTCTTTTTATATCCGATAATTTACACCGTATACATTTCAGCAACGAATGCTAATTTTTTCAACATTATGAAAGGACCTACATTCGTTGGCGTAGAAAATTACGAAACCCTGCTTTTTGAAAAGGACTTCTTTTATTCACTAATAAGAACGGTGCTTTTCATGCTTACAAGTGTTCCCTTGAAAGTGCTTGCTGGCCTTTTGTTAGCGATCTTGTTCAGTTCTCCATTAGTAAAAGCAAAACGAATCCTTATGCCTTTAGCCCTTATTCCTTGGGCAGCGCCTTGGTTTTTTTCAGTTCTAATTTGGAGAGGAATGTTTAACGTAGATTTTGGCATAATAAACAAAATGCTCATTTCAATTGGTTTATCGCCTATAAATTGGCTAAATAATGCGGGAAATGCCTTTATCGCATATAACATAGTTGAAGTTTATCTAACTTATCCTTTCATGATGGCTACCATATTTTCTGCAATCCAGAGTGTCCCTCCTGATCTATATGAGTCCGCCATAATGGATGGCGCTGGTTCTTGGGCTAAATTCAGACATGTGACATTACCACTCGTTAAAAAACCACTTTTTTGGGCTACTATCATGACGGGCATCGCATCCTACCTGATATTCGGTGTCCCATTTTTATTGAATAGCGGTGGACCAGCTGGGGAAAATGAGTTTCTTCTAGTATATGGCTATAAAGAGGCGTTTAATTTAGGACGTTATGGTTACGCAGCTGCTTTTATGATCCTAGTCTTCATTTTATTAGCAATTTTAGTATTCACATTTTTGAAACTAACCAAAATGATGGAGGAATAAAATGAAAACTATATTTTTAAGCTGGGTACTAACAGGTTTGGCGTTACTAATTGTGATAGCGGGGCTATTTCCACTTTATTGGATAGTAGTGGCCGCTCTGCGCCCATATGGTACATTATATACTACCAAAATTATGCTTTTTCCCATAGACGCAACCCTAGATGCTTTCCGATGGCTCTTGTTTGAGTCAAAATTTTTCATTTGGTTGAAAAATAGTTTGATCGTATACATGGTAACTTTGTTCACTTGTATGATGACGGTAGTTCCGGCCTCGTATACTCTTTCCCGATTCAAGTTTTCAGGAAAAAATAGTTTGCTTTCCAGTTATTTTGTTTTATCCCAAATAATGACTGGTATGAGTGTGATGGGTTTAATTGCCCTTTATACTCTTTTATTGAAACTTCAGCTAATTAATTCCCTGATAGTATTAGGTTTGATTTACGCTGCTTCCCTCGTTCCTTATATCAGCTGGTATTTAAAAACATATTTTGATTCATTACCAAAAGATTTTGATGAGGCTGCACTTGTGGATGGTGCATCCTTTTTTCAAAATTTGCGCTATGTTGTAATTCCGATGGCTAAACCCGGAATTGTAGTAGCGATAACTCTTATAACTGTTATCGCATGGAGTGAATGGACACTAGCTTCAATCTTGTTAGGCTCTGAAAATTTTACATTGGCTGTAGGACTGGTTAGTCTTCAAGCGAGGTGGGAAACACCATGGAACCGTTTTGCAGCTATGTCGATTCTGTACGCTATCCCCATAATAACGGTCTTTGTACTAGCTCAGCGTTATCTAAAGGCAGGATTAACATTAGGTGGAATAAAAGGTTAGGAATAAAGAATGGAAAAGATTCGATTTGAACATTTAACTAAAAAATTTGGGGAAGTGGTGGCTGTTGATGATTTGAATTTAACTGTGTACGATAAGGAGTTAATCGTATTACTTGGACCATCTGGATGTGGCAAAACGACCACGCTCAGATTGATTGCTGGCTTAGAATTTCCCACAGGAGGCAGAGTTATTATGAATGGAGAAGATCTTACATGTGTTCATCCAAAAGACAGAAAAATGTCGATGGTTTTCCAAAGCTATGCTCTCTATCCACATATGACCGCTTTTGATAATATAGCATTTCCTCTAAAAATAAAAAAACTCCATCTAAATGAAATTCAGAAAAAGGTTAGAGAAGTTGCTGAACTTCTCAATATTGAAGACCTACTTCATCGAAAGCCTAAAGAACTGAGTGGGGGTGAAAGGCAGAGGGTAGCCTTAGGCAGAGCAATCGTGAAGGAGCCAGAAGTGTTTTTAATGGATGAGCCCCTCAGCAATCTCGATGCGAAACTGAGAGTTTTTCTCAGAGGAGAGCTTAAAAGTTTGCAGAAAAAATTAGGCATCACCACAATTTATGTGACGCACGATCAAGTTGAAGCAATGAGCATGGCGGATAGGATAGCTGTCATGAACAGAGGAGAATTACAGCAAGTAAGCCCACCAGATGAATTGTATCACAATCCCACAACCTCCTTCGTTGCGGGTTTCATAGGAACCCCCCCCATGAACCTTATAGATTGTAGTTTCATCGAAAAGAGTGGAAGAGCTTTTCTCGATGCAGGAGAGTTTACAATAGATGTCTCAGATTTAGAAGGTACTCTAAAAACCACAGCTACGGGTTCTGAGCTCGTGCTAGGGGTCAGGCCTGAAGATGTCCTTATACTTCAAGGGAAAGCTAAAGAAAATGGTGACTTCGTCGCCAGTGTACATACAATTGAGCCGTTGGGCTTAGAGGTGATTGTAACCGTTAGGAAGGGGGATAAATTGCTTTGCATAAGAGTACTAGGCGATTTTAGGGCGAGCATAGGTGAGGAAGTAGGTGTATCGATAAACAAGCAAAAAGTGCATATATTCGATGCGAAGACCGGCAAAAGATGCAATGCCGCATAATGGGAAAGGGGTTGGAAACCCTTGTATTCCGTTCCTGATTGGGTTAGGAATGCTATCTTCTATGAAATCTTTCATTGATTCCACCATGTAAGGTGGTGGAATGAAAATGAATCAGCTACCGGAGTGGTCAAAGGGCGCTGTTATTTACCAGATTTTTCCAGACAGATTTTACAACGGAGATAAAGCCAACGATCCTCCCAATACGGAGAGGTGGGGAAGGCTTCCCGTAACACGAGAGACTTTATACGGTGGCGACCTTCGAGGCATAATCAAAAAAATTCCATATTTGGTTGAATTAGGGATTGACGCAATTTACTTGACGCCAATATTTGCATCACCGTCTCCTCACAAGTATGATACCACAGACTATTATCAAATTGACTCTCATTTTGGCAACGTCGAAATATTAAACGAACTTACGAGAAAATGCCACAAAAACAACATTAAGGTTGTTCTAGATGGCGTCTTCGGCCATTGTGGAGAAAATTTCGCTCCATTTAGAGATGTTTTTGAAAAGGGATCAAAATCGAAATATGTTGATTGGTTTTACATTTACAGCTTTCCGCTTAAAAAGAGGCCAAAACCTACCTATGAGACATGCGGAAGTGTCTGGTGGATGCCTCGACTCAGAACAGAGAACCCTCAGGTGAAGGGTTACATTCTTAACATAGCTACACACTGGATGAAAAAAAGTGAAATAGATGGCTGGCGCTTAGATTGTGCGTTCGAGATCGGTCATGAGTTTTGGAGAGAATTTAGAAAGTCGATCAAAAGAGTAAATCCGGAAGCGATTATTCTAGGGGAGATTTGGCATATAGCTTCTCCTTGGCTTCAAGGCAACGAATTCGATTCGGTTATGAATTATCCTTTGAGACAGCTGATGGTGGCCTTCTTCGCTGAAAATAGAATTAACGCTATGGAGTTCGATGAAGGGCTCGCATGGATAAGAAAAGCTTACAAAAAAGAGGTAAACCATGCTCTTTACAACTTGATCGGGAGCCACGACACGC
>CAYSWT010000133.1:0-5259 GCA_964434845.1 uncultured Atribacterota bacterium | reverse complement strand
GGCGTGAGGATCTCATCTTTTTATCTTTTCCAACTCAACGACTCAACATCTCAACGACTCAACATTTTGGTGTTTCAATAATCTATGGTGCTGCGAAGCAGCATGGCGGTCTATCCTTGATATTACCGAAACGGTAAATATTTGTAAAAAATTGGAAATATATGCTTCAAAGGGGGCATTATTTTCTATGAAGGAAGAATTATCGAAAGGGAACCCTCCTTTCCATCGAAAAAGGGGGGCAAATAGAGTGCAAAAATCCTTGGGTCCGGTAGTCAACCTGGAAGAACATGTTTACCCAGATTGGTGGCGTCGGATATTTAATTCTATCTATTTAAAAACCGATGCTGATGTCGTTGAAGATGGTAATATCACTCGTAAGGAAATTGATATTTTTTCGGGAATACTTTCGCTCTCACTGGAAGAAAAGATTTTAGATCTCTGCTGTGGTCAAGGCAGGCACTCGCTGGAACTCGCCAGAAGGGGCTTGAAAAATATTTACTCACTGGATCGATCCCATTATTTGATTCAAAAGGCTCGAATACAAGCTAAAAAAGAAGGATTAAACATACAGTTTCGTGAAGGAGATGCCCGCAAGCTTCCATATTCACCCGATTCTTTTGACGTGGTGCTCATTCTGGGGAATAGTTTTGGGTATTTTGAAACGGTCCAGGATGACATTAAAGTTTTAAAAGAAGTATTTCGAGTACTCAAACCCTGGGGGAGACTTTTAATCGATGTAGCTGATGGAGAATTTTTAAAAAATCATTACCAACCTCGTTCCTGGGAATGGATTGATAAAAAGTATTTTGTCTGTAGGGAGCGATCTCTTTCTGCTGATACCCAACGCCTGATTTCACGCGAAATAATTACTCATGTTGATAAAGGGGTTATTGTTGATCAATTTTATGGGGAAAGACTCTACGTTGAAGAAGATTTATACCAGCTTCTTAAGTATTCAGGCTTTGAAGACATTGTTTTTCATGGAAAAATCACCTCGGATTCACAACGAAACCAAGACTTGGGAATGATGGAACAAAGACACATTATTACCTCCCGGGTGAAAAAACCCTGGACGGTCAACAAACGACGGGTGCGAAACGGTGTGAGGAAAGTGGTGGTTTTATTTGGTGACCCCGGGAAACCCGATCTTTTGAAACCCAGATCGGTTTTTGATGATGATGATTTTTATACCATTGATCAGCTCAAATCAGCTTTACACGATCTCAAGGAATACAATTTTATTTACCTTAATAATCATAGCACGTTGATTAATGATCTGACCAACTTAAAGGGGAAAATTGACTTTGTTTTCAATCTCTGTGATGAGGGATTCTATAATGACCCCCGCAAGGAGCTTCATATTCCGTCATTGCTGGAAATGATTGATATTCCCTATACCGGCTCCGGTCCTCAATGCCTGACCTATTGTTACGACAAATCGTTGGTTCGAGGAATGGCACGAGAAATGAATATTTCGGTTCCGAAAGCATATTTTATTAAGCCGGAAGATATTACCTATGAACTGTTAATCAATTTTCCGGTTATCGTCAAACCGAATTTTGGGGATTCCAGTTTTGGCATTACCCAAAAAAGTGTCGCCAATAACATTGAAGAATTAATGAATGCGATATCGGATATTCGTAACCAGTTTGGATATGATAAACCGATTTTGGTTGAAGAATTCCTTACTGGGAAAGATTTAAGTCTGGGTATTATCGGGAACTCACCCGAATCCTATATAGTTCTTCCCTTATTAGAGGAAGATTATTCGGAGCTCTCCCCAGAACTCCCAAAAATATGCGGCTATGAAGCCAAATGGCTTCCTGATTCTCCCTATTGGAATATCAAATCGATCGCTGCCGATGTCCCGGATGAGGTTGAAAAACTGATTGTGGGAAGCTCATTGAGGCTCTTTGAGCGGCTGGAATGCCGGGATTATGTTCGATTTGACTGGCGTTTAGACGATGAAGGGAATCCGCGTCTATTAGAGGTTAACCCCAATCCAGGTTGGTGTTGGGATGGGCATCTCGCCAAAATGGCAAAACTGGCCGGAATATCCTATACTGGAATGTTAGAATCAATATTGAAAGCAGCTGAAATACGGATCGGTTTACGTGGCTTGAATGGGGGAAAGCGAGCATCTGATATGGAGAACCAAAAAGTCAGTCAGGGGGTCTCATAAATAAAACGAGGAGGTTTGATATCATGAGAATTCGTCAATTGGGGAAAACCGACCTGCATCTCACCGTGGTTGGTTTTGGAGCCTGGGCGATAGGTGGTGGAGGCTGGAAATTTGCCTGGGGTCCACAGGATGATAATGAGTCGATCGCCGCGATCAGAAAAGCTCTGGATCTGGGAATCAACTGGATTGATACTGCTGCCATTTATGGCCTGGGTCACTCAGAAGAAGTGGTTGGGAAAGCCATCAAAGGACTTGCCAAGCGCCCGATCATCGCCACCAAATGTGGATTGGTCTGGGATGAGAAGGGGAATATCTCCAATCGCCTCAAGAGGGAGAGTATTCGAGCTGAAGTTGAGGCGAGTTTAAAAAGACTTGATATCGATGTCATTGACCTGTACCAAATCCACTGGCCGATTCCCGATGAGGACGTTGAAGAGGGATGGGAAACCATGGCAAGACTGGTTCAGGAAGGTAAAATCAGATATGCGGGAGTTTCTAATTTTAACGTCTCTCAACTTAAGCGTTCTCAACTGATCCATCCGGTGGCCTCCCTGCAGCCGCCTTACAGCATGCTGAAAAGAGATGTGGAAAGGGATATTCTCCCCTACTGTGGTCAAAATTCCATTGGTGTAGTGGTTTACAGCCCAATGCAAAAAGGATTGCTCACTGGAAAAATCACTCGCGAGCGTGTAAATGCTTTCCCGCCTGATGATCATCGCCGGGGAGATCCTGAATTCAACGAACCGTTATTGAGCCATAACCTTGATTTGGTGAATAAGCTCACTGTTATTGCCCAAAAACACGGCAAAACCGTTGCCCAGCTCGCCATCGCCTGGGTGTTGCGTCGCCCGGAAGTGACGGCAGCGATTGTCGGAACCCGATACCCGGATCAAGTTGCTGAAACTGCTCTGGCTGGTGATTGGGTTCTTCCCCAAGAAGATATCGACGTCATTGAAAAGCTCTTAACAGAACGCAACCAGAAAATTCGTTAAGGAATGGCATCCACCACGGCGCTTCGCGCCACTCCTCCGGAGGAGGGGAATTGAAAAGGATAATCAAATGAATTTTTCCTCTCTCAACATAATTTTTCCCCTCCCTTGATGGGAGGGGTTAGGAGAGCGTAAGGCTTTATGATGAGGTTTCCAGCAATGGAATATCGCTCCCATTCACTTCTTTCAACTCTTCGAAAAATGCGATCATATTCTCCATGGGACAATCAGACCCTATTTCGTGAGAAGCTGAAATAACATAATTGTTTTTCGCTCCTAAGACGCTGATACATCTCCTCACTTCAGATTTTACTTCCACAGGAGTACCAAAGGGAAGGGTTTTTTGGGTGCTGATTCCTCCCATAAATGTAAGATGATCGCCAAAGTGATTCTGGAGGAATTCGATATCCATCGCTTGGGGTTGAACCGGGATGAGAACATTTAACCCGATTTCAATCATGTCATCCAATATTTCAATAACATTTCCACACGAATGGTGGAAAACCGGCAATCCTTCTTTCTTGGCGGTTCCCCAGATTTTGGCGAGTCTTGGTTTAAGCAGATCCTGCCAAGTTTTTTTCGCGATAAGCAACCCACGCTGCGTCCCATAATCATCACCGGTATAGATTCCATCGACCCCTAATCGAATCAGGTGCCGAACGATTTCTATCTGATATTCGGTGATCATGTCTAAGAGTTTTTCTAATTCTAACCGATTATCGATCAGATCAATCATGAAATTTTCAAAACCTCTTAAGAGCCAAGCCCTTTCCATAAGCACCCAACCTTGGGTAGAGAGAATGAAATATTCCTGTTTGTGTTCGGGCATGAGATTTGAATAGTCCCGATATAAGCGAAGATCGTGAGGATCGGGAAATTGAAAATGTGGGGAATCTTTCCAGTCGGAGAGAGGGTGTGAACAAGGAAGATATCCTTCCGATTTCACCAGATCCCATCCCACTCCAAAGATGTCATAGTCAATCCCCCTCTCTTCATCAACGCGAACCTTTTGATGAGTGTCAATATATAAAAAGTGATTTCCCAGGAGATAGGGCAGCTGGTCTTCTTTGAGTGAGAAATGTTTGAGGAATTCCTTACGCATTCTCCAGGTGAAATCGATCTGATGGGGTAGTCGATCGCTTGGTTGATGACGTATTGCTCTGATGACACGTTCTTTTTTCGTCAAAATAATCCCTCCTTTTTCAGAAAAGGAAGTCCGGCTGCTCCCATAACACTTGCCTTTCCTTTAAATTGACCCAATTGGAGTCCTGGGAGGGGGAATGACCAAAATTGGTGTTTCGTATAATAAGATTGTACCAGGTTTAACCAATAATCACCACTTTCAGCAATTCCTCCTCCTAAAAGAATTTCCTCAGGATCAAAAATTTGGGCGATATTCGCCAGACCAATGCCGAGGTAGCGAGCAGCGTGATGAACAATGGTATTATAGGGTGTAATATTTTGCTCAGCTCGTTGCATGATAATTTCCCCTCGAACATGTTCCTTCGTCAGATGAAACGCTTCCCTCTCCATAGCGCTCCCCGATGACAAGGCTTCGAGACACCCGGCGTTCCCGCATCGGCAGAGCGGTCCACCTGGCTCAACAATCATATGACCTAATTCCGCCGATATTCCTCTCGCTCCCCGAATAAAATTCCTTTCCCAAATCAACGTTCCGGATATACCAGTGCCGACACTCACATAGACAAGGTTTTTCAGGTTTTTGCCAACTCCAAAAAAAACTTCGGCAATAGCCCCGCTCCGGACATCATGTTCCAAATAGAAAGGCATTTTCAACTTATCTGATAGAATGTGAGTGACTGGAACATTGCGCCAGCTGAGATTTTCAGAGAAAATCATGGTTCCATTGGGGATATCGAGTAAACCCGGGCACGCTATCCCAATCCCGATAAATTCATGGGTGTTTTCAATCTTTCCCATGAGTGATCGAACTAAATTGGCGATATCGTTTAAAACCTTATCGACTTGCCTTTCCGGATCAACTGGTATTTTTTCAAAAGAGAGGATATCAAGCCGCTCATTGACCAGCACACCTGCAACTTTGGTTCCACCCAGATCAATTCCGAT
>CAYSWT010000132.1:0-5347 GCA_964434845.1 uncultured Atribacterota bacterium | reverse complement strand
CAGGTGGCTCACTTTTGATGAGCAGGGTGGCTCACTTTTTGGTTGACATTCTCATGGTATGATTATAACATGTATAAATCTGTTTAAATTTTTTTTGTTGAGCTTTATTACTGGATTGGACAAAAGTAATAGAAAAAACCTTCCGAATACTTGCTTTTTAACGGGTTGAAAAAGAGGAAACGACCATGGAACACGAGAAAATGCCACATCCTGGACACGAAAAACACCTCTGCCATTTGCAGTATAGTGGTTTTATGAATCAGCATTTTGAGGAGTTCAAAACCTTGGTCATGAACCCACAATTTATCTGCCGAAAGTGCGGACGACTGGCGAATCGTGCCGAAAGCCTTTGCCAACCGGAGAAACCATAGGACTAAAGGAAAAGACAAGGAGGGCGGTTCAACTCTCCCTCTTTATTATTTTTTCTCCTTATCAACTAAAGTCATTGGTTTTCCACAGCAAACTAATTCGCCACCACCAACTTTTTTAACTTCAACGATATTCCCGCAAATTTCACACCGAAAAACTTCTCCGACTTTTTTCACTTGTGACATGTGCAATCCTCCCCTTTTATGGTTTATTTAGGTGGGAATTTTAGCGTTACTACCCACCCATCAATCTTTATCATAAATTATCCTCTTGTGCTTTGGGAATAGAGAAGAAGGTTTCGTCTTCAACCATTGGTTTTTCTTCAAGAACAGAGGGAGTGATTTGAATTGGTTCCTGGTAAAGATACATTTGATCGAGGCTTTCAAGAGTGGCGCGAATGTAAGTACGAAGGGTGGTTTCACCTAAATTATGAATCACATTTTTTACATCAAGTCTGGCATCCCAATTATAGGCTCTTCCATGCAATTCAACTATACGTTCGAGGAGCTCGGCGAGAACTCCTTCTGAAACTGGAGAAACGACCGAGCTTTTGGAACTCAGTGCATATTCAAAAAACGATATTATTTCGTCGCGCGCGTTTTTCCCTAACTTTTCTTCTGCTAATTTAGGCATAAGGGTTCGATCATCCTTCCCTCCATACCACATGTCATTCTGTAAGCTGGTCGCGGCAGCAGCGATAACATAGATGGGATAGTGATGAGCATTGGACCAATTGAGCAACCAATGAAGATTTTGATAGGCTTTTAACCGGGTTTGACTCCCCAAACGTCCAACAAGCTCCAGCTCATCGATGAGAATGATCCAACCCCGATAACCGCAGAAGATGATGGTATCGGCCATACACCCAAAATAGGCGGAAGCATGGTCTTTGGTTCGAAAATTGATTTCAAAAGAGGGAAATTTTTCTGAGCGGCTTTGACGGTGGATTCGTTTCAATTCCGTCATGGGGATGCGTATCCCCATTAAGTCTCCGTAGAGTAGATTCTGTTCTTCTCCGGCTGAATGTAAATAATTCTCTAAAACAATCGCTGGGAGGGGATGAATATATCTGTCAGGGACAAGAATCGGAGTTTTATGAAGATCACTTGCAAGCTTTTTTGATAAGGCGCGTTCCAGCCCGAACATCGAGGAATCAGGCGTACGCAAGCGAGAAGCGACCCGACCGTAGAAATGAAATAGGTTATGGCAGGATACCTCCCGGCTGAGTGAAACAAAACTCACGGCGAATTGCCGATCGAGTGCCAGATGTTCTGCTGTCGTAAGAACATGAGTTTTGCCTTGGCCGTATTGACCCCAGATCAATCTCCCCTTGGGAATTTGTCCGGTAGTCAATGAATCGAGATCGGCACGGATACAATCGGTGAGGTTTTTGCGGAGATCGGGTAAGGTTCTGGTTGAAACCCGTGTCGGTACCCCAGTTCGGAGGGCTTCAACCACTTTTATAGCTTCCAGGCGATGTTCGTCATAATGTTCCATATCCATTTCCCTCCTTTTTATTCATAAGTAGGGCGTTTTCCATCACTACCGCGCGAAATCCACTGATTGATGATGAAACCGGGAGCGCTTCTCGAAATTTACGTTCATATCCGGCAGATAAAAAAAGAGCATTCATTTTAGCGATTAATTTTGGTTCTAATTGATCTCCCAGGGCTTTTAAAAAATCATCCATGTTCACAATATCGGCAAAAGGGTTAAAACGATTGACTGACACTAATCCCGATTGCAAGCGCATCCAAAGAGCTTCATAGCTTTTAAAGCCCCTTTTTTCATCTTCGAGCATAGGGTACCGGCCAGATAAAATCAAAACAAAACTGTTTAATAATTCGGTATCGTCGATGAGTTGTCGGATAATCTCGCAGACATCTTTAATTGCATTGGGAGTGTAATAATAATGAGCAGTTTCCGGAGAGCGACTGGTGATGACATCTACATCGTCGATGAGAACAACCAGACCATTCCATCCGGCCAACTTCAGCAAACGGATCAAAGAATTAAGCCAGTAACGGGCATTCGACTTTTGTAATTTTTCAAATAAATAGGTGGATTGTCGTTCGTGGCGTTCTAATTTTTCACCGGATAACCAGCGTAAGGCAGTAGAGAGGGTACCGTTCTGTCCTCGGATCATGCGTTCTTTGACTACGGTATAGGCAAAAGCTGAGAAAGAACTACCGAAGTCGGCATCTTTAAAGACTTGACTGGTAGTATTGCGGATTTCTTTTTCTGCGGTGACTTGCATCATTCCATCTTCAACCATTTGGGGGAGAAGGCGTTCGGAACCATCGTATTTAATTCTATCATAGCCAAGAACACTGGCTGTTTTTCGGCATAGTCCTCGGATGAGCTCTTCCTGGTCGATATGAGAAACTATCGTTTTGTATAATGTTGGTAGATCGTTTAATTTGAATTGATAATCGCGGAGAGAGAAAAAAACAGTGGCGTATCCTTGATCACGGGCATCCTGTTCGATGCAGCGTAACAAGTGAGTTTTCCCGCTGCCTTCCGAACCAACAACAACCTTCACTTTGCTCCCTCCCTGGTAAATAAAATTATAGAGATGGTATTCGTTAAAAAAATCCAACCATAGCTCCCGACCGATGGTAATGGCTTTTAGAACATCCGGATGAATCGGAGGTTCTCCCTTTTTTAAGAGATCTAAGTCTTTTTCGTCAATTGGCATGAGGATGATCCTCCTTGTGAATGGTCAGGGTGCTAATTCGGCTTTCCCGACCTTGACTATCGACGATAACCATTGCCTTACGTGCATTCCGAGTAAACCCGAACTCAAACTTGTATTCTCCATCCAGAGAAAGATCGAACTTCTCCTTCAGGAGTCCTAATTCAAATTGAAAGAGAATTTTCGGATATTCTTGATGAGTTGAACGTCGGACCGTCAGTATTTCGTATATTTTATCAAGCGATACCGCTTTGCCCCATAGGACTTCCTTTTGTTTGAAGGATAGGCAATTAGCAAATTTATAGGCATTGAGCAAATCCTTTAAGAAATTTTTGGAATTAAACCGCCGGTCATAAACCGCCTTGTATACATTGGCGATGATAATAGCTAATTCTCGGGGTTGAAGCACGGAGAATCGCTGGCTTTTTCTCCCCAGAACGAGAAGAGCTTGATAATTCTCCAGATCGAAATGGAGATGAAAAGGCGGAAAAAAATAATTTGGAAACTCACCCTGAAAGGGAATTTTGGCATCGGTAAGTTCTTGTTCGAAATCTTTCAGAAAATTTTCGGTCAACAGATACTCTTTATGTAGAATCATTTCATTATCCAAGCTGGGTTCAAGAATATTCCAGGATTGTTCAATTTTGTTTAAAGTTTCCTGGAATAATTGTTTCATCTGGTCAAGCAAGCGAAAATCCCAATTCTTTTGAGCGTGTTTCAGGCGTTTGACGCTTTTGACCAAGGTATGGGCACTATCCTCGAGCAAGCTCCAACTGATGGATGGAGGACTTTCTTTTGGATTCCATTCCATTTGAGTAACCCCCGTTAGATTCCAATATTCTTCTTATTGAGTATTTTATCAATATTCTATACTGAAAATACAGTAAAATGTAAAAAGTTTAAAGATACTATCCTATAAATACTGTGAATCGTGAGTCGTGAGTAGTTTAAAAATCCACCCTCATCCTCACCTTATTCCAATATTTCCCCTTGCTCCACCGTGGGAGGTCAGGGTGAGGGGATATTTCCATTATCATATGGTGCTGCGTAGCAGCATTGCGGTCTATCCTGGAAATACACCAGGATTACAACCTACGGTGTAAGATAAAAAGATTTAAAACATAAAAAAACAATGAGGATAGACCCTCTTATTTCCATTTTTAATGGTGCCACAACGTGGCATGAGGGTCTATCCTGGAAACTGTCACAGGATTCGATGTTAACCGTCACCCCTGAATGGTTCTATCAGGGGTCTAAAGTAAAAAAGACTTAGATTCCCGATTAATACATTCGGGAATGACGGATGGTGTCGATACTCATCATAAAAATCTATTGCGTCGAAGTTTCCATATCTTATGGTACTGCAAAGCAGCATGGCGGTCTATTCTTGAAAAAATATGGAACTCGGTGAACTAAAAAAAGGTTGGTGAATATAAATGATAAAAAGTGAAGTAGGAGGTCGTTGGGTATGGTTATAAAGAAAAGAATGATGTACAGTTTGTTCGTTTCCGTACTGGTTGTTGTTACTCTAACCAGTACTTCCTGGGCTACAACCGTTCTTCCTGAAATGAACGAAGTGATACCGAATATTGTTGATAAAGTCAGCCCGGCAGTGGTAAACGTCAATACTTCTAAAACCGTTACTATTACATCACCGTTTGCTCCCTTTGCACCCTTTTTTGATCAACAACCAGAACAATTTCAACGTCAAGTACCGCAAAGAGGATTGGGAACAGGATTTATTTTCCGCCCTGATGGTTATATTCTTACCAACAATCATGTTGTTGAAGGTGCAGAGGAAATTAAAGTGACCTTATTGGATGGGCGAGAACTTAACGGAAAAGTAATTGGTGCTGATCCGCTCACCGATGTCGCCGTGGTGAAGGTTGATGCTGAAAATCTTCCTACCATCGCTTTAGGTGATTCCGATGCCGCCCGAGTGGGAGAATATGTCATTGCCATTGGCAACCCCTATGGACTTTCTCATACCGTGACCATGGGAGTGCTCAGTGCTAAGGGAAGACCGGTGCCATCGGGTGATACCGGTCAGGAGTACGAAAACTTTCTGCAGACCGATGCCGCCATCAATCCTGGTAACAGTGGTGGTCCACTTTTAAATCTCAACGGAGAAGTGATTGGTATCAATACTGCTATTCTCCCTTATGCTCAGGGTGTGGGATTTGCTATCCCGATCAATATGGCCAAATCTATTCTCGATCAACTCGTTACCCAGGGTCGAGTGGTACGAGCGTGGTTAGGGGTTTATATCCAAAACCTCAGCCC
>CAYSWT010000131.1:0-5432 GCA_964434845.1 uncultured Atribacterota bacterium | reverse complement strand
TTTGTTAAATATGATAACGTTTACAGATTCGATTGTCAAGTTATCTCACCATCCCATAATGACAACCATAACGCTTAAGAAAATCATCCAAGCGTGGGTCGTGGCAATCTCATCCGACAACGAAGTTGTCGTCCTGAGGAGCATTTTTTGCGACGTGAGGATCTTATTATTTGATTTTATTCCAACTCAACGACTCAACGACTCAACAACTCAACATCTTTACAGTAAGTATTTTCATCATCTCTTGGTGCCAGGTTTTTAGCCCGGCATGAATGCCTACTCACGATTCACAACTCACCGAATTTTTATTGTCAGTGATATTGAAAAAGCGTTTGTTTTGATTTAAAGTGGTGAAGGTTGGGTAATGATTGGAGGTGTTGGTTATGAAAACTGGATGTCTGGCAAGACATCTCCTGATTGAGATTATAAATTCGGCATTTCTCAACGACGCTTTGCTTATGGAGGAATTCCTGAAAAAAATAGCCCATCTATTTGGGAGTACCATCTTAGGCCTGAAAGTCTATCAGTTCCAACCCTACGGTTTAAGTGCGCTCATGATTATGCCGGAATCGCATATCGCCATTCATACCTGGCCGGAATATCAATTTGCGTCACTGGATATATTTCTCCAGGCCGGGAGTGATCCCAATCAGAGCATCCCTTTAATACAAGATTACTTTCACCCCAAGGATGTTAAGATTATCGAATTGGAGAGGGGAATGAACTCATAAAATGGAACTCTGGTACTATGAGGATTATATTCACAACTACCGTCTGGGGCTTCGTGTCAAAGAAACTCTCTTTAGTGGCAAATCCCGTTTCCAGGACATACAGATCATTGATACCTATCTGTATGGGAAGACGCTCCTTTTGGATGGGATTGTCCAGACGACGGAAAAAGATGAATTTATGTATCACGAAATGTTGGTCCATCCGGCAATGGTCACTCACCCCGATCCTCGAAAGGTGATGATTGTTGGCGGGGGAGATGGTGGAGCTTCACGGGAAATTCTCAAATACCCGGTTCATGAAGTGACGCTGGTGGATATCGATGCCATGGTTATCGAGGTCTCCAGGAAGTATCTCCCGCAACTGGGGGACTGGGACAATCCGCGGTTGGAGGTTCGGATTGAAGATGCCGTTCAATATTTAGCTACCACTCCGGAACGGTTTGATGTCATCGTTATGGATTCAACCGACCCTTTCCCCAGCGGGGTTGCTGAGACTCTTTTTTCAAGGAGTTTTTTCCAAAACGCCTATGGGCACCTCTCCGATGATGGAGTATTGGTTTCACAAATCGAACCGCCATTTTTTGAACCTGAGCGTGTTCAAAAATACTGGAAAAATCTGGAAATGTTTCCTATAGTCAAAGTATACTGGGGTTTGGTTCCTACCTATCCAGGCGGAGTGTGGACCTATGTGATCGCATCTAAAAAGTATGATCCTGAAACCAGCGGGAAAGACCTACCCTTCCCAACCCGGTACTATACCCGACAGATCCACCCGGCCGCTTTTGTTCTCCCACCATTTATGCAGGAGAATATGAAACAAAATTCGGTAAACGGATAAAGGCCATAAAGCTGTCATTGCGGGACTGGCAGCCTACGGCGTAAGATAAAAGGGTAGCCTTGGAAAAAGAAGCCAAGGCTGAGGTTGTGGCAATCTCATCCGACAACGAAGTTGTCCTCCTGAGGAGCGTTTTTTGCGACGTGAGGATCTCATTTTTTGATTTTATTCCAACTCAACGACTCAACACCTCAACATCATTACAATAAGTATTTCCATCCTCTGCTGGTGACAGGGTTTTAGCCTGGCATGGATAATTACTCACTCATCCGAGCCAGGAGCGATTTTTGATGGTAATAGAGACCTTCCCTTACAGCCAGATTGGCAAAATCTTGATAGTTAAGCGTGGGATCTCCTTCTTGGGGGAAGATATATGACGATTTTTTGAGAAAATCGCGAACCGATAGCGGACTGGAGAAACGGCTCCCGCTTAAAGTGGGGAGAACATGGTTAGGTCCAAATCCATAATCACCCAATGCAACCGGAGCCCAATTTCCAAGAAATATCGCACCGGCATGTTGGACCATTGACAGGAGCCTCAAACTATCTTTGCAGCATATCTGGATATGCTCGGGAGCGACAGTATTGGAAATCTCAAAGGCAGTGGTGAGATTTTCAACCTGGTAGAGCGAGATTGGGACTTTTTTAGAAAATGGGAAAGGGTTTTTAGGATAGAGTAGATTGATATTCTTTTTTGTCTCCATAAGGACAGATGCAGATGGAGAGAGCAAGATCGACCGTGCCAAGGGATCATGTTCAGCCTGAGCCAATAAATCGATTGCGACCCACTCTGGCTGGCAGCTTTCATCGGCGATAATCAGCACTTCCGATGGACCAGCTAAAGAATCGATCCCAATTAGCCCACATAACAACTTCTTGGCGACTGTAACATAAATATTCCCCGGGCCGACAACCTTATCAACCTGAGGGATGGATTCGGTTCCAAAGGCAACTGCAGCAATCGCCTGAGCACCGCCGATGCGAATGACATTTTCGATCCCCAGGTAATGGGCAACCGCTAATACGTCAGGAGAGACTTTTCCTTGAGCATTGGGAGGGGTCAGAAGAACGATATTCGAAACCCCGGCAATTTGCGCTGGTATCACCGTCATGATAACCGAAGAAGGATAGGACGCACGACCACCGGGAATGTAGGCGGCGACTGAGGTTAAGGGGAGAACCATTTCGCCCAACTGTGAATGCCCACGGTTAAACCACCACGATTTTTCCAGCTGATTTTGATGAAAATCACGCACCCTTTCGACTATTTTCATCACTATCTGCTGGAAATCAGTTCCGGCCTGTTTCCAAGCGCGTTCAATTTCTTCGGGAAACACCTGGAACTGAGTCAAGCGACAGAGGTCATAACATTCCGTTAATTCTTTTACTGCCTGATCGCCCTCATTCATGACCTTTTCAATGATGAGCTGAACGTCCTTTTCGACTGCTTTGAGTTCCTGATAGACCAATTTCCGATTCAAACCGAGATCGTGAGAGATGGTCTCCGGGCTGATGTCCGTTTTCAAAATCAGGGGGCAGTCATTCATTCCCGATCACTCCTTTTAATTGTTGAACAAAGGCGAGGATGCTCTCCATTTTAGTTTTTATGCTAATTCGATTGGCGACCAGACGGGCTGAAACCGGGAAAATATTTTCCAATACTTTTAGTTTATTCTCGCGAAGGGTCTTACCGGTTGAAACCAGATCAATTACGGCATCGGTCAGATTGATAGCTGGAGCCAGCTCAATCGACCCGTAGAGGAAAAGGATGTCAGCGGTGAGTCCTTTTTCTTGGAGATAGCGCCGGGTGATGTTCGGATATTTGGTGGCAATCCGAAAGGTATCCTTGCTGAACAGTTCAGTGGTAGTGAGAGATTCCGGTCCGGCAATGACCATCTGGCATTTCCCAATGCGTAAGTCCAACAGCTCATAGACTTCATTGCCCCGCTCCTGAAGAATGTCTTTTCCAACGATGCCAATATCGGCTGCACCAAATTCCACATAGGTCGAACTGTCTTTGGGGTGTGAAAGAATGATTTTCCAGGGAAGAGATAGATCTTCAAATATCAATTTCCGGGAATTCAGGTTGAATGAGTCCGGCCAGGACGGCATCCGGGAAAGGAGGGCGATAGTTTCATCTTTCAACCGTCCGGTTGGGATGGACAAGGTGAGTTTATCCATGGTATATCACCTTCTGAATCTGTTCAGGAAGAATGTCCCAATCGATGTTGGTCCAGGAATATTCGTGGATGCCATCCGTCACTTTGAGAGCAACCGGGAGTTCACTTTCTTCCTGGGTAATCACCGATAAATGACTTTCACGGAGTTTTTGGGCCAAGAGAAAAACCGGCTTACGATAAGTTGGCTGATAATGAATGGTATAAATTAAGGGAGGAACGCTGTTCCCGGGATGTGATTTTTCATAAACTTCGACTAATCGTTCGACAAAAAGAGCAAATCCACAAGCGGGACGGTCTTTCCCAAAAATACGGAACAATTCATCATAGCGTCCGCCAGCTAAGAGAGGAGATCCAGAGAGTGGAGAAAAACCCTCAAAAATGACTCCGGAATAATAGTCGAAATCTCTGATTAGCCCCAGATTCGCCATGATATTCGCTTCCAGCCCAAAATCGACCAGAATATTCCAGATGGACTGAAGTCTTTGAAAAGGAACTGTAAATAGCTGGGTTTTTGGAAAACGATCCTGACAGCCAATTAGAAAATCTTTTTTCCCTCGGAGAAAGGGGAAGTCCAGCAACAATGAGGCCAGTTGAGGCTCAGCCGGGGGAAACTGCTCCAGGAAACTTCCCAATGCGATAAAATCTTTGGTTTTCATGATGACTTTAAGCTGTTGTTGCCGATCGGCCGAATAATCCATCATATCTAATATTCCCCGGAAAAAACCCACATGTCCAATATCAACCGCATAGTCACGTATCCCGGCTTCTTGCAAAGCGATAATCGCCAGCGCAATCACTTCAGCGTCAACCGCTGCGGTATTCTTCCCAATATTTTCCAATCCCATTTGGGTGAGTTCGCTTTCGGTCCGCAGAGGGGAGGAGGGGAGACGAAATATTTTACCATCATAGAACACACGAATGGTTTGGTGTTCACCGATCAGGTCACTGCTGTATTTACGGGCAATCGATGTTGTAAAATCTGGCCGGAGGCAGACCAGCTTTCCTTCACGATTTATGAATTGAAGTAAGCGCTCTTTTAATTCCTCCCCGATCACTTTCTGCAAGGTTGCAAAATATTCAAGAGAAGGAGTTTCCACTTCTTCAAAACCCCAGGAACTGAATAGATGGCGTAGTTTCATTTCAATATCTCTTTTTTTACGAACTTCCCGAGGATGGGTGTCCTTCATACCAAGAACTAAGTCCAAAGAAATCTCTCCTTTCCAGCGACACCAATCAAATCTAAATTATTGTATCATGAATTCTATCCTATAAATACCGTGACGAGTGAGTCGTGAATCGAATGGAACTGTGGAATTGGAAATACGTGAAATTATCACCCTCATCCTCACCTTCTCCCATCAAGGGAGAAGGAAACTGTTTGTGTCATCCTGATGATTCGTTTTCTGAATCCGTGAGGATCTCATTTTTTCCAATTCTTTTGGACCTCTCCCTTTGGATAAAGGGAGAATGAGAGGGATTCGAGCTTTTCGTCTTTTATTTTTTCCCATCCTTACACTTTTTACATTTCACGTTTTACCTTTTACCGAATTTTTCAAATCCCCCCTGACCCCCCTTTTCTAAAGTGGGGGAAAAGATTTCCATCTTCAGATGGTGCTGCGAAACAGCAGGGCGGTCTATCCTGGAAACTTTCACAGGATTCAGGATTCGATGTTAATCGTCACCCCT
>CAYSWT010000130.1:0-5472 GCA_964434845.1 uncultured Atribacterota bacterium | reverse complement strand
GTTGGTACCCACCCCCCGTGGGGACCAAAGGCATAGGCATGCATGCTAATTTTCAATTTGACAATCCCCTTTCAAAATGATACTTTTAATGGAATGAACAAAAATGGTACAATTTTAAATTACCAGGATAGCTATCTACGGCGTAAGATGAAAAACTGAAAAGATATAAAAGGTGAGTATAGACCGCCATGGTTTTCATTCCTCACGTGGCGCTGCGCAAGCAGCATAGCGGTCAATGATGAGTCCCTTTTTTATTCAAATATTCTGCCCATAAGTGGCGTTCTTTCCGTGTTTGCGCATATATCGTTTTTCTAAGAGACGGGGAGATAGACTTACCGTGTCAGGGTTGATCTGGAGAGTGAATAGCGCCATCCGGGCCAGTTCTTCGAGAACAACAGCATTGAAAACCGCTTGATGACAATCCTTCCCCCAGGTAAATGGTCCATGAGTCGCTACCAATACTCCCGGTACATCCAGTGGGTTTTTGGCAGCAAAACACTCGGCGATCACCT
This sequence comes from uncultured Atribacterota bacterium, assembly GCA_964434845.1. Classification (GTDB taxonomy): domain Bacteria; phylum Atribacterota; class Atribacteria; order Atribacterales; family Atribacteraceae; genus CAYSWT01. The sequence goes on along the minus strand of CAYSWT010000130.1, from coordinate 4,960 downwards.
TACCGGTCTCGCCTTCAAAAGTTTCTTCCACTTCCAAATCAGTAAGGGGACGGGTACATGGAATTTCTCCATAGAAATAATCAGCATGGGTACCACCCAGGCAAGGAATGCTCTTTTTAGCCTGTGCCCAGGCGGTGGCATAGGTGGAATGGGTATGGACAATTCCTCCAATCATGGGAAAAGTTTTATACAAATCGAGATGAATTTGGGTATCGACTGAAGGCCGTAATTTCCCCTCAACAACTTGACCATTGAGATTAACTACGACTATCATATCAGGGGTGAGTTTTTCATAGGGAACGCCGCTCGGCTTGATGACCACCAATTTTTCTTTCGGATCAATTTCGCTGGCATTTCCCCAGGTATAGATCACCAGTCCCCTTTTTTGAAGTTCCAGATTTGCTTCATAGACTTTCTGCTTCAAATCAGCCAACATAAAACCACCTCAAATATCGATATTTTTATTCACTTCTTGAGTGAAATCATGGCTCATTCAGGAGTTGAGATGCCGTTAATTCATCAGTAATAAGTATCTGAATCAACTTCCCCTTTAACGCACCCCAAATGGGGAACAATTTATTTTTCCCACCGGCTACTCCGATTACCACTGGAATTTTTTGCAAATCCTGGAGACTGATGCTAATCCGCCTCTTATCCGCTAAGGTTTCAACTATCGCTCCGGATGCATCGTAAAAATTCCCACAAATATTGCCTACCACCTTTTTTCTCCGAAGCTCATCAATTTCATAATCATAGAGATCACCGGTATCGAGCAAGGTGGAGGTTTCCGAAACACCTCCGATACCAACCAAGGCCACATCGGCTTTGCGTGACATATCCAGTACTTTGAGCACCCCCTCATTGCTCAATATGGCATCACGGGTAGTCTGGTCTTTGGCAAACGCCGGAGCCATCAGGTAAACCACATCTCCTTCGAAATTAAAGGCAATCCGACGTGCCAGCTCAATCGCCATCACGTCGCCTTTTAATTTTCCATAACCTCCCATGATCTGCACTACTCTCAATCCCGGAATGGTTTTGGGGGTGAGGTAATGGATCATCTCAAAAATAGTCTTTCCGTAGGCAACCCCTAAAGTGGTGTAAGGCTCAATCCGGTTTTTTATATAGGATGCGGCAACCTGAGCAACCCGTCGCAGAATGACGTTTTCATCATCGCTGAAGGAAACAGCAATTTTGGCCTCTTTTAACTGATATTTTTCCTGAAGAATTTTTTCCTTCTCGGAGTCTTTTTCCGACAACTCCACAATCTTAATCTGAACCAACCCCTCTTCCCGGGCTTGTTTTAAGATTCTCCAGACTTTTTGACGGGAAAGACCCAATACCTCCCCGATCTTATCCTGGGTAATATCTTCATAATAATAGAGCTTGGCGACTTCCCGCATCAGATCGGGATGAAAGGTATCAGATTTCATTCAATCTCTCCTGAAAATACAGTGAAATGGAAAAGGTAAAATTTAAATAGTTAGAAAAATCGGTCGTTGCGAGACCATCAACCTTTCATAACTTTTTTCGCTCCATCGACGATATCTCCCACCTGGGGAACCAGCCTCTTCTCCAGATTCGGATTATAGGGCGGGGGCATTTCAAGACCTCCGAGGCGTATAACCGGCGCATCCAGATCATCAAAGCACTGTTCTCCAATAAAAGCCGCCACCTCCGCCCCGAATCCTCCAAACTGAGGTGCTTCATAGGCAATAAGCACCCGGTGAGTCTTTTTTATCGACTGAGCAATGGCCTCGGCATCGAGCGGACGAAGCGACCGCAGGTCAAGAATTTCCGCCTCGATTCCCTCTTTGGCTAAGATTTCCGCTGCCTGAAGGCTCTTGGGAATCAGATTGGAATAGCCAATAATAGTGAGATCGGTTCCGGGCTTCTTAATATCAGCCTTCCCCAGGGGAACGAAGTATTCCTCTTCCGGTACCGCTCCCTTGATTTTATATAGCAATTTATGTTCTAAAAAGATGACCGGATTGTCATCCCGGATGGCGCTCTTTAACAGCCCTTTGACGTCATAGGGAGTGGATGGCATCACCACTTTGAGCCCCGGCACATGGGCATACCAGGCTTCCTGACTTTGGGAATGTTGAGCTGCCGCTCCAGTTCCCGACCCGATCGGGGCTCGAATTACCATGGGAACCGTGGCTTTCCCCCCAAACATGAACCGGATTTTGGCAGCCTGATTGACCAGCTGATCCATTCCAATGGCAATAAAATCGGAAAACTGGATCTCGGCGACGGCTCTCATCCCCACCAGAGAGGCACCGGCGGCTGCTCCGATAATAGCGGCTTCCGAAATCGGGGTATCGATCACCCGTTCCGGTCCAAATTCCTCAAACAGCCCCATGGTGACAGCAAAAGCCCCGCCATATAGACCAATATCCTCTCCCATCAAAAACACCCGGGGATCTTTTTTCAATTCTTCCCGCAACGCTTCCCGGATGGCTTCGGCAAAGGTAATCACCCGATCAGGCATAGACCATCTTCCTCACCGCATCTAATTTCGGCTCGGGACTCCCTTGAGCAAACTGGACTGATTCTTGAATGAGTCTTTCGACTTCAGCATCAATCGCCTTGATGGTCGATTCTTTAATCTTCTCTTGCTCCAAGAGATAACGACGAAAAGATTGAATCGGACAGCGGTCCTTCCAACTCTGGATTTCCTCTTTGGAGCGATAGACGTTTTTATCGCTTTTGGAATGTCCTTTCCAGCGATAGGTCTTGGCTTCGATGAGGGTTGGACCCTTCCCTTCTCGAGCTCGCTCAACCGCTAAGCTGACCGCTTCATGTACTTCGAGTACATCGTTTCCGTTGACAGTCACTCCGGGAATCCCATAGGCTATGGAACGCTCCGAAATATCGTTGATGGCAAAGGAATATTTCACCGAGGTCGACATGGCGTACATGTTGTTTTCACACAAGTAAACCACCGGGAGTTTGAAAACCGCTCCCATGTTGATCGACTCGTGGAAGGCGCCGGTATTCGAGGCTCCATCTCCAAAAAAGCAGAGTACCACCTTCCCATTTTTCTGGAGTTTACACCCCAAACCGGCGCCAGTGGCAATCGGGATTCCTCCTCCGACCACACCATTGGCTCCCAGATTTCCCTTCTCGACATCGGCGATGTGCATCGAACCGCCTACCCCATGACAATAGCCGGTATCCTTCGCCATCAGCTCGGCCATCATCCGCTTCACGTCCGCTCCCTTGGCGATACAATGCCCATGACCCCGGTGGGTTGAAGTGATGTAATCATCCGGGCGCAGCGCGGCACAAGCTCCCACCGCAACTGCCTCTTCGCCGACATAGAGGTGAAAGGTCCCAAAAATCTTCCCCTCCATATAGAGTAATTCCGCCTGCTCTTCAAACATTCGAATCAGAAGCATCTGGCGGTACATATCTAATTTTTTTTCAGAAGTGAGCAAACCGGAATACCTCCTTGACCTTGGTACGGAAACCTTGTTCACCGCCCGAGAAATACCGAGGAGTCAAGTTTCAATCTTGGCAAGAAGTTTTAAAATAATTTGAGAAATTTCTCAATAAATTTTTCTCATACTATGATGTTATTATTTATATTTCAATCACCCGGTTTTGTCAAGGGATACTCTTCAATAAAATTTTCCCCTCCTTTATAACGCATAAAAGCCAGATTTTATACATGATACAATAATCTATGGTACAAGCGTTTGAACCCCCGGGTGAATATGTATAAAGGTGGATCTCTTTATCAGCAAAAACGGTACTCCTACTAAAGGAGAACTTATCTTCAGATCCGTAAGGGAGGAATAAAATGGACATTAAGCAGATTCGGGAAACCCTTCATAGAGGTGGAATTGTTCTTGGCAGCGAAGTGAATGAAGTCCGCTCGCCTGCCATTGCTGAAATTTATGCTGAGGCAGGGCTTGATTTCATCTTAGTCGATATGGAACACACTTCCTTTGCCCTTTCTGAAGCAGCCCAGATTTTTCGAGTCGCACGTAATTGTGGTATTGCTCCATTGGTTCGCATTCCTCAAATTGACTATAGCATTATCTGCCGGAATCTTGATCAGGGAGCGAAAGGTATTATCGTTCCTCGAGTCTCCTCCCAAGGTGAAGTTTTGGAAGTGCTGGATATTATGAAATATCCTCCACGCGGCCGGAGAGGCATCTATCCGGGAGGAACTTCCGTCGGGTATCGCGCACTTTCCGCGGTTGATTTTGTAAAAGAACAAAATGAATCTATTCTTCTTGTTATCCAGATCGAAAGTGAAACCGTGGTACGAAAACTCGATGAAATCATAACTGTTCCCGGGATCGATGTGGTTCTGGTCGGACCAGCCGACCTCTCACTCTCCATCGGACTCCCTGGTGATTTCCATCATGAAAAAGTTGTTAATCCCATGAAAGAAATAGTTAGAAAATGCAAGCATTACGGAATTCCATCCGGAGTTGCCCACTGGGATCCGAAATATGCTCAATTATGGCGTAAGGAAGGGATGCAGTTTTTCTGGATCAACAACGACGTCAATATGCTCCTCGCCGGTGCAAAAACCATTGTGCAGGAAATGAAAAACTAATATCAAATCATCAAAATATAAAGGGAATTATATCTGTCCAAAATAGCTTTTTCTCATTGAAAGGGGAGTACCAATCGGATAGATTGTTAAGTGTAAGCTTACAAAACACCCGAAAGGTGGTCTCCCCTATGAATAGAACGCCATGCTGCTTGTAGCACCATATGAAGATGGAAACACCAAAATGTTGAGGTGTTGAGAGGTTGAGTTGTTGAGTTGAAAAAGATCAAAGGATGAGACCCTCACGTCATACTCTTGGATTCTTTCTCCAAGTGTATGCATGTTGTTTCGAATTTTTTCATCTTACGCCTTAGGCTGCCATCCTAACAGTTTACAGGATAAGTGACGTCTTCCATACGTCATTCCCGAATGTCCCCACACCGTCAT
>CAYSWT010000129.1:0-5569 GCA_964434845.1 uncultured Atribacterota bacterium | reverse complement strand
GTTATAGAGATATAAGACATACATTAAGGTAGCATAATGAGGTCCCCCCTCGGTCATGACATAAACCGGCGTAAAAACCTGGAAAGATTCAATGATCAACATAAACACGTTAAAGAGAATAACCGGAGAAAGCATGGGCATGGTGATATAACAAAATTTTGCAAGTGGTCTCGCGCCGTCAATATCGGCTGCTTCATAGAGTTGCGCTGGAATTTCTTGCAAGCCGGCGAGGAAAATAACCATGGTGGTTCCAATCCGCCACAAGCTTACGACAATTACCGACGGGAGCGCCCAAAAGGAGCTATTCAACCAACGAGGTCCCTGTATTCCGAACATCGTGCGGAGGAAATAATTCACGAATCCATAATCGGGATTGAGAAGCCACAGCCAGGCAACCGCCAATACAACTCCCGATACCACTACAGGCGTGTAGTAAATGGTTCGAAAGAAACGAACCCCGCGGAGTTTATTATTCAACAACATGGCGGCAAATAAACTCAAAAAAAGAAGTGCTGGAACGACTACTAAAATATAAATCCCGGTTACTTTTAGAGACTGCCAAAAAAGTTGATCGGTGAGGAGTTTTTCATAATTTTTTATCCCCAACCATTTGGGTGGATCAAGTATCGACCAACGATACAGGCTGATAACAAAGGAACTGACCACTGGGCCTCCCCAGAGCAGGACAAACCCAACCAGCCAGGGCATAATGAAGAGGTAACCCCATAGATTTTCTTTAAATTTTACCTTTGAAAACATAAACTGAATCCATCCTTATCCATTTATGAGTGCTGGAGATAAAATGAATCTCCAGCACTCTATTCATTAAGAAAAAATATATTGGTACGAAAAATTATCCTTCACGAATTTGACCAACCTACTCCTGAAGTAAATCGTTAATTTTACTCTGTGCTGCCGCAAGAGCCTCTTCAACGCTGGCTTGCTCTTCAGAAACTAAGTCAAGTTCTGAATTCAAAATTTCTTCAACTTCAGGCCATTGGGCAATAAATTGCGGGGCTACACCGTATTCCATAGATTCGATGAATTTCTTCATCTTGGGATCGCTCACCTTTTCCGCCCAGGATTTAATTGCCGGTGCAACGTTGTAGTCAAGCATGATTTGCAGACAATCTGGATCGGTTCCTAAGAATTTAACCAGTTTCCAAGCTTGTTCCGGAAATTTGGTGTTAGCAAACATTCCGATGGTGCAGGTTTCAAATTCAAGAGCTCGCTTCCCGTCTTTCATCGGTGGGAAAAGCGGGGTCCATTCAAAGTCAGCACCTTTCCAGGCTTCCAATCCCCAGGGATGACTCCAGGCACTGGCAACATGTTTTCCCACAAATTCTTCCGCAAGTGCCCAACCTTTCCGTTCACGGTTGGTCGGAGAAACATGGTGCACCAAACTCATATCTGCCAGGAACTTATAGGCTTCCATCGTTTTTGGTGAAGTCAATATTGACTCGGTTTCTTCATCATTAAACCATTTGCCACCATTACTGGCTACAAAAGACCAAGCTGCTGGTTGCCAGGCTAAAACATTTTGGGTTCCAAATTGTTCGGTGATTCCATCACCATTATTATCCTTGGTGAGTTTCTTACAATAATCCAGAAACATGTTCCAATCCCAATCTTCGTTTACGGTCAAACCGGCTTCATTCATCATATCCAGATTGACGCTGATCAGGCAGGGACTATTCCAGGTGGGTAAACCGTAGATACTTCCTCCTCTTTTCCCAATTGCGTACGGTTCACCGGCGGAATCAACATATGCCAGACAGGTATCGAAAAATTGAGTCAGATCAATGTTATCCTTTTTGATGTATTCATCAAGATTCGCTAAGAGTTGTCGTTGAATATACTGGGTTACGGCTAATTCTGATAACACAAACACATCGGGAGCGTTTCCACCCGCAATTCTTACCAGAAGTTTTTCGTGATGAGGTCCAAACGGTGCAGTTGTAAGGTTCACCTGAATATCTGGATTTTTTTTCATAAAGAGGTCTAAATATTTTTGTTCCATTTCCACTTCATAAGGCTGACCCCAAACTGCATATTCGATGGTGGTTTTTTGGGCAAAAACCGGAAGACAAAAAACCATTCCGGAAAACAATACTATTGATAAAACAAGAACTAAACGAAATAGCTTAAAACCAGACATAATAACCCTCCTCAACAATTTTTTAAACCAAAGCGAATTTTGCCTCCCCCAAACAGGCACTTTTCCCCCATCAAGAACCAAATCTGAACATCCAGGTGGTTGACCCCCCTCTTCCTCTGGATACAAAAATCAATATAAAAGAGGGGGTATACGGGGTTATTAGGAGAGTAATACGAAATCGAGGGGTGGCTTACCCTCCCTATCATCTCAAATTTGCCTTATCCTCAACAGTCTCTTTTTCACCTCCTTTTTTCTTTTAAACATTGACTAAATATTGTACATCGGGTGGTAGTGCCGACATATTTTCAGTAACACCTTCATGGGTAATACACAGAGGATCCTCCAACCGAATTCCTACTCCCTGAGCCATCAAACTCTTATAAGGCTTGGCAAAAATTCCAATATCGATCTGGAGTGCGATTCCTTTGGGGAAAGAAAAATCTGAATACTGGGTGGCAGCACCATACCCTTCCATGGCTTCTGTCCACCCAATGTTGTGGATCTGGCTATAAAGAGGTTCCAAATTATATTTTTTTAAGTAATTTCTTGCCACCAAATCCGCATCTCGAGCGGGAGCATTGTACCGAACTCTCTCCATTGAGAGCTGATAGGCATGATGGACGTGTTGGAAAATTTCTTTTTGATCGGTATTGGGTTTTCCGACAATGATCGATCGCCCAACACAGGTCGCCAGCCCTTCGTAACGGGGGCTGATGGAAAGTAAAACCATTTCTCCTTCATTAATAAAGCGGTTTGAAGCTCTCCCCAACACCGAGGACGCCCGTTCCCCTGAGGCAACTATGGTTGAAACCCCAATTCTGTCGGAACCAAAATATTTCATAATAAATTCTCCCACTGCTGCTATTTCTAATTCACGTTTACCCGGTTCGATGGTTCGAATCATAGCTTCCATGGCATAGCTTGCGATCTGAGAGGCAACCCGCATACATTTCAGTTCATTGACACTCTTAAAATAACGAGCTTTGAGTAAAAAATCAGACATATCAACCCGCTGAACAGGTGTATTTTTTATAAGATCAAAAAAAGCCTGAGTAATAATATCGGTACAGGTGAGTAAACCAACGGTTTGAGGTTGAAATCCGCAGGACTCGTTGAATATTTCACGAAGGGTAAAAAAATCAAAGCCTGGGTAATCTTCCTCGGGAATTTTGAGTTCTTGCAGACAGCGAAATTCACCAACTTGCATGGATTGTTCAGCATACAGCTTCCCCTCAGGGCCACCTAAAACCAAAACTTTTCTCGGTCCAATCACGACGGCTGTTGGTTCAATCTGGGGATCATAGTTGGTAATCCATCCCGTATCGCCTGGTCTTAATTCATTTCCAAAAGCAATGGCAACATCGACTTGGCGTTTTTTCATTTCTGAACGGATTCGTTCGATTCGTTCTTCAAATTCTTTTTGAGGAATTCGGATTGAAAGGTCAACCGGGTGACACTGAGCAACAAAGCTATCCAAATTGAATCCCATTCTGTAACCTCCTATCAATTGAATGCGGTGACGAGTTACGACTACAGATAACAAGCGAAAAAAGCTGTCCTCCTGGGCATCGGTAAACTACGGAGTTTAATTAAATTTCCAGGAATATAGAATTACCCACGAAAAAAAATTCATGCCTGGTAAGTAAGTATCTCATCTTCTTGTTGTCATAATGAAACAGCGTATTATGGTTGCAAAGCAATCTCATCCTTATTCCTATTCCAGGGCTTCTCCCTTTGGATAAAGGGAGATAAACAAATCACCCTTCTCACCCTTAATCAAAAGGAAAAACTAATTCGAAAAATATTCCTTCATTCTTATATGAAGCAATTTGTTCCATGAAAGCCTATCTTGCACCACAGGTTTTTCTAACAATGAGTTTTGGTTGGATGGCAATCTGGGTTTTTCCTTGATATTGACCACGGATTAAATCAAGCAGCATACCAACTGCAGTCCTCCCCATTTCAGCGATATAAATTCTCACCGTCGTCAAAGGAGGCTCGACATAATCAAGCAAGGGAATATCATCCATCCCAACTACCGCAACATCTTTTGGTACATTCAAACCGGAATCTTTTACCGCTCGAATCACTCCAATAGCCATTTCGTCCGTCACTACAAAAAAGGCCCGAGGGATGCGATTTTGTTTTACCATGTTCCGAATAATTTCATAAGCGGATTCTATGCTCCCGCATCCTTTTTGAATAAAGTGGGATTCAATTTTTAACCCATTCTCGGTAAGAGCCTGTAAATATCCTGAAAGGCACTCACGGTGGAAGGCTTCTTCGGTAATACCGATCATCCCGATGGCTTGATATCCCAAAGAAATCAGATGTTTGGTGGCAATATAGGCTCCATATCGGTCATCATTGTTCACAGCATATTCAGAGCGGTTATCGAAGTGGTTATCGATTAAAACTACCGGTATCCCATTCGTCCGAAGTGAAGCAATAATGTCTTCATTGACGACATTGATGATTAATACCCCATCAACATCTTGATTTTGCACGATACGGGATAACGCACCTTGTTTCTCCCCTTGAGAATCGATGGCAAAATTGAGATTATAATTATGAGCTTCCGCTACTTCTAATATGCCGTTGAGAATGATAGAGTTGAACAATTGTACCGAGGTGTATTCACGAATATCTTTGCTGAGGATAACTCCAATGTTGTGAGTCTTTCCCGAAACCAACCTCTGAGCGGTGATGTTTGGCCGATAATTAAGCTTTTTAGCAGCTTCTTCGACTCGTTGGATGGTTTCTTTCGAAACCCTTGGACTCTTCTGGAGGGCTCGAGAAACTGTCCCGGGAGATATTCCTAAAAATTGAGCAATATCTTTAATAGTCGTCGACATCTTCGTTCCTCTCTAATAATAGTATAACAAACGTTTGTCATATGTCAATTTATTTTTTTTATTTTCATCTAATTTAAGTTTATTTTTTTATGATTTATTTTTACAACAACCGTTTGTATTTTTATTTAAGCCTCTTTCTCTGCCTTCCGAAAATAGCATTCTGGTAAATCTTTGAAAAATCATTTAACAATCGTCCTCCTGTTGGAAGGGAGTGGAAAATGATTGGGGGATCCTATTGCGCTCTTTCCATTTGAAAGAAATCACGGGATGGTGTTTGACGAGATCTGTAAATTGTTTATAATTTCATTAACTTCTTGATATCAACAACCGGTTCTCAGGGGTTAAGTTTATGGAAAAAAGCGGTTTATCAATAAAGCTTCTTAACTCACTGGAAGATTTTATATCATTTGAAGGAAATATTATCTGGTATCAAATTACCGTTCCCACTCAATTCCCTTGTGGAGCATACGACGTAGTCAGGCCTTGAAACCATCCGTTATTATCGTCAGAAACTTCCTGGTTCAAAATTGGTCATATTTAAGGGAACATCTATACC
>CAYSWT010000128.1:0-5582 GCA_964434845.1 uncultured Atribacterota bacterium | reverse complement strand
CCTCATGCCACTGCGTGGCACCAGATGAGAATGAAAACTTTGAGGGTCTATCCTCTTTGTTTTTTTTCTTTTAAATCTTTTCATCTTACGCCGTAGGCTGCTATCCTGGGCAGTTTCCAGGATAGACCCTCATGCCACGTTGTGGCACCAGATGAGAATGAAAACTTTGAGGGTCTATCCTTTCAGTTTTAGTCTTTTCTGTTTTTCAATCTTACGCCGTAGGCTGATATCCTGTTGCAGTTTACAGGATAGACCCTCATGCCGTGGAACTGCACCATTGAATATGAAAATACATATTTCCAAATCAATTCTCCCCCTTTAGCAAAGGGGGGTCAGGGGGGATTTGAAATGGGCAGTGAAAAGAAAAACGTGAAAGGTATAAAACCGGAAAAAAACAAAAGACGAAAAGCTCGAATCCCTCTCAATCTCCCTTTGTCCAAAGGGAGAGGTTCGGTGAACAGGTGAGGTGCCTGTCACTTAAGTTATTAAGTTATGAGGCGTGTAGTAAGCACACAAAACTCACCCTCATCTCATGAGGCGAGTTTTTTGGCATCACCGGACTCGGCGCTTTTCACGGCTTCAGAGAGCGTTCAGCGGTATTCTAAAAGGCTTGAAAATAAAGGGATCTGGTGCCGAAGGGGGGATTTGAACCCCCACGAGCGTTAAACTCACTGGAACCTGAATCCAGCGCGTCTGCCAAGTTCCGCCACTTCGGCAAAGCGTAGAATATAAAATAGCGTATTTCGTTACCATTGTCAAGAATATCCTTCACACTCATTTTGTGTAGGGGATAGGAAAAGGGACTAAAAGGCAAAAACCCTGGTACCAGTAGAGGATGAAAATATTTACTGTAAAGATGTTGAGTCGTTGAGATGTTGAGTCGTTGAGTTGGAATGAATGAAAAGATAAGATTGGATTGCCATGCCACCAGCCTTGGATGTTTTTTCCAAGGCTCTCTTTTATATTTGATATGATCTGTCATGCCGTAGGCTGCCGGTTTCGCAACGACAGCTTTGAGGTGTTTTTATCAATTCCACAGTTCAACAATCCCACAATCTTTACTGCATTTCATAATAGGGTTTGAATTTAAAAAAGAAATAGAATAAAATTGAAAAAACACTCCAGAGATTATACAATTGATTTACGTATTTTTATATTTTCTTGAAAACGATTTCAGAAGGATATAAAGGAAGAGAAAATTGCTGATGAATGGTGGGAGACTATGAACTCTCTTGACGATTGCATAATACGGTTTGAAAATGTGACGAAGCGTTTTCCAGGAGTACTGGCACTTGATAACGTCAGTTTTGATGTTTTAAAGGGAGAAGTCCATGCCCTGGTAGGAGAGAATGGAGCAGGGAAGTCGACTTTAATTAAAATTCTCACCGGGGTCTATCAAAAAACATCCGGCACCGTCCTCTTTCAGGGTAAGCCCATTGCCTTCCAAAACCCTCATGAAGCGCTCCGCAGCGGGATTGCCGCCATCTATCAAGAGTTAAACCTGATTCCAGCACTCACCGTTGCCGAAAACATTTTCATGGGCCATCATTTCCGGAATGGACGAGGTTTTATCGATTGGAAAAAAATGAGGGAGGAAGCCCAAAAGCTGATCGATTTTTTGGAAGTGGAGGTGGATATCAACCAGAAGGTAGGAAGTTTGGGAGTGGCGAAAAAACAAGTGGTGGAGATAGCCAAGGCCCTTTCTTTAGATGCACAAGTTTTGATCATGGATGAACCTACAGCGGCCCTCGCCAAAAAAGAAATTGAGACCTTGTTCCGTATCATCCGCTTTTTAAAAACCAAGGGCGTGACTATTATCTATATTTCTCATCGCCTCGATGAAATTTTTTCCATTTCTGATCGGGTAACGGTATTGAGAGATGGGCGGCATGTAGCAACCAATTACACCTCTTTGTTGACCATTGATGATTTAATCCGTATGATGGTGGGACGGAAACTGGTAGAGCAGTACCCGCACATCGATCGTATAGCCAAGGATGAAGCCCTTCGTGTTGAAGGGCTTTCACGGGAAGGTGTTCTCAGTAATATCAACTTTTCATTGAAAAAAGGCGAAATCGTTGGTATTGCCGGTATGGTCGGTTCAGGTCGGACGGAACTCTTACGCGCTATCTACGGTCTTGATCCCATTGATGAAGGGAAAATTTTTGTAAAGGGAAGAAAAGTTCAAGTTACCTCTCCTCAAGATGCCATTAATTTGGGAATTGCTCTTCTTCCGGAAGAAAGAAAAACCCAGGGGTTGGTATTGCTGTTGTCGGTTATCGATAACATCGGGTTGCCGTTACTCCCCAAAATTTCTACTCGGGGTTTCATCAATGATATTGAACTCAATCGCATCACCACCGAAATGGTTCGGATGATGAGTATCAAAACCCCTTCGCTCGATCAAAAAGCCATGTTTCTCTCTGGAGGGAATCAGCAAAAAGTGGTATTAGGCAAATGGTTTGCCCTGGAATGTGATATCTATCTTTTTGATGAACCAACCCGAGGAATTGATGTCGGAGCGAAGGTTGAAATATACCATCTGATGAATAAACTTATTGAACGAGGTGCAGCTATCTTGATGGTTTCATCAGAACTTCCTGAAATTCTTGGGATGAGTGATCGAATCCTGGTTATGAAAGAAGGAGAGATTACCGGAGAATTAAGTCGCCAAAAAGCCAATCAAGAAGAAGTATTAAAGCTTGCCATAGGAGGTAGTCAGTTGAATGGACGCCCTGAGTGAAGAAAGAAACCAAGGATTGATGCATAATTTTTTCATTTTCTGGGATAGGGTAGGGATTTTATTAGTCTTTGTTGTGGTTTGTGTCATATTTGGCATCCTCAATCCTGTTTTTTTTAATCCTTTGAATATCATCAATGTTATTCGTCAGGTGTCAATCATTGGAGTAATGGCAGTTGGAATGACACTGGTGATTTTATTAGGCCTCATCGATCTTTCCGTCGGTTCCATAGTTGCTTTTTCTGGTATTATTGCGGCTGGATTTCAGGTAAAATGGGGTGGAAGTTTTTTTCTCAGCCTGGTGGTACCACTTATAATAGGCGCAGGTATTGGATATTTTAACGGGTATGTTTCCACAAAGGGGAAGATTCATCCTTTTATTGTAACCTTGGGAACCATGAGTATTTTTCGGGGGGCGACTTTGCTGATCGCCCAGGGGAAACCAATCTCAGGAATGAGCCCCGCTTTCCGCTTTATTGGGGCTGGAATGATCGGTCCGATCCCTTTTCCGGTCATTTTGTTTTTAGGGTGTGTGATTGTGGTTGGCATTATGCTAAAAAGAACTGTTTTTGGCCGTTATATTTATGCTATCGGTGGTAATCAGGAAGCGGCGCTCCTCTCGGGAATCATGGTGGACCGTGTAAAAATCATTACTTACACTATTTTGGGTGTACTTTCCGGGTTGAGTGCTCTTATTCTCACTTCACGTTTGAATTCTGGAGAATTGGTAGCCGGAACTGGTTATGAGCTGGATGTTATCGCCTCGGTTGTTATCGGCGGAACCAGCATGATGGGAGGAGAAGGAGGGGCTTATGGCACTCTGATTGGAGCGCTGCTTATCGGAGTTATATCCAACGGATTAAATTTGTTAGGAGTTCAGCCCTATTGGCAGATGATGGTTAAAGGATCAATCATTATTTTAGCAGTTCTTATGGATCGAATGAAACGCCGTTTTCGGACGCAATAAATAGACATTCATGCCAGGAAAATACCCTGGCACCAGTAGAGGGATAAAAATACTCTCTGTATCACTGGTTCTTTTCCCCCCTTTAGCAAAAGACTGTAAAATGTAAAAGATTTGAAGATGGATAAAAGAAGAAAAACGAATATATCGAATCCCTCTCGATCTCCCTTTGTTCAAAGGGAGAGGTTCGGATAGGATGTTGATTGAGTATTTTTGATTTTTTTACTCGTCACTGTATTTTCATAATAAATACAAAATTAAAAGAGACGGAGGTGATGGAAAAAAGGGATTATAAGAAGATTCATTTTGATATCCAGTATTGATGGTGTGAATGGTGTTGTGAGTGATTCAGAATTCAATTTACTAATAAGGAGGATAAAAAAATGAAAAAACTTGGTTTATTCATTGTACTGGCAACGTTTGCTATTAGTTGTCTTTTCGGTTCCCTGGCGTTTGCCAAGGAGTATACGATGGGGCTCTCTTTCCCATCTCTTTCTTTTGCCTGGTTTGCATTCCTGGAACAGGCAGTCAAGGATAAAGCGGCTCAACTGGGTATCAATGTTATTTCTCTTGAAGCCAATAATGAGGTCTCTCGGCAGATTTCCATCATCGAAGACATGATCATTAAGAAAGTCGATGGAGTATTATTGGTTCCGATCGAAGTAGAAGCAGTGGTGCCAGCAGTGGAAGCTCTCAACAAAGCGAATATACCGGTGGTCACCGTTGACCGGAGGTTGAAAGAGGGAGTTCCGGTCACTGTACTTGCCCACGTTGGAGCCGATAACTACACCGGCGGGAAAAAGGCTGCTGAGTTTATTGTTGCAGAACTAAAGAAGAAATTCGGAGAGCCGAAAGGGACTGTTATCGAATTGTATGGAACCCCCGGTGCTGGTCCGGCTATCGATCGGAGTGCTGGTTTCCAGGATGTCATGAAGCAGTATCCGAATATCACGGTGAAAACTCAAACGGCAAATTTCCGGAGAGATGATGGGATGAAGGTCATGGAAGACTTCATCATGAGCACTCCTCAAATTGATGCGGTGTTTGGAGCCAACGATGAGATGATTCTCGGTGCTCTGGAAGCGATGCAAGCCAGTGGGAAAGTCAATGTTCAAGAGGCCGTCACCATTGGGTTCGATGCTTTAACTGATGCTCTGAAGTCCATAAATGACGGTATACTGGATGCAACTATCGAACAGTTCCCTGGTAAGCAAGCCTCTACTGCATTTGAAATTTTGGCTGCGAAAGTCCGGGAAAACAAAGAACCAGAAAAACCAGTGGTACTGATTGAGCCCGCGGTTATTACCAAAGATAACCTTGACCAGGCGGAAAAGAGTTTCTAATTTGTAAAGAGGGGGGAGTAGGCATTCATACCCGGTAAACCGGGGTACCATCTGAAAAATAAAAACTCATGCTCCTTTCAAATAGTAATAACCATGGGCATGAATGTTTACTCCTTCATTTGACTCATGCTGCTTGGCAGCACCATTGAAGATGGAAACACCATGCACACAGCTGTCATTGCGAGGAGCGGAGCGACGTGGCAATCTCATCTTTTCATAAATGTTGAGTTGTTGAGAGGTTGAGTTGTTGAGTTGGAAAATGGCAGATGGAGAGAAAAGGATAAATAAAAAGGATGAGATCCTCACGCCCTCAAAAAACAAGGGCTCGGGATGACGGCATTAAATACCTTCTCCCTTGATGGGAGAAGGTGAGGATGAAGTTGATTAGTGATTTTTAAAACTGTTTACAGTTTACCGTTAACTGTTTACAGAATTTCCAGGATAGACCGCCATACTGCTACACAGCATCATAGAAGATGGAAATCCTTTCCCCCACTTTAGAAAAGGGGGGTCAGGGGGGATTTGAAATGGACGA
>CAYSWT010000127.1:0-5605 GCA_964434845.1 uncultured Atribacterota bacterium | reverse complement strand
TTGTCCATACCAGTATCGTCTTTATCCGCTATATTATGCTGGCGGTGGTTGCCCGAAGGAACACCGATCCCCGGACCTTTGGAGAGCTCTTTTATGCCTGCTATGATGAGATTCAGGATATGACTCTCATGGAAGCTCTGGCTTTACTCCTTGAGCTTCTCAAATCAACCATGAAACAGGTTTTAGTCCTTTCAGAAGATAAGGTCAAAGAGCTACTCTCTTATTTTGTGAATAGTCTTCCAGCATGGTTGAAAGGAAAAGTACTATTATTGAACTGCGAAAGTTGAGTAACTAACTTTAAAATAACCATCGCATTTTTGGCCGGGGAAAATGCTATAATAACTACCCATTAAGCAACCGATTGCAATTTTTTAGTTTAAAATCATAGGCTTAATACAGTTTTTTTAAAGATTGAATTATTCGTTGACAGCGAATATTTTCCATGATATATTGTAATCGATTGCCTTTCATCAGCCTTCTAATCAAACGAAGAGCAACAACACAAATAAATGAGGCAGGGGAAATTATGAATCAGTTGAACTCAACCACAGGCATTCCTCTGGTAGTGATGAAGGGGATTGTCAAACGCTTTCCTGGAGTTATTGCCCTTAACCAGGTCGATTTTGAACTACTTCCTGGAGAAGTTCATGTCCTACTTGGTGAAAATGGAGCTGGGAAGTCAACTCTAATTAAGGTACTGAGCGGAGCATTTCCTGCTGATAGTGGAGAGATTTTTATTTATGGAGAAAAAGTCGTCATTGAATCTCCAGAAGCCCCTCTTAAAAAAGGACTTCGTTTTATTTATCAAGAACTAAATCTGATTCCTCAAATTGATATTGCCCGTAACATATTCCTTGGAGTTGAACCATTGGGGATCCGCAAGTTGGGCATTATCAATACATCAACCCTTTACAAAAACGCAGCCAAGCTTTTAGAGCGCTTTAATATCCAATTAGATCCTCACCGAATTGTATCAACACTCAGCGTTACCCAGCAAAAGATGGTTGAGATTGCTCGAGCCTTGGTTACCGACGCTCGGGTTATCGTTCTCGATGAACCAACCGATGTTTTAGAAAGCACATCTCGTAATGACCTTTTCAAGGTGATAAACCGTCTAAAAAAAGAAGGAGTTGGCTTTATCTATATTTCCCACCGCTACGCTGAAGTTTACGAATTAGGTGATAGAGTAACTATCCTGCGAGACGGAAAAAACGTTGGTACTTTTTCTATTCGAGACCTTACCCTTGAAACCATGATTGAAAAAATGATCGGTGGGAAAATCGGCAAACAATACCCTTCTCTTCCAGCCCCCCAAGAAAAATTCATTCTTCGATTGGAAAATTTTCGAAAAGGAACAGCGGTTCAGGGGGTTGATTTCTCTCTTCGAAAAGGAGAAATATTAGGAATAACCGGTTTAATGGGAGCCGGCAAAACCGAGCTGGCTCGGGCAATCGCCGGAGTTGACCCGCCCACCAGTGGTAATCTTTATATTGAAGATAAAAAAGTTACGGTGAGAACTCCCGAAGAAGCCATCCGACACGGCATCTCATTTCTTACCGAAAATCGGAAAACAGAAGGAGTTATCCTTGATCAATCCTTAAGAAATAATTACGGATTACCCAATATTAATCGATTGAGTCCTTTCGGCTTGGTGAAGATTAAAAAAATGAATGATGAGATAGATTTTTACATGAAAGAGTTAACTATTAAAGCACCTCATCGTTTTACTCTAGCTGGTCAGCTCTCTGGAGGAAATCAACAAAAACTCGTTTTGGCCAAATGGCTAGGTACTCATGCCAAAGTCATCATTTTTGACGAACCAACTCGGGGTATCGATATCATTGGTCGCAGAGAGGTGTATCGGATTATGCAAGAGCTCCTGGCTGAGGGAACATCCATCATTATGTTTACTTCTGATTATGCCGAAGCCATGGAAATGAGCCATCGTGTCATAGTAATGAGGCGGGGTAAAATTGTCAAAGAATTTCCTCGTAATTCCGCCAGTGAAGATGATATTCTCAAGGCTGCCATAGGTGTAGGAGAATTTCGTTAAAAAGCCGAATTTCTCTCGCATTGTTGTGATAAGAGGATTTGAGGAGGTGGTTTAAAGAGAAGAATATTTTTAGGTTTGAAAGAAATCAAGAGAGTTGACCTAAATTGACTTAAAGTTGTCAAAAAAGAAGTTTCGTTTATAAAAAAGAAGAAAAACGTTTAATCAAGCATCATTCAATACAATGAGACCCCACTTGATTCATTTTAAAAGAGCATATAGGGGAGGATAAGAAATATGGTTTCATCATCCCTGTTGAAGCAATTTCAACGGGCAACACAAGCTCTCTTAGGATTGGTTGCCATTAATGTGATTTTTTTCATATTCGCACCAACCTACCGAGCAATCAGTAATTTTCAAACCATTTTTTCCCAGGCAACCGTTCTGGGTGTCATGGCGGTCGGCACAACGGTTGTTCTTCTATCTGCAGGTCTTGACCTTTCAGTCGGATCGATTCTTACTTTTGTGGCCGTTTCAGTCGGCAGCATGCTCAACCTTCAATATCCAGTTTGGCTCGTCGTATTCATCGCTCTCGGTATTGGCGCTTTTTGGGGAACCATAAATGGTTTGATTATTGTAACCACCGGCGTTTCACCATTGATTGTTACTTTGGGGATGATGATGGTGCTTCGGGGTTTCTCAGAACTGCTGGGTGCTGGGAAAGACATGTCCTCCTTTCCTCGTGCTTTTCGGGCACTCGGGTCAGGGTATTTTATACCAGTCTTAATCATGGCCGCTGCTTACCTTGTTGTGGCATTTATGCTGGGCAAAATCCGCCTTGGTTTTAATGCCTATGCTATAGGAGGAAACCAGGAAGTCGCTCGATTATCCGGCATTAGAGTCAACAAGTGTAAGGTCATTTACTATGCCATTGGCGGCTTAATGGCTGGACTGGCTGCTGTGCTTTTAGCTGCCAGATTAAACTTCGCCAATTCTACTTTCGGTCAGGGTATGGAAATGAATTCAATTGCAGCTGTCGTTATTGGTGGAACCAGCATGTCGGGTGGGATTGGTGGTGTTGGAAGAACTATCATCGGAGTTCTGATTATGACCTGTTTAGCCAGTGGATTAAGCCATATGGGGGTTGGTTCTTCCTGGCAACGGGTTTCTATTGGTATCGTTATTATTTTAGCCGTCTGGATTGATATCGCTCAACGAAAAAGAACTTTATAGAATAGGTGCTCTTTTAACTGTGAGTTTGATTCTCTTTTATTTTAGAAATAGTTGTACTGTTAAGCATAAGTCAATAAAGAAATAAAAATTAAAATCAAATCTGAAGGAGGGAATTTTAATGAGGAAAAAACTTTTTTTACTCGTAATTATGAGTCTGTTTATTTGTGTTTTGGTTGGAAATGTGGCATTCGGTGAAGAAAAGAAAATTTCTATCGCGTATATAGGAGCCTCAACAGACCTGCCTTTTTGGATTACGTTAAGAAATGAAGCCCGCAATCGAGCTAACGAGCTTGGGGTGGAGTTTATTGACCTCACTCCTCCCAGCTTGGACGCTCAAGCTCAAAAGAATTCTTTTGATAATGCCATCCAAATGGGAGTCGGTGGAATTATTATAGGAGCAGCTGACAGCAGAGCTTTCGACGATTCACTGGATAAAGCGAGCGAAGTTGGAATTCCAGTGGTAGCAGTTGATACCGGCATCGACCATCCCCATATTGCCTCACTGGTGCAAACTGACAATCTTTCCTCGGCCAAAATTGCCGGTCAATATATTCTCGACCATATGACTCGACCTGGAAAAGTATTAATCGTTGGAGGAGTATTGGGACATCAAACTGGTGATGCTCGAAAAAATGGCGTAACCGAAGTTCTTGAAGCTGCTGGGGTTGAAGTGATCTTCCGAGCTGCTGATTGGCTTCCAGAAAAAGCTTATGAAATTGCTCAAAACGAGTTAGCCGCCAATCCAGACATAACAGCGGTTTTTGCTGCCTGGGACCCAGGAGCTATGTCGGTGAAATCCGTAGTAGCAGAAAGAGGACTGACTGGAAAGATTATCATTGTTGGCTTTGACGGCGACCCAGCCAACTTAAAAGCCATTAAGGAAGGTGAAATTTTGGCAACCATTAAACAAGACAACGTAAAAATGGGACGGGATTCAGTCTCGCTCTTGGTGGACATCATCAATGGAAAAGAAGTTCCAAAATACATTCCGATCGATGGTTTTATCATCGATCAAAGCAATGTAGATGAATTTCTTCAATAATTAAACAGTCCTTTAACCGATGTTTGGTTTTAAAGCTTTAATAATCAACCAAACATCGGTTTTTTATTGCTTCATTCTCCATTTAAAGGCAATTATTCCAAGAAAAAACGAAATCAACGTATAGCCGAATACCCAATAAAGTTCTATTGAGATATCGCTTATTAAAGAACCTTTTAAAATTGCTCTTGAGCCATCGATGGCATGGGCAAAGGGTAACGCATATCCAATAGTTTTAAATATCCCACCAACCATTTTCAAATCCATCCAGGCTCCGCTAAAGAGAGATACCACAACGATAAAGATTGATCCACCCATGGCAACTTGATTTTCGTTACCGAGCGATCCTAAAATCATTCCAATTCCAATACAGGCAACCGCCACCAGGAGAAGAATCAGCAGGACAAAAAACAGTTGCCAGCTTATAACCATTCCCAACAATGCTCCAAAAAAGATGCATACGATGGTTTGGATTAAAGCCATGGGAAAAAATGCTAACAGATAAGCCAAGATAAAATCAGATGATTTTAATGGAGACATGAGAAGCCTGGTTAAAAATGCGGTTTGTCGGTCTCTTGATATAAGCGAAGCTGAAAACAGGATCAAGAACCCACAGCTAAAAACCACGACTGCAGGTGTCAGCATCAAGGGAGTAAAGATTTCAATCGGTGCTTTTTCTCCGATTGAAGTAAAAAGAAAAAGCAGGACAACAGGCATAGCTATTCCAAAAACAATGGAAACCGGATCACGATAAATTTCTTTGAGATTGCGAGTGGTTAAAGGAAGAAACTTCATCGATGTTTCTCCTCGGCAGTCAATTTGAGAAAGACATCATCCAAAGAAGGTTCTTTCATGGAGAGCCACTTTATCTTTGCCCCCTCGCCTCGCAGCAAATCAACGATGCTTTCAAAATCCAGTTCCTTTGCTTGAATAATAATTTCATTCTCTGAACTCCTGACGTCCTGATATTTCTCTCTCAAAGTATCGATTATGTAATCGGTTATCCCCTGAACTTTAATCATCATGGTTTGTTTTCCAGAAAAGGATTCTTTTAAAGAGGCAGGAGAACCTTGAGCAACAATCTTCCCCTGATGAATGATGGCAACATGATCAGCCAATGCATCTGCTTCTTCCAAATAATGGGTAGTAAGGAATATTGTCGTTTTACCCTTGAGTTTTTCGATTTGGTTCCACACTGCTTTTCTTGCCTGAGGATCTAATCCCAAGGTTGGTTCGTCCAGAAACAAAACCTGGGGATTGGTGATTAAAGCCATGGCAAGGCTTAATCGACGTTGCATGCCGCCTGAGAGCTTTTTCGCCAACTCCTTAGTTCTTTCACTTAA
>CAYSWT010000126.1:0-5611 GCA_964434845.1 uncultured Atribacterota bacterium | reverse complement strand
TCAAAATTTTAGATGATTCAATTCGACACCTTGACAACTGTTTTCATAAAGTTATAAAATGAAAATGGGTGAGCGGTTATGGCCGAGACCAAATTCCGGGAACGGTCTATTGCCCCGGGGCGTCAGGTCTTTTCCGCAGAGCGGACACCAATCCTGTTATCAGGAGCGCCGACCATTATTGCCGACCGCTCACCTTTTGTTTTTCTGCATTTTACTACGGTTATAATACAAATTTATTCCATTATTCGGGATTATCGTAGGATTTTCCCATACCAAGAATCCTCCACTCAACTCTTTTCAGTGTAAAAGATGCAGGGTTTGGTTGATTGCCGCGAGATCGAAGGTTTCAGATTCAAGTCCTGTGGGAATGAATTATATAATTTTGTGATGTGTTGGGTAACTTCAATTCCTTTTCACCGTATTTACGGGAGAAATATTATGCTATAATAAATTCAATGTAAGGCTTGGAGACAAGGAGAAAGCCTTCCAGGATTTATTATTTGTCCTGGAAGGCTTTCTTTATTTTCCGGGAAGGGAGAAAGGAATGGATAGGTATTGGTTGACAATAGATTTGGGAACGACCAGTGTCAAATTGATCGTCTGGGATGAGGTGGGGCGGAAGATATACCAAGATTCGTTCCCGGTGAAGCTAAGCTATCCCGAGGAGGGATGGGTGGAATTTGATCCGGAGGAAATGCGCCGGGATTTGGTGAAAGGGATCGAGGCAATTCCGTACCCGGTGGCTGGGATGGGGATTACCAATCAGCGGGAGACGACAGTGCTATGGGATAAATCCGGGCAGCTTCTCTATCCAGCGATTGTCTGGCAGGACCGGCGGACAGCCGATTGGTGTGTGGAGAATCGGGAAAAAGAAAATTGGTTGAATGATAAGACCGGGTTACCGCTCGATCCCTATTTTTCTTTGAGTAAAGTGATGTGGATTCTCGATCGGGTTGGGAATGAGAAAAAAATAAATTTTGGTACGCTCGATACCTATATCATCTGGAAACTAACCGAAGGTCAGTCGTTTGTAACCGATCATACCAATGCATCGCGAACTCTTTTTTATAATATTCATTCACTGGCGTGGGATGGAGAGATTATAAGCGAATTTGGTCTCAAAAGGGTCAATTTTCCGGAGATTCGTCCTTCGTTTTCGGAGTTTGGTGAATGCCAGGTGGATGATCAAAAGATTCCCATTTATGTCATTCTTGGTGATCAACAGGCATCTTTCCTGGGGCAGGGGTGCTTTCAGAAGGGAGATACCAAGAATACCTACGGGACAGGATGTTTCCTTATGGCCAATGCCGGTAAGGTTTATCCGAAGCGTAACCGGGGGCTCATCGTAACCGTGGCGAGTCTGGAAGAAGATCAACCGATCTATGCTCTGGAGGGAAGTGCTTTCAATGCCGGAGTATTGATGGATTGGTTGGTAAAATTAGGGTTGGTATCACACCCGGGTGAAACCGAACACTATGCCCGTGAGGCAGTTCCAACCCGAGACCTTTTAATTATGCCGGCTTTTACCGGATTAGGGGCTCCTTATTGGGATCCTTATGCTCGGGGTGCAATTTTAGGACTCACCCCTCAGATTGGGAGAAACGAGATTGTTCGCGCCGCTCTTGAAGCGGTTGCCTTCGAATCTGGGGAACTGATTCATAATATGGATGTTATTGTCGAATCAATGAAAGAAATCGTCGTCGATGGGGGTATGACCAAGAATGAACTCCTGATGCAGATGCAGGCGGATATTAGTGGTAAAAACATTAAAGTTTTCCCAGAGACCGAAGCGACCTCATTGGGTGTGTTCTATCTCATAGGGAATCGAATGGGACTCCTTGGCCGGAGTTTTATTGAAAATAAAAAAAGGGAAAGTAAAGAGTATAATCCCAAAACCACTCAAATGGAACGTGACCTGTTATGGAAGAAATGGATACGGGGGATAGAACGGGTGAGAGGATGGGCGAAAAGTGAAAACCAATTATGACCTTATCGTCGTCGGGGGGGGAGTAGTCGGCTGTGCCATCGCCTGGTATCTCTCCCATTTTGAGTTAGACATTCTTCTTCTTGAAAAAGAACTCGATGTTTGCGAAGGAGTAAGCAAAGCCAATACCGGGATCATTCATTCCCTGAGTTATCTTACCCCGGGAATGATAAAAGGAGATCTCCACCGGCGAGCTCTTCTCTGGTTTCCCCGTATAGAGAAAGAACTTGATTTTCACCCTCTCGTTACCGGTGCTCTCACTGTTGCCCTTACCGATGAAGAAATTGAATATCTGCAGTCCCTCAAAGCAATAGGAGGATATGAAGATGCCGGCATTTTGGGTCCTGGTGAGGTGAAAGCACTGGAACCCGCCCTCAATGATAAAGTAGTCGCTGCCTACTTCGATCCTAATGCTGCAGTAGTATCCCCTTTTCGTCTCACCCTGGCTTTCGCCGAAGGTGCTGCTCTCAATGGTGTTGATTTTCAGTTTGAGTCAAAGGTCACCGGCTTTATCAGCCAGAGAGGGAAGATAGAAGTCCTAACTGAGAAGAGGAGTTTTACCTCCTCTTTTATAGTGAACACTGCCGGCCTATCGTCTAACCATCTTGCCCAGCTCTCGGGAGATCGAGTTCCAAAATTACAAGCCTACAAAGGAGAGTACTTTTTGCTGGATAAGGAATGTCGTTTTTTAACCAGGCGCATCCTTTACCCGGTACCGACCGAAATAAGCAAGGGTATCCTGATTGCACCTACCCCGGAGGGAAACATTTTGGCAGGTCCCAATTTTGAGCTGACGGATGCCGATGACACCGGGACTACTCAAAGTGGTCTGGATGAAGTGAGAACCGGTGTTCGGAAACTGATTCCCACTTTTCCCTTTGATCAGACCATCCAGATTTTTGCCGGAATCCGTCCTACTCTTCCAGAGAGGGACTTTCTGATCTTTTCTTCCCAAAAGCATCCGGGTCTCATTCACCTTTGTGGTATCGAGTCTCCCGGTTTAACCGCCTCTCCGGGAATTGCCGAGTATGTGGTAGACCTGCTGGTTCAAAAGGGACTGAGTTTGAAGGAGAAAAACCATGTCGTTTTCCGGAAAGCTTTTCCCATCTTTCATGAGTGCGACTGGCAAAAACGGGAAGAGCTCATTGCCCAAGATCCCGATTGGGGGCAAATCATCTGCCGCTGTGAGGAAGTGACGCTGGCTGAAATCAAGCACGCCTTGAAAATGAACCCTCCCGCCCAGACCATGGATGGGCTAAAACGACGGGTGAGGGTGACGGCCGGACGCTGCCAGGGGAGTTTTTGTGAAATGCATTTACCGTCGATCATCATGGATATTTTGGGATGTGATTCTCACCACCTGGTGAAGTCAGGTAAAAAATCCTATCTCTTTGCCGGTGAGACCAAGAAGGTGGTCAACATTCATGCCGCACTGCATTGATGCCGATGTTGTGGTTATCGGTGGAGGACCGGCCGGGATGGCATCAGCTTTATCCGCCTGGAATCACGGTGCTCGAAGAATATTTTTGTTGGAAAGGGGAAGCTCCTTGGGTGGAATATTGAACCAGTGCATCCACCCCGGATTTGGCCTGCAGGTGTTTGGAGAGGAACTGACTGGTCCGGAGTATGCCGAACGGTATATAAAGCAATTCGCTCACACCTCGGTAGAATTGATGACTAGGACCACCGTACTCGATCTCACTCCATCCAAAAAAATCATGGCCGTCAATCCTCATGGTGTATGGGAATTTGATAGCCATTCGGTGATCCTCAGTATGGGATGCCGGGAAAAAACCCGGGGGATGATCATGATTCCCGGAACCCGACCGGCTGGTATCTATACTGCTGGTTTAGCTCAATACCTGGTGAACGTTGAAGGGTATCTACCAGGGAAGAAAGTGGTTATTTTGGGATCAGGAGATATCGGCCTCATCATGGCTCGGAGATTGACCCTCGAGGGAGTGGATGTGGAAGCGGTGGTGGAAGCCCGACCCTCGTTGAGTGGGCTCATCCGCAATTATGTTCAGTGTTTACTGGATTTTGAAGTTCCCCTTCTGCTTTCTCACACCATCACCAACATTTTCGGGAAAGAACGAGTTGACGGAGTGATGATCAGCCAAGTCGACGACTGCTGGAAACCGATTCCCGGAACCGAACGGGTTTTAGAGTGTGATACCCTTCTCCTCTCGGTGGGGCTTATTCCCGAGAATGAAATTTCTCGAAAAGCTGGTATTCCGCTCTGCGATTTTAGCCGAGGACCATTCGTCGATGAAAATTTTGCCACCGATATGGAGGGTTTGTATGCCTGTGGAAATGTTGCTTCGGTTTTTGACCTGGTTGATTACGTCACTCTGGTTTCGGAACGAGCCGGTCGGGCAGCGGCAGAAAAAAGAGCACGGGACACGGTGAAATACTGGATGACTCCCGGATCGGGTGCCGGATTGGTCATTCCCCAGCGCATCCGGCAAACTGGAGATGGCATGCTGTTCATCCGTCCCAATCAAGGATTCCGGGAAGCACAGATCCATTTTATAAGTCAAGGGAAAGTATTTGATCGAAAGAAAGCGCCGGTGTGTCGTCCCAGTGAGATGATTCGCTACGACTTGAAAAACATCCGCTGGCCGGAAGAAGGAGGAGAAGTCACTGTTGAAATTGCCGGAAACCCTATTGAAGGAATGTAAAACACTCATTTGCACGGCGTGTCCGATGGGATGTTCACTCCAAGCCAAGAAAAGTGGTAATGAAGTGATCGTCACTGGCGCGAGATGTAAACGTGGACGCCAATATGCTCAGGACGAGATGATCAATCCGAAACGGATGGTGACCACCACGCTCATCATCAGGAATGGAGAAATCCGACGCCTTCCGGTACGAACTGTGAAACCTTTCCCGATAAGCCGCATTCATGAGCTGATCGAATACCTGTCGACTGTGGAAGTCGAGGCGCCAATACAATGTGGTCAGATCATTGTGGCAAATTGTCTGGGAGAGGGTGTTGATCTGATAGCCACCCGGACTGTTCCCACCCGATTGACTCAACCGGTGCGGTGAATGACAAAGGTGACCACGCCCCACACCAGGCATTCCCAATCTTTTGAGATTTCAATTGGCTCATCATCGGTGGCTCCGGAAACAAGCACTACTTTGCCTTTTTGAAAAAGGAGTCGCCGAACTATGAATTCCCCGTCGATATTTATGACCACAATTGTCCCATCGGCTGGCTTGACCGACCGATCGACGATCAGGATGTCTCCGCTTTGAATACCAGCCTCTTGCATGCTATTCCCACTTGTCCGCATAAAGAAGGTTGCCGGCGGATTTTTAATCAAAAATTCATACAGGTTTAATTGCTCTTCGATATAATCCGCCGCTGGCGACGGGAACCCCGTCATTCTCAATGGATCCATGTGTTAAAACCTCCTGAGAAAATTCAATCGGTATTGTTTGACATCTGTCATAATCTTGGAGAATTTAGATCCTTTTGATTTTCCAATCTCACGCCGTAGGCACGCTGGGGTGCTTTTCCCCAAGCGTGATTATTTATCTTTGGCTTTTTAATCTTACGTCGTAGACTGCCATCCTAACAGTTTACAGGATAAGTGACGTCTTCCATCCGTCATTCCCGAA
>CAYSWT010000125.1:0-5695 GCA_964434845.1 uncultured Atribacterota bacterium | reverse complement strand
GTTGTCACTGCGTTTACAGGATAGACCCTCATGCCACGTTGTGGCACCATATGAAAATGGAAATATGAGGGTCTATCCTCATTGTTTTTTATCTTTTCAATCTTTTTATCTTACGCCGTAGGCTGGTATCCTGGTGTATTTCCAGGATAGACCGTCAGGATAAATGTTTCAAAATCGAAGAAAAGAAGATGTGTGTAATAATATAAACAATTTTTAACCGCTCATTTTTGAGGGATATATTTATCTAACTTTGTAGAACATATTCCATGAAAAATCAAGAAGAAATTGTCTTATGTATTAAAATATTTTAGGAGTAGAGTAACAAATTTTTTTATTCTTCTAAAGCCATTTTTTATTTTTAAAAAACCAAACCATCACCGCAGCCACCCCTCCCATCATAAGCGCCGTAACCGGATAACCCCATCTCCAATTTAATTCAGGCATAAAGCGAAAATTCATACCATATACCCCGGCAATGAAAGAAAGGGGCATAAAAACCGTAGCGATCATGGTGAGAACTTTCATGACCTCGTTGAGGCGGTTATTGACGCTGGAGAGATAGATATCGAGGATACTGGAAATGAGATCACGGTCGGTTTCAATGGTTTCTATCAGCTGTATCGTATGATCATAGACGTCTCGCAAATAGAGAGTGGTTATTTTTTGAATCAGGGGCGACTCCCGTCTTTCCATGGAACCGATGACTTCTCTTAATGGCCAAATTGAACCGCGGAAATAGATCATTTCCCTTTTCAGAGTATGGATACTTTGTATTATTTTTGGTGAAGGGTGTTCAACTAATTCATCTTCAACGTCTTCTAACATTTCACCGATATTTTCGATAACCAGGAAATAATTATCCACAATAACATCGAGCAGGGTGTAAGCGAGATAATCAGCGCCCATTTTCCTAATTAGCCCTTTATTGTTTCGGATGCGATCACGAATTTCTTCAAAAACATCTCCTTCTTCTTCCTGGAAAGAAAGGACATATCCTTTGCCAAGAATAATGCTGATTTGTTCTGTCATCATTTCTTCATGGGTTTCGGGTAAATATATCATTTTGACTACAATATAGAGATAATCTTCGTAATCTTCAATTTTTGGTCGCTGAGTGGTATTTAAAATATCTTCCAATATCAGTGAATGAAGCCCAAAAGCTGCCCCAAATCTTTCTAAAATATCGATCTGATGAAGACCATTCACGTTGATCCAGGTTATCGATGAACTGTTTTTAAAAGATAAAATGTCTTCCACGGCTTTGGTTTTCATTTCTTGAAAGTGATTCTGATCATAGTTAAAAACCTGAAACGTCACTTCCTCGGTTTTCTTTTCCCCTACATGGATCAGTGTCCCCGGTGCAAGCCCGATATCGTCTCTTTTTTTCTGAAATAACTCCTTCATCAGGGTATCTCCATAAACTCAACAAATTTTAGAGATTATATTACCACTTTCTTGAAATTACCGGCAGTAGGTAATTGACCGATGACGATCGGCAACAGTCGAAAACGAAAAAAACCGTTATCATGAAGATAGACCGCCATGCTGCATGCAGCACCATATGACAATGAAAACCCTGGCGGTCTATCTTCATGGTTTCTATTTTTCAGTTTTTCTATCCTACGTCGTAGAAAGCAATCTTCGCGTTTACAGGAGAGATGGCTCCTTCATCAGTCATTCCCGAATGCTTTAATCGGAAGTCTTTTTATCCCCGGGCAGGGATGCCTATTGTTCACTACCTGTATTGGAAACGTAGGTTTTAGTTCGACCCATCCAGGAGAGATCGGATACATCCCCGAAACAATCCCGGAATATACGGTAATACAAGAGCTCTTCACGGGAATAGAGGGTCCAGCCGTTGGGTAGAGTTCGTTCTCTCTCAAATTCAGATGGAGAAATTTTCTCCTCGGCATACGAAATCATCATCTCTCCAATACCAGCTCCTTCCCAAAACTTCGCTTTCTTCCGATGAATCACTTCTTGGGGAAGTTCATTCTGAAAGGCACGACGTAAAATCCACTTTTCTACCTGGTCACGTATTTTATAAGGGGCAGGAATTCGAAAAGCATATTGGACTACATCGGGATTGAGAAAGGGCGTAAAGGCCACCAGCCCAAATGCCGATGCGCACCGATCGACCCGTTGGAGGGCAGTATTATGAAGACACATGGTAATATTGAATAATTCATTGGACAGTTCCTCAGTAGGAATCGACTTTAAATATTCGTATCCACCAAACAACTCATCTCCGCCTTCACCTGAAAAAACCGAATGAACGTAATCCGAGGCACAACGAGCTACCAGATAGTTAGTTAAAGTGGATCTCACCAACCATGGATCAAATGATTCCAGGTGATAAATGACTTCTGGCAAAATGGCGATCATATCCTCGGGAGTCACAATAATTTCATGATGAGTCGAACCAATATATCGGGCGATTTCACGAGCATAATAGAGATCGGGTGCCGAAGCCACCCCAGCGGTGAAGGTATGAAAGGTTCCCAAATGAGGACGAGCCAAAACTGCGATGGTACTCGAATCTAATCCCCCCGAAAGCCATGACCCGATATCCGGCGTCAGGATACATTTCTGAACAGACATGTTCAATAAATTATGAAGTTCTCGTGCTATCTGATCCAGACCGCAGTCAATCAAAGGATAGTTTTCAAAATGAAAATGTTGTTCAACGTGTTTCTCTTTCAGGGTGTACCCAGGAAGCAGCTCATAAACCCTTTCAGTAAGCTCTAAAAGCGGCTTCACTTCCGATGCAAAAATGAATAATCCATCATCATTCCAACCATAATACAGAGGAGCAATTCCCAAAGGGTCACGTGATAAGATCACGTCATCGTCCAAGAAAATGATTCGCACATATCTTCCATCACCGCCAGTATCTTCAAGAACAATTTGATGATTTTCCATTTTCAAAGGGGGTGCCTGTGAATTGGTCCATACAACCCCCAGACTACAACTTTTATTATGAAAAAGGGCTCTACCCGATTTTCCTCGATAGGATATTTTCGATAACATA
Organism: uncultured Atribacterota bacterium; assembly: GCA_964434845.1. Lineage (GTDB taxonomy): Bacteria > Atribacterota > Atribacteria > Atribacterales > Atribacteraceae > CAYSWT01. The sequence continues at coordinate 2,664 of CAYSWT010000125.1, read as the reverse complement.
CGATCTATTTCATTTATTTTGCCACCCCGGCAAATTCCGACTATTCCAGCCATAGTTATACCTCCCGCCAATTCATTTATTTTTTTTAAGATGGTTTGATACTTTAAATAGAAATTACAGCAAGATGAACAGGCCAATCACCGGGATAAACCTGCAGAAAAAAATAGGGAATACTTGTATTGAATTCAATCCATTCTACTACATAAGATTGGAATAATTTTCTTTTATTTCGTAGGAGCAGCATCCCTGCTGCGAATAAAAAATGGTTCATACCTGGAAGGCGCTCCTTCGATATTGGTAATAGTTCTATTATGAAAATACCGTGAGTCGTGAATAGTGAAAAAATGAAAAGGCACACTCCCCTTTATCCCCCCTCGATGGGGGAATGAATAGAAAAACATAAAATAATGTAGCGACATGCCATGGCATGTCGTTCTTTGGTTTTCATCGTCATTGGTGCTGCAAGCAGCATAGCGGTCTCTCTCTATTTAAAACAAATTTTTCATCCTCAGCTGGTCCCAAGACATATTACCAATCATGCGCTGGTGATTATTCAGTTGGTTGCTGTTCTGAATCCGGTTTTTCTTGAGGTTGAGGTGATTGTGGGTGTTCATCTTCTGAGAATACCTTCATTCTTTCCTCAAGAGACATTCCCAGAGAGTTATAGAACTTTGCCTTAGCAACGTTATAATCATATACCGCCTGTAAGTAAGAGTTTTCAGCTTGATAAGCGTCGTTTCGAGCATCAATCAGTTCGATACTGGTAATGACCCCAGCATCAAAACGGGCTTCGGCGATTTTCAGCGATTCATTGGCTTTGACCAGATTTTTTTCCTGCAAAGGAACAGCTCGCTCGGCAGTTTTTAAGGATTCATAGTTTTGCTTTATTTCTAAGATAATATTGGCTCGTACATCTTCTAAACTTGCTTTCGATAGCTGAAGCCCGATTTGAGATTTCTTTTGAACCAGAAGAGGAGTAAAGTCATTGGTATTGACTTCAACTTCTTTGGTCTTTAGAACCACATCATCTTCGGCTTTCTTAATCTCCAAACGATGAGTAAGAGCATATTCAATACTCTTGTCCAGGTCGATTTCCGACGGCTCAAAAGTCAACTCACTAGCTAATTCGACTGGGGTGTTCAAGTCTTTCCCTAAAAGACGGTTGAATCGCATTCGAGCTAATTGTAAATTACTTTCGGTATTATTGAGGTCTGATTGCGCTTTCGACAATTCCAATTCTGCTGAAAGCACATCAATCTGAGCCACCATGCCCAGTGAAAATTTGGCTCGAACGTTTTCCAATTGTTTCTGAGAACGGGTAATATTTTCTTGGGCCAAAATGACTGCGCGCTGCAATTTGAGGATGTCGTAATAGGATTCTTCCACAACTTGGGTTTGGTTGGACTGGGCGATTTCATAATTTCGTTGAGCAACCAGACGAGCAGTTTCATTAGAGAGTTCGCTCAATATTGAGGGATGAAGAAGCAAATCAGCTTTGGTTTGTCTATAGTTTACTTCACTTTGCTGCAATTCGAGAAGCGCTTTCCGCATATCATTTCCTTGTTCTAACGCAATTTTTACCGCTCCGGGAAGCGTAAACGGTGGACTCTTGACTTCTTCAGCAAAAACTCCCAAAGTCAACCCGAATAGACTTATAATAATAAGACTTATTAATAAGAGAGATAATAATTTGAATCTTTTTTTCTTTCCCATGATCTTTTACACCCCCATCGATATTCGGTTTGATTAAAAATATTGAATAAAATAATCCCGCTTATTCTCAGGTTAATTCTCTTCCCACCTCGACCAAATCATCATGGTTTTCATCATTTGGATATTCTTTTAACAATTCAGTGGCCCGCACCGGGTTATCCACTCGCTCATCGCCTTCCAGATGACCATCACGAAAATGAAGAATGCGCTTGGCATGGAGCGATATATCCGGTTCATGAGTAACCAGAATAATGGTTTTCCCTTCATCGTTTAAGGTTTGGAATATCTGCATGACTTCTTCGCCAGAGCGGGTATCAAGATTCCCGGTTGGTTCATCAGCAAGAATGATTGCTGGATTATTCACTAAAGCCCGGGCAATGGCAACTCGTTGGGTTTGCCCTCCGGAAAGTTGATTAGGACGATGGTACATTCTTTCTTTTAAACCTACTTCTGATAAAACTTTTTTAACTATTTCGTATCGTTCGGTCCGAGTAACACCAGCATAAATTAAGGGAAGTTCAACATTTTGAAAGGCATTCAATCTTGGAAGAAGATTATAACTTTGAAAGACAAAACCGATTTTTTTATTTCGGATTGCAGCCAGGTTTTTTTCTTTCAAGCGCGAGACTTCTTGTTGATCCAATAAGTATTGCCCGCTAGTTGGGGTATCAAGACACCCCAAAATATTCATCAAGGTTGATTTTCCTGAGCCCGATGGCCCCATGACGGCAACAAATTCTCCGGGACAGACCTCAAAAGAAACATTCTGAAGAGCATACACTTCAAACGAATCCATAGAATAGATTTTCGTGAGATTTCGAACGAGAATCACCGGTTGTTTTTTTTCCATTTCATCCATAGGACATACTCCGTTATTTTTCTTATTAAACTATTGAATTTCATTCTATTCCCTCATAACAGGCCAAAACCCTTACATGACGGTCTATCCTG
>CAYSWT010000124.1:0-5830 GCA_964434845.1 uncultured Atribacterota bacterium | reverse complement strand
TTTTTCGTGAGCATTTCTCCGATTATTGGTATACTTTCAGTTTAGCGTTTATAATACCAATTAAATGAACCAAAATATACTATTCTTGATGGACCGAACCAGGTGAAAAACCATGTCTCTTCCAGCTGATACCTTTTTATGGAAATTTGGGAAAAGCTGGGTTGTTCCTTTCATTCAAAAACGGTACTGTATCGAGTATCGGGGTGAGGTTCCCCAACCACCCTACCTCCTCATCTGCAACCATGTCAGCGCTATCGACCCATTTTTTGTCGCCCCATATATACATGCACCAATATCCTGGGTAGTCGCTCAAATTTCTTTCCAAAACTCCTTTGAACGCTTCCTTTTAAAAAAAATCGGTGCCATCCAAAAATTCAAATCCCGGCCTGATCCAGCTATGCTCCATACCACTTTAAATATCTTAGATAAAGGTGGAATTGTCGGATTATTCCCTGAGGGAACCATCACTTGGACCGGTGAATTTCAGGATCATCTCCTCTCCGAACGAGGAATGGAAAGATTAATCCTCGCCCTGAATACTCCCATCGTTGCCGCTCGTATTCAAGGAGCCTGGCTCTCACACCCGGTATGGGCAGTAAAAACCCGTAAACCTCAAGTATTTATCAATTTTAAAACCTTTTCCGATCCTTCAGCGATAGACTTTATTCGCCACTCAGAATGGGAATGGCAAAAGTCACGCCATATTCACTATCCCGGGAAGGGAAAAGCGTTCGGCATCGAACGAGTCCTTTGGATGTGCCCCCAATGTTCAAATTTCCGAACCCTAACCGGTCAGGGAGATACTATCATCTGTTCATTGTGCCAGAACCATTGGACTATTGACGATTATGGATATATTGATGGCCAACCCCTACCCGATCTCTTTGCACGTCAAATCCACATCTTTTCCCAATGGTTACACAACCCGCCTCTCATTACCATTCCCCAGGTCAAACTCACCCTACGAGATGCCAGAACCACCCGTCTCATGAAAACCATCAATCATCAACTTATCATCCAAAATGATGTTTTCATTTGCGGAGATGTCAACCTGGAAATCATGAAAATGAAAGGAATGAACACACATTTTCGAGATATCCTCGAATTTCGATACGACAATACCATGGTGCGTATTAAAACCACGTATTCCTCTTTTTTACTCTACAATTGGATCATTATCAGAAAAAAGATCCTTGATGAATCACAGAAAATTCAAAATATTGTTTAAAAAATTGATATATAATGAATAAATAAATATATAGCTGCAGAAAGAGCAGGGAGGAAGAGATTTAGTGCTCGGCTTTCAAAAAGGCTTCCATTCCATCATTATCACTCTGGTTATTGCTACCATTATAACCATACCCATTCCAGTCAATGCCCAAAACCAGACAAATAATATCGATACCATACTCGCCAAAGCCATTCGTTTATTTCAGGAAGGGAACACCATCGATGCGTATATCGAATTGGAAGCGGTTTTGAAGCTTGAGCCCGATCATCCTCAAGCTCTTCAATATAAAGCGCAATGTGAAATAAATTTAGGTGGAGGAACCGGATCCGAACCCATCCCAGCAACAACCAATGATAATACTCAACTCAAAACTCCAACCAGCGGCCAACCCCAAGCAACACTCGAAGTAACCGCCACGACTGAACCGACAATCACCCCAATCGTTTCTCACCAACCAACCCCGACACCAACCGCCTCTCCGGAGTCAGTACTGACATCAACTATTCCCGCCGCACCGACATCGACATCAACTCCAAACCTCGCACCTGATGTCTCTCCAACGCTTTCCCCAACCACTAACCAGCATTTAATGATTGCTGACCCTCGCGGATGGGTGAAACAACTCCCCGGCGACCCTTCTCAAATTGCCTATTATCAGCTCCCCAACCAACAACGAATTGTAATTGCCGAATATATCGTCTTTCAAGAACCGCTTTCCTCAGCAAAAACCCCGGAAGAATATTTGAAATATCTCCAGGAAAGCCGGCTCAAACCGCCCGAATTTCAGCTCTATGTTCCAGTGCAAACTGAATCAACCACCATGGCTGGCCTTCCCGCCCTCCGTCATGATTTTCTTTTCAGTAACGGAACCATACAACTGAAAGCCAGAGTTATTTTGGTTATCCTCGACAACCTCGCCTATTCGTTTCTTTTCTATTCCAACATCGTTGATTTCGACCGATTGCAAGCCGATTTTACCCAAGCTCTAAACTCGGTCACCCTTCAAGAAAAAGCAGAGGATCAATCACTATCAGGAATAAGTTATCAAGATCCAGAGGGACAGGTTCGCTTCCCGCTTCCGATTGGATCGACAGCTAAGCAGACTTTATCCAATGGAGCGACTTATAGCGGCCCGAATAGTAGCGAAATCACCATACTGATTCTTTCATCCGAAAACGAACTGAAAAAAGCCGAAAATGATTACACATCCAGTAAAACATTTCAAAAACAATCCAACCTCGATTCAGGACAGCAGAAAATAGAGATAAAACTTTACAGCTATACTGAAAATAACACCAATTATGCCCTGCTCACCGTCAACTATATTTATCGCCCGGTTTTACTTATTATTTCGCTCCCCCAGAATCAATATCAACCCGCCCAGCCCTGGTTGATACAACTCATCAGAGGAGCCCAATTTAATTAAAAATCAACATTTGGAGCGACACGCCATAGCATGGCGTTTCTCTAAAAATCACCGCTCGTAACGAATATCATCGAGGTAAAAGGTGCAACCGTCAGAGTTTAGGGCACGACTGACGATAAAAGAAAAACCTCCCTTCACATTGCTCAGATCTTTCCCGGATAAATCGAGAATATATTGTTTCCATTTATTCGAAAGGGTGATGAAACCGGTGGTCGCTCCGGCAACCATAAACTTCACTTTTTCTACCCCATTTTCTCCTCGCGCCCAAAAAGTGAGCTTGCTGGCACCAGTCAGGTTTCGTCCGTTGGGTTGATATTCATCGGTGGGATCGGGATATTGCCAGTAGATTCCCGCCCAACCTTTTATTGGCGTACGCGATGCAGAATAGACTACCTTAATACTATAGGGTTCAGAGTTGGGGTGGTCAGTAGAATTCATATTGATTGATACATCATCTGCATCTCCCAAGCGGCCGGTTGGAGAAAAAATATCGACGATGTTTGCTGGAAAAACCACTTGACCAAATCCTGAGGCAACCTTCGAGTGGGCATCGGAGGGCATGACCTGGGCAGGATTCACATTCAGAAAATATTTATTACACTCTTCTCCATTACTCCCCAAACCATTAATGAGAATTTCGTAACGACCGGGTGGGGTATTGGGATCGACTTTCACGGTAAATAACGAAGTGAAAGCGGGTCGAGACGGACCAGAAACCGGGTTGAAAGTATAGGTTGCTCCCACCGGACCACCCGACGCACTCAAGCTGACCGGTTGACGGTCGCGCCAGGTGGCATTGATTCGAACATCGGTAGTAATAGTTTCTCCCTGGACAACACTTCCCTCTTGGGAACTTAAGGTAATGGTAAATTTATTCGGTAATCCAATGAATAGGCTGACCACAGCGACGGTCGCGCTGATCATGGCAACTATAGGTGTAATATTAAATGATCCCCGAAGCGTTTTCTTCAACTCCTTTTTGTTATCAATAATTTCATTCTTCATGTCTTTACCATGTAAAAAAGGGAGCCGTCAAGTGTCGATTTCTCTCTCTATCCTGAAAATACAGTGACGAGTGATCGGTAACAAGTAACCAGAAAACAATAAAAACTCATTTTATTCAGGATAATCAATCATTCCATTTACCAAACCTCTCCCTTTGGACAAAGGAATTCGATTGTTTGGGCATCAAAGCCAAATCCCCCCTTACCCCCCTTTGCTAAAGGGGGTAATTGATGGGTGAAACAAATATGTGTTTTCATTTCTCATATGATGCTGAAAAGCAGCATGACCGTCTATCCTGGATACTACATCAGGATTTCAGTCTACGGCGTAAGATTAAAAACTCGAAACAACATGCATACACGTGGAGAAAGAATCCAAGAGTATGGCGTGAGGATCTCATCTTTTTATCTTTTTCAACTCAACAACTCAACATTTATGAAAAGATGGGATTGCCACGTCGCTCCGCTCCTCGCAATGACAGCTGTGTGCATGGTGTTTCCATATTCACATGGTGCTGCGAAGCAGCATGGCGGTTTATCCTCATCCATTTTGATAATTATTGAAAAACAACACCCTTGAGTGTTTCCAAAATCCACGTTTGAGCGTTTTTATAAGTATCTTTGGGAATGACTACTATTAAGGCTAAGTTAGTCCCGGGATAATGAACCATCAGAATGGCATAGGTGATTCCAGCGGCAAATTGTTCTCCGGTCATCTTCCCCAGAGCTCCGCCTTCCATCCCATATAGAGTGACGATCGCCGACTTGGTTCCTATCTGTAAGGTGCTCTGTCCAACCTTCGTCCCACCCTGACCGAGGATATCGTCTTCAATATCTTTCAATCCTTCCAGGGCTTCTTCAGGGCTTGGTACGATGGGGATGTAAGCCTTGGCTTGGTCGGGAAGGATAAAAGTTATTAGGTCGCTATCGGGACTTTGCCCCAGGGTGCTTCCTTGGGGAAAAGTGATGGTAAACTTTCCCATGGAATCCCGATAAACATTGATATTCGGGTTATCAAACGACGGGAGCTGTTCTCCGGTCTCCATTTGCGGAAGCCCCGTCGGAGTCGTTAAAGCCGGTGTTGGAGTCGGATTCAGCGATGGCAAGGTAATCGTCGCTTCTTCGGCGAAAACCGGAAAGATCAATATCATTGAAATCAAAAGCATAACCGTGAATAATAAATATCCCATCCTTTTTATAATATTCATAATCTGCCCTCCCTCAACCCGGCCTATATCGCCAGGTATATAATTGATAATTATTAAATAATTATACACATGTAGTGTGGAAATTCAGTGGTTTGATTCTTTTCATTACTCCTATATCACGCCGTAGACTGAGTTTTCAGCTTACTCTTCCTTCTCCACTGCCGCAATCACATATTCATCGTTGGTGACATCGATTTTTTGACCGGGTTGGAGTATGAGAAATTCATTCTCATCCCAATTGCCATCGAGAAGTTTTTTCAGCAGGCAAAGATCACCAGTTATTTCACGATATTGGAGTGATTTTTTATCTGCTACTTCTTTGACCTTTTCATGGTATTTTAAAAAACGAAAAGGCTCGAGGTCCACGTTGGCGGCATAGGTATAATGTTTCATCCACCCTTGTTCGACTTCCATCAGGAATTTGGCGTTCTCTTCTCCATATTTCGCAACATACTCATTATATTTCTTTTCCAGGATTTCATTTGTTTCCGAACCAGCAGCATACCCTCTTTCGATTGCACTGGGAGTGTAATAATAGGTACCTGGATGTTCATTAAATTCTTTCATGTAGAGATCTCGTGAACCCAAAAAAAGGGTGATGCAATCATGTGCTTTGGGTATCACTATCGGTTTATCCCGGGCGACGATCCCTTTGGTAGCATTTCCGCAAAGAGCATAAGCAAGCAAAACCACATCATATTTATAATCACTACAAGTAGCCAGATCAATTTCTTTTTGGAGAACATCTCTGAGAAAATCGGGTCGTTCGTGAAGACCTTTTCCCAAAAATCTGACATTTATGGCATTCGATGAAATAGCTATATAATAAGATATTTCCCGAACAAAAATATCACAGGCTATCAAATAACACCGCATATATGGTTTCCCTCGCTTTCTCTCATAAATAATTTCTGTTTATTATATGCCGCTCCCGCGTTCTATTCCATTCGTCGTATAAAAG
>CAYSWT010000123.1:3128-5851 GCA_964434845.1 uncultured Atribacterota bacterium | reverse complement strand
AAGCGCAGCTTGAATTTTTTTAAGTACCCCGCCTGTAAAGGCGGGGGTATCTATTCACCTTAATCTTGTTATTGATCCCTTCCAACCGACTGGTATGAAGAGGAAATTGACAATAGTTGAGAATACCGTGGCATACCTTTTGAGCATTTTAGCAAACGCAATGACCGGTTTTCAATTGACTCTCATGAGCCATTGCAAAACATTCTTCCAAGGTTTTTTGCTACAGGGGTAGCTCACCTTAGGGGTTTACTACCAAAAACTGAGAAGGAACGATACTAAGGAATAAACCTTTTTCTGACCTATATTTTTACTTTTCGTTATATTAGGGATTAAAAAAACAACAAAAAAGATATTCCCATTTTTAAGCAGGCAGCAAAGGGAGGTTTCTTATAAAATCACCCTATGCCAAGAGTAAAATTCATTCTCTTTACTTTTATGGTTTTAAAACCAAGGAGGTCTGTATTATGAGGAAATTACTTTATCTTGTGCTTATTTTAGTGCTGATGTTTTTAAGTCTGCAAACACCTTGTGAGGCTGTTGGGGAGGTAGCTCCAAAAATCTCAGAACCGATTTATGAATTCAGTGTCAGCAGAGAAAAGCTTTGTATGCCTGATGGTGTCAAGCTTGCTGTGACATATTTTATGCCTGTTGCGAAGAAAAAAGGCGAAAGGTTTCCCGTTCTTCTTAAGATGGACCCTTACCGTAAAGACGATTTTTTCTACAAGTCGGATTACGCAAGGTCCGCCTATTTTGCAAGACGCGGCTATGTCACGGCGAGAGTGGACGTGAGGGGCACCGGAGGCAGCGAAGGGATACTTCCTTCACGTGAATATTCGGATGCCGAACTCGATGATGCGGTAGAGATAATCAACCAGCTTTCGAAAAAGCCGTGGTCTAATGGTAATGTCGGAATGTATGGAATGTCCTGGAGTGCTTTTAACTCCATAATGACAGCAATGCGTAAGCCGCCAGCGCTCAAGGCAATTATCGCGATACATGGTTCAGAGGATCTCTACTACAACGATATACACTATATAGATGGCGTTATGCATCTAGATTATTATGATCAGCAGGTTGATACTGATAATGCTCTTCCTCAAACACCACAATATGCCCTGACAAAAGAGTTTTTTCAGAGCAGATTTGACACGGAGCCTTGGATAATTCAGGAGATTAAACAGCAAAGGGACAGTGGATTCTGGCGTTCAAAGTCACTTCGTTTTAACAAACCACTTGAGGTCCCGGCTTATTTAATCGCAGGCCTTCTTGATGGCTATAGGGATTTTGCACCGTATATTTTTGAGTCATCAAAAGCGCCGGTAAGGATGGAGATAGGGCCGTATAACCATTCTTACCCGAATAATTCGGAAATAGGCCCAAGATACGAATGGAGAGAGACTGCTGTGCGTTGGTGGGATTATTGGCTGAAAGGGATTGATAATGGTATTTTAGATGAACCGCGTGTTGTGCTTTTTGTACGAGCAGGACATGAACCAATGACAACGCTTGATAATACTCCTGGAAACTGGCGCGCTGAAAATTCCTGGCCCATTGAAGGCACCAAGATTTTGAGATTCTATCCGAATGAGGCGCGCGGTCTAGAGGAAAAGCTCCCGATAGACGCTGAACATTCTCTGAGGTATTCTCCTGGTGCTGGAATGGCCGCGGGCGGTTGGTGGGGAGATCTTACCGGTGATATGTCCGAAGACGACGCTAAAAGCCTAGTCTATGATTCTGAAGAACTTAAAGAAGATATTCAAATAATCGGATTTCCAAAAATCAATCTTGAGGTAGTCTCCGATGCCCCTCTTTATCAATGGAGTGTGCGGCTTGAAGATGTCAGACCTGATGGCAAGGTGTCTTTGGTGAGCGGCGTTCTTATTAATCCATCACAACGCAACGACCGGCTTAATCCAGAAGAACTTATTCCTGGAAAGGTTACCAGCCTTTCTGCGCAGATTCATTTTACGACATGGACATTCAAGGCCGGGCATAAAATCCGGATTGCTATTTCAAACGCACAGTTTCCCATGGCCTGGCCAACACCGAATAAAGGAAGCACAAAGCTTATAATCGGTGCTAATACGTGGCTTGAACTGCCGGTACCTCCTCCATCATCACTTCCTGAACCGGACATGCCAGATCCATCCGAAGATGAAAATCCACCGGATTATAAGGATATCTATTCTTTTGGTCCGGTATTTAGCGCAAACCGCGATGAAATCCAAGGAGTTTCCAGTTTCACCACAGCTTCTGATTTTGCCTGGTCAATCAAAGATAAAGATTTTGCCAGTAGCGAATTTTATACCTGGAAAGTTAAGGATGATGAACCTGAGAAGGCATCATATTCCGGGATGAGAAGGGATGTTTTTCAATTACATAATTCAAGCATCGTTCTCTATGCTATTTTTGATATCTCCTCGGATGCGAAAAATTTCGAGGTCTCGGTTTCTCGCAGTATTTTTAAGAACGGCAAGCTTGTCAGGAGAAAGGAATGGAATGAAAAAATTCCCAGGGACTTTCAGTAAAGGAAATCTTAATTCCTGTGGGGGTCAGGTCTTGATTCTTGAATTTTTAAACAACAGAGATGGGGAATTGGGATATTTGAGGAAAATAAAAGATGGGATTCTCACGTCGCATAAGACGCTCCTTGCAATGACGTATTTATAGAGGCATTTTCCCCCTCATCCTCCTTCGCCATTTCCTCTCCCCTGGTGGGAGAG
>CAYSWT010000123.1:0-3028 GCA_964434845.1 uncultured Atribacterota bacterium | reverse complement strand
TTTCCTCTCCCCTGGTGGGAGAGGTGTAGGTGAGGGGGAAGGTATTTCCATCCTCATCTGGTGCTGCGAAAGCAGCATGTAGGTCTATCCTGAAACCATTTAGGGGCTTGATTTATCAAGCTCCTCCCTAAGATATTTAGAGATTCTTGTTAGGGTACAAATTTATTATACCCATTTATTTAATTTTTTTATAAGTTGTTGGTCCTTGGGACCAATCGGTAAGATCTAACCATTCTTGAGGATAACCCACTTGTTGAGCCATTTTTTTAGGTTCATTAAACATGTTGTCATCATAACGGACAATGAGCTGATCAGCAAAGTTCCACCATTCTTTAACTAAAAATTCGGCATTTTGGGTAGAATAATGAGTAAGATATTCGCAAGCTAAATCCGGATCTGATTGATAAATATCAAGCGCTGTTTTCTGAACTATTGGTAAAAGTTCCAGCATCTTTAACTCATATTTATCCTGCATGAAGGTGATATCAGCTCGCATGGCTTTATAATTCAAATTTGCCCAATTGGAAACGAAATTGAAAGCCCACCAGGCACTGTCCCGGCTAAATTGTGCAGTATCGACCTGAGAAAAGGATTGAGGAAGCGATTGAACTCCAGCAAAAAAGGGTATAAATAAAGTTTCAGATGGCTTATCCAAACCTAACCACAATATCCCTCCGATTGGATCAGGAAGATCGGCCTTTCCTTGACAAATGGTGGTGTAACCACAATAAAATACCGATATTGGTCTTTCCCAGGCTCCTTTTAATTCTCTATCCGGGTTTCCAACGTCACCCTGTCCATCATCCGGTCCATAATAACGGTTGGGATTTCCAAAGGGTCCGGCTGCGATTCCTTTAGTCAGGTCAAACTCGGTTCCTTCATAATGATCCCGCATCAACATCATGACATCTCTTACGCTGAGTTTCTGATCGGGTTGAATTGAAAATGGATAATCCCGAGTAAAGCCATCCTTGACCCAGGGAGAAAATCCCTTGGAGGGAGCAATCATTGAAAAAAGTCGCCATACCCGTCGTAAGGAATAATAGGGATGATTATATTCACCATGGCTCACGGTTCTCAACCAATCAAGTTGACCATCGGCAGCTTTCCACCAGCCATGTTTTTCTGCTATTTCAAATAAATTGGATGAAAAAAGAACATCAGGATCGTTTGGATCGATCTCTCGAATACGAAACTCATTCGCAGCAACAAAGATTTCACCGTCGGGTACTTTTTTGGCAACCCATAATCCACCGGTTTCATCTGGTGAAGGAGCCATTTCCATGACCCAGGCTTCCTTGGGATCAGCAACCGGCAAGGTTTCTCCGGTACCATAATACCCATATTCATCGATCAGTTTCCCCATCAATTCAACCGCTTCTCGAGCGGTTTTACAACGTTCCAATGCAACTCGTGATAATTCTGATGAATAAAATATTAGTTTTTCCGGTTTTGGATCAAGTTGCACTTTTGCTCCATCGGTGCATTCGCCAAACATTAATTGATGTTCATTCATAATACCGTATGAACCATCAAAGTAAGCATAGGTGTGGGTGACTTGGGGAATATATCCCAAAGGAATTGATTGAGGAAACCCGGGGGTAATGTATCCTGGACCACGATCGGTTGCATTAATCCGAGGATAAAAAAAACTGGCATATTGTGGAAATTCTCCGACTGCCGCTGCAGAACAATATACTGGTCGAAGTTCACCTTCTCGATGATCCATGGCTGGCACATAAATAATCCTCTGGTCGATAAGATGGTTATCATCAGAATGAGCAACGATCATTGATCCATCTATAGTAGCGCCTGGAGTGACAATGAAGGTTGTACATGATAATGCTGTTGGTTGAAATAACAAGAGCAGAAAAAAAGTACAAAAAATTGATAGTAGCAGTTGCTTTTTGAATGATATCATTTTAGCCCCCTCTTCATAAAATTTTAAATAAACATGTTTCCTCTTTTTATAATATCTCAAAAATCTCCTTATATAAATAAAATTTTAAATATTTACGAACACATCTGTCCAAAATAGCTTTTTCTCTTGAAAGGGGAGTCCCAATCGGGTAGATTGGTAATTGCAAGCTAACAAAAAACCCGAAAGGTGGTCTCCCCTATGAATAAGTGGAGCAGTGTTTTTGGCCAAATTCTACAAATATTGAATCGGTATGAATTTGAAAAAATGGTCAGAGTAACCCACTCTGAAAAAGGAACCAAAGGTTTTCGTTCCTGGGATCAATTGGTGGCCATGCTGTTCTGCCAATGAGGTCAAGCCCGTCTCTTTCGAGAGATCTGTGGAGGACTGGCCACCTGTTTGGGAAAAATAAAACACTGAGGAGTGAAAGGAGCTCCCCACCGGTCAACGCTTGTATATGCCAACGAACATCGACCCTGGGAGCTTTACCAGAAAATGTTCTATGCACTGTTAGAAAAATGCCATCCCCTTACCAAGGGAAAGAAAAAGTTCAGATTCAAGAATCAGCTTTTGAGTCTCGATGCTTCAACCATTGAACTTGAGTAGTACTCTCTTTGACTGAGCTCGGTTTCGGCAAACCAAGGGAGCTGTGAAGCTCCATCTTCTCCTTGATCATGAAGGCTATCTTCCAGTCTTTGCTACGATCACTAAAAGGAGCAGTTCATGAGGTCAATATCGCCCGAGAGCTTTCCTTTCCCAAGGGTTAGATTTTAGCGATTGATCGAGGCTATACCGATTATGCCCTCTTTGCCCACTGGACCGACACTGGGGTTTACTTCGTCACCAGACAGAAAGACAACTCCAGCTACCAGGTGGTTGAGAAAAGAACGGTTCCTCAAAACCGCAACATCCTCAAAGATGAGATCATTCTCTTCACTGGTTACTATGTCAAGCAACACTGTTCTTATCCTGTACGACGGATCGAAGTGGATGACCGTGACAACAACCGAGTGATCGTTTGTCTGACCAACCATCTCGAGTTTGGAGCCACCACCATTGCCCGTATCTATCAAGACCGCTGGCAGATTGAAATCTTCTTTAAGACTCTCA
>CAYSWT010000122.1:0-5986 GCA_964434845.1 uncultured Atribacterota bacterium | reverse complement strand
TGGAAATATAAACTCGATGAGATTTGATATGTTATTTAGGAAACGTTATACTAGAAATTTGCTTACACGATCAGTTCTATACTATTCAATTCTAAGACACTTTCCGAGTACATCCTTCCACATGGAGCCTGCTACCTCCATCAATTGTGAATCTACGGTAAACAGGTTTCCCTCTACCCTGTTGATCAATTGTTCCCTGTGAGAAACAGCCAGGATGTGAATGAATGTATTGGTTGGGAAAGATGTGAGGACAAAGGTTTACCAGTCAGGGAGCCAATTTCTCTCCGCCTCGAACATTTCCTTAACCATTTGCTGGATTTCCTCCAATGTCAAAAGGGCTCCACATAGGGGATCAAGATAGACTGCACGCTCTATGGCTTCTTTATTATGGTCCAAAATACCCTCTACTACCATTTCCTGAACTTGGATATTGGTTTTGTTGAGAGAAGCCAACTGAGGAGGAAGATCTCCCACCTGACAGGGATGAATGCCCAGGCGATCCACCAGGCAGGGAACTTCCACGCAGCATCCTACCGGGAGATTACTGATGAGTCCTTTGTTATCGACATTCACGTTCACCCGAACCGGCGTATTGGTTTCGTGTGCATTGATGATCTGAACTCCATACTCGATACTACGGCGAATTTCTATAGGTTCTTCTCCCCGGATCTGTCTTTTGATTTTGACCAGGTAAGGAGATAACCCCTCTTTACAGATTTCGAAATAATCCCAACGTTCAGGTATGAAATGCTTGATCATATTAGCGTTTTTTCGAAAGTACGGGAGATACTCGGATAGATGATGGCTGGATTCGGTCACGAAATACCCGAAATGCTTCATCACTTCAAATCGAACCACATCTTTTCGGTAGACCTCCGGGTTTCCCAGGACTTTCCTGAGAGCAGGATAGGCATCCTGACCATTGACTCGAAAATCGAGGAACCACGCCATGTGGTTGATGCCCGCTACCCAAAAATCAATTTCGGTCGGGACTGGTTTGTAAAAGAATTTATGTTCCTCATCTTCATATTGCAGGGATTCTTTGACTTCGATTCCGATGTATTCTGCAAGTTGCCGGGCTGTTCCCTGTACGCTGTGACACAGACCGATGGTCTGAATGGGAGTGGTCCGGTTCAAAGACCAACAGAGAATGGCCATGGGGTTGGTATAATTAAGAAGGATGGCGTTTGGACAGAATTTTTCCATATCCCTCGCGATACCCGTCAAAACCGGGATTGTCCGTAAAGCCCGGAAAATTCCACCGGGACCCAGCGTATCACCGACAGTCTGATCGATATTATAGTGGCGGGGAATCTCGACGTCAATCTCATAGGCCTCCATTCCTCCCACCTGAATCACACTGATGACGTAATCAGAATCTTGCAGAACTGTTCGCCTATCAGTCGTTGCTTCAATCCGGATCGGTAACCCTTCTTGCTCGATCAACCGTTGGGAAAGTTGAGTAATGAGTTCCAGACGCTCCTCGTCAATATCCACCAGAGCTATTGTGCTCTCACGAAGGGCGGGAAAAGTAACGAGATCAATGATTAGTTTTTGAGCGAACACTACACTCCCTGCACCGATAATTACGATTTTTGGCATTTCTCGTACTCCTTTCTTTAAGAGATTGGTTTAGCCTTTCACCGCACCAGCGGTTAGGCCTTGCACTATATATTTGTTTGCCAATGAAAAGATAATCAAAACCGGCAGGGTGGTAATTGCCGAGGCGGCCATGAGTGGTCCCCATTCAACAATCCAGATTCCCTGGAGAGTAGAGAGGCCAACTGTCAACGTCCTGGTAGCCTCGCTGTTAGTAAAAGTCCTGGCAAACATGAAATCAGACCAGGAAAGGACAAAGGCAAACAAGCTGATTACCATAATACCGGGAGTAATCAGGGGAAGAGCGATTTTAAAAAATATTCCCCGGTCGGAACAACCGTCAATCCGTGCCGCTTCAAAAAGTTCCGGCGACAAACCATCAAAATAAGATTTGGTTAAAAGGTAACAAAAGGGAACGGTAAACGTTGAATACGAAATAACCAGCGCTGTGTATGTATCGATGAGCTGATAATTGGCAAACAGGATATAGAGCGGAATCAGGAGAAGAACCCCTGGAAACATCTGAAGTGATAGAATAAAACTGGAAATAAACTGAGTCCCTTTCAGCCGGTATAAGCTGGTGGCAAAAGCAGCTGGTACCACGGCCATAAAACTTAATACCACTGTTAATGCCGAAATGATCAGACTGTTCCTGAAGTAAACACCGATTCGGCCTTGTACCCATGCAGTGATGTAGTGGCTAAAAATAATTGTACGTGGAATGAGAGTTGGTTGGTTGGAGAGGATCTCTTCGTTTGGTTTCAAAGAAGTTACCACCATCCAGTAAAAAGGAAAGAGGACAAATGCAAATAATATTGTCAAACCTAAATATACACCATATTTAATCCATCGTTCTTTCAGCATTGGCTAATCTCCAAGAGCTTTATTGGGAAGAAAAGCTTGAAAACCGGGTAAAATAAAACCCGACTGTGACCAGTAAGAAAAAGAACACAAAAACCCCGATACTACTGGCATATCCCATATCGAAGAACCGGAAAGCTTGCTGATACAGGTAAGTTGGAAGTACTTCTGTACGGTTCAATGGACCACCTGCGGTGAGAAGGTAAATCACGTCAAAATTGGCAAAGGTCCAGATTACGTGTAGAACGATGATGACCATTGATATTTTTTTGATCGAAGGTAAAGTGATGAACCGAAATTCCTGCCAGCGTGTTGCTCCATCCAATTCTGACGCCTCGTAAAGTTCTTTGGGAATCAGGGTTAAGCCGGCCAGAATGGTAATCGTGAAAAAAGGGAAACTTCGCCATACGTTAACGAAAATGACGGTGGGCATGGCCCAAGTAAGACTGGACAACCAACCCCGAGCCAGGCTACCTAAACCGATCCTGGTGAGCATAACGTTAACAAAGCCATATTCTGGTAAGAGCATCCAGCGCCAATTTAAAGAATTGACTGCTATAGGAACGACCCAAGGAAGAAGAACCACTCCTCGGAAAAAATTCTTCAATGGAACGTATTTACTATTCAATAGGAGACCACTACCCAGCCCAGCCAGGTATTCAAAAAAAACCGACCCAGCAGTAAAAACCAGAGAATTTTTTAAGGCCTTCCAGAAAACATCATCTTGAAAAAGTAACCGGAAAAAATTTTCGAACCAGACAAAAGAATCCCTTGCTGGATAAAGAAAATTTTTCCTCCATAGTGAAAGATAAATCCCGCTTCCCAGAGGATAAAGCATGAGAAAACCAACCAGTAGGAAAAGTAGAACAAAATACCAGTAGGGCCCGATGATCTTTAGTAAAGAATTTTTTTTCTTCATTCGAATAATCCTTGATTTATCCAAAAAACTTAAAGGAGGGGTACCCCTCCTTTAAGTTTTCAGTAAAGCCATTTATTGGTTTACTAGAACCAGATGGTTTTCTAAAAACGCGAGGAGTTCTTCAGCGGCCTCAAAAGGTGTTTTTTGACCACAGAGAACTTCTTGTAATTTTGTCATCATTGCTTTGTTCGATTCAGACATGGGTATGGGAGGGAAGCTTTTCCCATCAGCAATGACTTCAAAAAACGGCTTTTTCCACTCGTCTTCCTGAAATTCAGGAAGAGCTATGACATCTGTTCGAGAAGGAAGATTATCGTGTCTGGAATGCCGGGCCATTTGGTCCTTTCCCATCAGCCAGCTGAGAAATTTCCAGGCTTCCTCTTTATGGTTTGAAAATGCACCGACACCGTCAACTTTTACTTCAAAGTATGTCGCCCGGTTTTGGTTGGCGGGCATAGGAGCACCTCTCCAGTGTTGGAAAGCTTCTCCAGCCCTATCGGCATAGATTTGCATCCAGCTGCCGTTATGACACATGGCTGATTGTCCAACTACGAAGGAATTGTCCATTTCTAAGTATTCCCAACCTATGCTATCTGAAGGTGTTGAAGGCAATAGATCGAGATAGAGTTGAAAGACTTCCTCCGCTTGGGCAACGGTAAATCCAGGCTTCCATTCCCCGTTTTCATAAATCACCCATTCAGCACCTGTTTGCCAGAGGAATGGGAGAAATTCTTGTGGACCGCGAATAGCTTTTGTAGAGGAGCAGTAAGCGAAACCATACACTCCAGGTATGCTTTCGGTTATACGTTTTGCTACTTCTATCATCTCTTCCCAAGATTCCGGTGGTCCATCAAATCCGGCTTGTTTGAGATAGTCTTCCCGGTAAAGAAGAACTCGTGGACTGGCAATGCTGGGAATTCCATATATTCGATCTTCCTGTGTTGCCACATCCCAGGTGGATTGGGGGAAATATTCTCGATCTTCCCAAGCCATCGCTTGATCTGTTACATCATTGATGATTCCCATCCGAACGAATTCAGGTACCCACTCTCCCAGCATATGAACTATATCTGGCCCTCTTCTGGCCGCACCGGCAACAACCAGCTTTTCATGGAGATCCCCATACTCCAGAATTGACGGCTTAATTTTTATCCCGGGATTAAGCTGCTCGTATTGACGGTAAAGTTCTTCGCGTGCCACGGCATCCACAGAGGTGGCCGGATCAAAAGGCTGCCAGACTTCAAGCACAATCTCCCGGGCACTCAGCGCGGCTCCTGGTAAGGCCAATAATCCAACCATAAACAATGTGACTACCAATTTTTGAATGTACATTTACAGAACCTCCTTATTATTCAGCTATTTTTTTACTGTTCCATAATGATTGTTTTCCACGATGAACGACTTAATTGTTATTTTCACAGTAAATAAATTGTAATATTCACCTCCTTTTTTGGATATTATTGATGATTCCTCCCGTCGTAGCCCTCACTACCAATTCTTCATCAAGTTCTATTCTGCGATATTTTATTTTGTTTTCATTTTCTATCCTGTTAATTAAAAGAGAGGCTGCTCCTTTACCGAGCTCATATGTTGGTATAGAAACGCTGGTTAAGGGTGGATTTAGGTAGGGGGCGAGAACATCGTCAACACTAACTAAGGAAAGGTCGTCGGGGATTGATATGCTCTCTTCACGGATGGTTTGAAGAATTCCAAGTGCCAATTGCTCATTTAAAGCCAGAATGGCTGTGGGTTTACGGGCTTGGCTCATCAGAATTTTGGCAGCCAGATATCCATTAATTATAGAAAAATCATCTACATCCAATATAAGTTCCGGTTCTTTATCTATACCGTATTCATCCAAAGCTTTTAGACAACCCTGAAAACGTTTCCGGCTGATTCCACTATTTCTAACTTTCAAAATACTTATAGCTCTATGACCCAGTTCGATTAAATGCTTCATGGCTTTGTAACAACCGATTTCAGAATTTCCAATAATGCAGTCTGAACTGTAGACACGGGTTGATCCGTAACAATTAACCACGGGTATGCCAATATTTTTTGCTATTTCGGTCATTTTTTCCAATGATTGATTGTAGGGAGTTGAAAAAATAATGCCTTCCACACGGTTGCTAAAAAACATTTTGAAGAGGCGTTCGGTTTTTATGGTATCGTTATCATTATTGCATAAAATAACATTGTATCCCAGTTCAAATGCTATGTCCTGGATTCCCCGAGCTATCTTAGTAAAAAAAGGATTGGCAATGTTGGGCATCACATAACCTATGGTCAAGGTTTTGCTTGTTCGAAGACCTTTGGCCACCAGATTGTACTGGTAACCAATTTTTTTGGCCACTTCCTGAATTTTTTTCCTGGTTTCTTCACTGACGTATCCATAACCACCAAGAGCACGACTGGCAGTGGAAACTCCTACCTTCGCTTCACGGGCAACATCTTTTATGGTTATCAATTTATTCGTCATAGTATGCCTCTGAAAATGTGGTAACGTTATTATATTATTTTATCCATGTACTGTCAAGACTTCGAATTGAATTTGTCATTTAAGTTTTAAAAGTGCACTCATCTAAAATTTAAAAGTGCACTAAATTG
>CAYSWT010000121.1:642-6016 GCA_964434845.1 uncultured Atribacterota bacterium | reverse complement strand
TGATACCAAGGTTATATTTATTGAACCGAGGTTGAATTTACACACAAAAAAGGACCCGGTCGATAAAAAAAGAAGTAATAAAATTCCTCTTCCGAGGTAGACCATAAAACTCTAAATAGCGAAGAAGTTTCGGGAAGAAAGAAGAAAAGGGCAAAAACCAAATTTAAATGACGATGAAATCGCCTTTCTACAAAAAAGGAGGGATGTTTTCATGAAAAACTGTTAAAACCAAGGCTTTTCAGTGAATATATTTGGCGCGAAAGTTGAGCTGTGAGGAAAAAGGGGGTGATGGGAGAAAAATAAAGAAGAAAGGTAATATTTTATATAATCCATCAGTTACATACAAGGAGGAATTGTTCATGTTAAAATCGATTCGTCAAGCACTTGTTCTCGGTATATTGATCATGCTCGCCTGGCAATTACTTGCATTTGCTGCTGACGCTAATTTTGAAGGTGTTCAGATCACGGTGCAGATGCAAGACCACTCAGCGACCCGTGCTATCCAAAAACTTCTTCCAGAATTTGAAAAGATAACTGGCGCTAAAGTGAATCTGGTCATTCTTCCTTTTTCTGCGATGAAGGAAAAACAGCTGATCGAACTTGCTTCACGAAATGCTACCTATGATGTTATCATGCTTGATTACCGAGATGTAGCTGGATACGGTGAAGCGCGTTGGATGATCAATATGGGTCAATATCTAGGCGGACCTTTGGCTGACCCAAACATTCAGCTCAGTGATTTCCTTCCAACCGGTATTCAATCTCTTACTTGGAGAGACAAACTCTATGGTCTTCCCTTTTATATCGAAAGCACCATGCTAATGTATCGGAAGGATCTCTATGATGAAAAAGGATTAAAAGTACCAGAGACTTGGGATGAGCTGTATGCCAATGCGAAGCAGCTCAATCTTGATAGCAATGGTGATGGAACTATCGATTTCTACGGTTGTACCTTGCGTGGGTTGCGAGCGGTGGGCTATAACGATTACATCTATAACGGTTTCCTAAAATCTTTCGGTGGCGAGTATTTTGACTCACAGTGGAAACCGATTTTCAACAATGAAGCTGGTGTCAAGGCTCTAGAAACCTATGTAAAGATATTAAAAGATTGTGGACCTCCCGCAGTTGCTACCTTTGGGTATGAAGAAGTAATGCAGGAAATGATGCAGAACAAAACCGCTCAGGTTATCGATGCTACAATGCTCGGAACTTGGTTGGAAGATCCAGAGAAGTCCCAGGTGGTCGGGAAAAATGGCTATGCCATGGTACCCAAAGGCTCGGTTCAAAGAGGAAACAGCTTCTTTGGCATGGGTCTTGGTATCCCGGTCTTTTCCAAGAACCCGGATGCGGCTTATAAATTTATTGAATGGGCCACCAGTGAAGCGGTACAGAAATCATTCATCAATGAAGGAGCATTCATGACCAGAGCATCGGTTCTCAATGCCCCGGAATTCAAAGAGAGATGGCCTTTGTTTGCCGGTCTGATTGTCGACTCACTGGCTGATGCTAAAATCACCTATACCCCCATTCTTCCCGAATGGCGTGAAGTAGCCGATTTCGTGAGCATCGCAGTTTCTTCTGCTCTCATTGGAGAAAAATCGCCAAAAGAAGCACTGGATATCGCTGCGTCTGAAGTCGACAAGGTGATGAGGAAAGCCGGGTACTATAAATAAGGTATAGTTCTATCGAATAAAATATGTCGGGGCTGATTAACTGGTTTTTATTATATTCCAGGGATTCAGCCCCAGTCAGGGAAGGAGATTATTCTTTGCGACAGGTTAAGCATGATCATACTCCTTATTTGATTTTGGTACCCACCATTGTTTTTATTCTTCTTTTAACCATGTTCCCTATGGTTTATTCATTGTATAACAGTATGGTCGATGTCAATTTATTGAAACCATACCTCCTACCTACCTTCGTGGGATTAGGGAATTATATCTCTTTAATGCAAGATACCAGATTTTGGAACTCGGTCTGGAATACACTCTATTTAACCCTTTCAACGGTTACCATTGAATTCATTCTAGGTCTAGGTGTGGCGTTGCTTTTGAACCGGGAAATCTCGGGCAATCGTCTTACCCGAACCCTGATACTGATCCCGTTTATGACCACTCCGGTGGTGGTGGGTTTGATCTGGAGATTTCTCTATAACTATGATTTGGGAATAATCAATTATTTTTTGAGAATCCTTCATCTCCCGCAAGTGTTATGGCTTTCTGATCAATCCATTGCGCTCAAGTCGGTGATCATTGTCGATGTCTGGCAGTGGACACCTTTAGTAGCTCTCATTCTTCTTGCTGGATTGCAATCGCTTCCACTTGAACCTTATGAAGCTGCCCAGGTCGATGGTTGTTCGACCTGGCAGAATTTTCGTTATATCACTATTCCTTTATTGAGTCCGGCAATATTGATGGTTTTTCTCATTCGAACTATGGATGCCATCAAATTATATGATCTAATCTATGTCCTTACCGAAGGAGGTCCAGGAACCTCGACAGAGACGATCAGTTATTACCTGTATGTGATTGGATTCAAATTATTCTACACAGGGAGAGCCGCTGCTGGATCATATATCTTATTGGTGATTTTAATTATTATCAGTACCCTCTATATCCGTTTTCTCAGAGGACAATACAAGGAGCAACCATGATAAAAAAAAGAAAAAACTCCGTAGCGAATACCTTAACCCACATCGGTGTGGCGGCGGTTTTGGTGGTTGCCCTACTCCCGGTGGTGTGGCTATTATTGACCTCCTTTAAAAAACCGGTGGATGTCTATGCCATGCCCCCCAAAATATTTTTTCCACCAACCGCCGAGAATTACGTTACTCTTTTTGTGGAAAGGAATTTTCTGCATTATCTATATAACAGCATTGTGGTCTCATTTTTCGCCACTCTTATCTGTGTTTTTTTGGGTGCACTGGTTTCATATGTTCTCTCCCGCTACCGAATTAAAAAGAAAGAAAACATCGCCTTCTGGATTCTGAGTCTGCGGATGTTGCCACCGATAGCGGTCATCCTCCCCTATTATTTGCTGTTTAGGAGTTTGGGGTTGTTAGATTCTCGCTTGTCGCTCATTCTGGTCGATATTACCATTACTCTTCCCTTTTCAGTATGGATGATGAAAGGTTTCTTTGAAGAAGTACCCATCGATTACGAAGAGGCGGCCATGGTAGATGGCTGTACCCGTTTCCAGGCTTTTTTACGGATTATTCTTCCCCTGGTACGCCCCGGTTTGGCAGCCACCGCGGTTTTTTCTCTCATTTTCACCTGGAATGAATTTCTGTTCGCTCTGATATTAAGTGGCGAGGGTGCCAAAACCTTACCTGTGGGAGTGACTGGTTTCGTCACCTTTGAAGGAGTCAAATGGGGCTTGCTGGCGGCTGGCGGGATATTCATCATTGCCCCGATTTTAATTGCTAGCTTATTTATCCAGAAAAACCTGATTCGCGGTCTCACCTTTGGTGGAATAAAATAATGATAAATGATATGGAATAAAGGAGGGTTGTCTATGGCTGAACATGAACAATGGACATCATGGAAGCGGGTATATGCCGCATTAAATCACCAAGAACCCGATCGGGTTCCAATTAACTTTGGTGGATGTGCACAAACCACGATTTTGGAATGTCCTCCTGATGGCATGAACTGTACCAGTCTCTATCAGCACCTGGGAATCACTGACTATGAACCCCCGATCACCGGGGCTTTGGCCAACCAAGTTTATAACCTCGATGAACGGGTGATGAGACGCTTCGGTTCCGATTTCCGCTTGATACTTCCTAACAGATCAAAGATACTCGCTGACCAAAATGGGAGCAAGACCATTTTAGGAATATCTTGCGGTCTGCGGGTGAAAAAGATGGGATATTATGATGACGTGTTTGAGTTTCCGTTGCAGAGCTGTACCAGCATTACCGATATTAAAAACTACCCCTATTGGCCAAGCGATGAAGACATAAAAACCCTGGCGGTCGGGAAACGAGAGGAAGCCAAACAAATCCGGGAGAAAACCGGTTGCGTCATTATTGAGGATGCTTACTTGGCTTATCCAGCTTTATTGTATGCTATGCTCTCCGGCTATGACAAATGGTTAATGGATATGAAACTGGATCCAAAGTTTTATTTTTCCCTGTCCGATAAACTTTTTGAGATTGGGCTCAAGGTGGTGGAATATTTTATCGGTGAAATTGGAGATTTGATCGATATCATCGGAACTTATGATGACCTGGGAACTCAAGAAGGACCCATTCTTTCTCATTCCGATTATGAAAAATTCCTTAAACCCTACGAAGTGCGTATGATTGAACAAATACGGAAATATACTGATGCTAAAATTTATCGCCATAGCTGTGGATCGGTTTATGATTTCATCCCCGATTTCATCGAAATGGGAGTGGATATTCTCAATCCGGTCCAACCCCTTGCAAAAAAGATGGAACCCTGGCGATTAAAGAAAGAATTTGGTAAGGATCTCACCTTTATGGGTGGATTTGATATCCAAGAGCTGCTCCCTCGGGGCTCGATAGAAAACATCCGAAGGGGAGCTAAAGAGCTCATCGAAACCTATGCTCCAGGTGGTGGATATATTTTTGCTACTTCTCATAACATTGAGCCTGATACCCCAGTGGAAAACATTATCGCCATGTTTGACGCTGTATTGGAGTACGGGAGGTATCCCATTAACAAAAGTGATTAGAAAGTAACCTGTAACTTTGGTGATAGGCACGTATAACTTATTTTGGACAGCAGTGACAATGTCTAAATTTAAGAATCATATCCAGTTTTTTTACAATTACAACTTTTTCAAATTTTGCCTATCACCATCTTCCTTCTGCCTGTCTTCGGCTTTTAAATGTATAGATACGACACTATTTTATTTAATGATAAAGTTGAGTTATTAATGAATAATTCTTTAAAAAAAAATAAACAAGTTTACTGAGTTTCTCTTGAAACAACCTTCTCGTTACTTAAAATTTGTCTCGCAATTGTTGCCCAATTATAGATCTTTTTTAAATCTTCATCCAGGAAGGTCCTCATTTGTAATCCATCAGCTCTTACTGTATAGGCATTTCCTTTACCAGTTCTCAAAACATAGAGTAATTTATCTCTAATGTCTTTCTCAGATGCTAAATAAATATCACTAATTGGGTTTTGGCAATATTCAAGGGCGGTATCCCCTCCAAAAACTTTAATCGCTTCTGCAAAATCTGTCCATGGACCAACGTGAAACATGTCCAATCCTCGAATCTGATATAGGAGCGACAAAAGAGCTGTCGTATTTCCACAGCTATGCCAGTAGGCAATACCGTTGTGGAAATGACTTAATTCTTGTTCATAGGGTAAAACAAATTCTTCATAAAACCCGGGTG
>CAYSWT010000121.1:0-632 GCA_964434845.1 uncultured Atribacterota bacterium | reverse complement strand
GTTGTAAAGATTTCCCTTCTCAATGGGGTAGCCTAAAAACTTAAAACGTTCAGTTGTCCAACGCTTACGAGATTCATTCATGAATTTCATCAATTGATGAACAAATTCAGGTCGGTCGATCATGTCCATCAAAATATTGTCCATTCCTCTCAGATGGAGAGACACAGCAAAGGTACTTCTCCCCCATTCTGGGAAGGTAACCGTAAAATCGTCATCAAGAAGTTCTTTAATCCCGTTATACATTCGATGTGCAATCGGCATAAGACCGCTTTTATAAAAATCCGGGAATTCAAGCTGATCAAGGTCATCTCCCTTTTTAATAATATGGTCTTTCCCGATCCAAGGATCTTCATCAGGAACAAAAACAACATCTACTCCGAAGAAACTCGGTTCAAAGGGTACTCCCAGCCAAATCGGTATTGTCTTACCAATTGCGGTATCATCATCAAAATGCTGATGGCGAAAAATACTCATTCTCAATTGACACTCCAAATAGACGTCTGGCTTGGTGTAGTAATCTCGGGCATCATACGATAAAATTTTGAACCACATGGCATTTTCCGGTTCAATGGAAAAGGGGACCCGGGCTATCTCAACGACCCGTCGAGGAGTACCTCGCCAGTGGTCACGAG
>CAYSWT010000120.1:0-6193 GCA_964434845.1 uncultured Atribacterota bacterium | reverse complement strand
TATTCTCTAATTTCAATGGTATTCCTCCTCTCTTGATAATGAATAATGTGAGATCTATTTATTTCTTAATATATTTTAAATCTTAACCCGCAATTATAATACCATTTGTTCGGTTTCTTTATCAAAAAGAAGCAGATAATCGCTATTGATTTTGAGATTGACTTTCTCTCCTTCGGAACCAGCGAAATCTGGTGTGGTTTCAACTAAAATAACCTTATCCCCAAATTGAAAATGGATAATTTTTGAATCTCCCAGAGGCTCAACGGCAAAAATGGTACCGGGGATGAGGTTGGTATCAGTATTGGAATCGCTCCTCGCGATCTCCAGGTTGGACGGTCGAATACCGAAGATCCATTTCCGAGATGGAACATCATTGAATTGCTTTAATGCTTTGAGTTTAGCCTCATTTTTTATTTCAATTTGGTGAGTATCAAAATGAAAAACGAAACAGTCTTCCTTAATGGTAATGGTACAGTCGATAAAATTCATCGGCGGCTCCCCCACAAAATCTGCCACAAAAAGGTTTTGGGGTTTAAAATAGATCTCTTGGGGGGTACCGAATTGCTGGATAACTCCAAAGTTCATCACCACCACTTTATCAGCCATGGCCAGTGCTTCAACCTGGTCATGGGTGACGTAGATCATGGTTTTGCCAAGATCACCATGAATGCGTTTGAGTTCAGCCCTCATGCGGTTTCTCATTTTAGTATCCAGATGAGAAATGGGTTCATCGAGTAAATAGACATCCGCATCTCTTACCAGCGCTCGTGCTAAAGAAACTCGCTGTTGATGCCCACCACTTAATCCTTTGGGATATTTATTCATGACATCGGTTAATTCCAGAATTTCAGCCAATCTCTGTACCCGGGTTTTGATTTTATCTTCGGGAAATTTCATAGCCCGTAGTGGAAAGGCGATATTGTCATAAACCGTCATTGGTGGATAAAGCGCGTAAGATTCAAAAGCCATCGCTATATTTCTAGTTCCCGGATCAAGATCGTTTACCAGTCGGCCACCGATATAAATTTCACCAGCAGTAATTTTTTCCAAACCGGCGATCATCCTCATAGTCGATGTTTTTCCGCACCCAGAAGGACCTAAAAAGGCCACAAATTCTTGGTCATGAACGGTTAAATCAATCCCCTTCACCGCTTCCACTTTCCCATACTTTTTCCAAAGCTTTTTTAACTCTACATTGGCCAAAGCCGATCACATCCATTCATTAATATCTTGAATCCATCCCCCTAAAAATTCTTTATATTTAATAAAATTAACGGTTTCGATTAATCGAATCCCTACGAATTTTCCCTCGCTCTACGACTGAGCACCTTTCTCAATAAATTTATTTAGTATTCACTCTACACTCTCTCGCCATAGGCTGACGAGAGAGTGCCGGGATGAGATGACACTAACACAATCATGCTGGTTATCATCTTCATTGAAAATATATTCTACTCCCAGAGAATATTGACGCCAGTCTCAGGGTTAAAATAGTGAAATTTATCTCGATGATATCCAAAATAGATTTTTTGACCCATCTCGAAATTGATTGATCCAGTGTACTTTGCCTGAAATTTCACATTATTTCGTGCTAATGTCAGAATTTGAACCATCCCCAAAGGTTCCACTACATAGACTTCGGCTGGGAAAAAACCCTCAATCTCAGTGGGGCTAACTATGATATCCGAAGGACGAAGGCCAATCTTTAATCGATTCAGCTTCTTATCAGACAAAAGTTTTATCATTTGTGAATCCAGAACGATATTAAAAACTGCATTCTTGACGACTACTCCTTCCCCCGGAGATTCAATAGTACTTTCAAAAAAATTCATAGGCGGATCACCGACTAAACCACCTACAAAGTCGTTTTTGGGAAAGTTGAATATTTCTTCCGGGGGAGCAATCTGTAAAATACTACCTTGATCCAACACCATCACCCGGTCGCCCATTCCCAATGCTTCTCGATAATCATGGGTGGTATAGAGCGTGGTGATTCCAAATTTCCTCTGAATATTTTTCAATTCCCCCCGGAGTCGATGACGGAGCTTGGCATCCAAGTGAGCGATTGGTTCATCCATTAAAAAAATCTTCGGATTCCGGACCAGCATCCGCCCTAAAGCAGCTCTTTGCCGTTGCCCTCCACTTAATTGGGACACATTTCGATCGAGAAGCCCGTCAATCTGGAGCATTTTGGCGATTTCTTTTACTTTTTGATCGATTTCGTTCTTAGGTAATTTTCGAAATGGCGAATGAAGGGGGAAAGCCATATTTTGATAAACGGTCTTGTTCGGATACAGGGCATAGGTCTCAAACACCATGGCTACATCCCGTTCCGGGGGAGGGAGCTGGTCGACTCTTTTTTTATCGATATATATTTCTCCGGCGGCGATCTCTTCCACCCCGGCAATGGTTTGGAGCAATGAGGTTTTTCCCGCTCCTGAAGGTCCCAGAATCGTTAACAGTTCTCCGTCTTTCACTTCACAATGAATCCCTTTTAAAGCGATTACTTTCCCATATTTTTTCCAAACATTTTCCAAAATGAGGTTCGCCATTATTATTCCACCCTCATGATTTGACCCGTTTTCATCTTTTCTAACTCTTCCTTTTCTCTTTTCCTCTCCGCATTATAGTTTCGATACCACGGTAGGATTATAACCAGCGCAAAAGCAAGACCAATCAAGGGGACTATCCAAATCGGGAGATATTTTTCTAACCAGGCCAACCATAAAAAGGCTAACCCAAAAGTGGTCATTACCGAGACAAATACTCGATCACCAAATCCAAACTCCATCAAGAATCACATCCTTTCCTTCTCAAGCAATGACTCGTAATCCCTCATCCTTTCACCGCACCTAAAGTCAAGCCGCGAATAATATATTTTTGAACGGCAAAGGTGAAGATCAATACGGGAATCACCTGTAAGGTTGCGACCGCGGCAATTTCTCCCCATTCAATCGCCCGCGACGTGACCAATCCCCGGATTCCGACCGGTACCGTTTTCGCCATAGCCGCGGTCAATACGTTGGCAAACAAAAACTCATTCCAGGAAAAGATAAAGCAGAGAATGGCAGTGGTCATCAAGCCGGGAGCGCTCAAGGGGAGAATGACTTTCCAGAATGCATCCCAGCGGGAATACCCATCAACCATGGCCGCTTTTTCAAGATCAGAGGGAATATCCTCAAAAAAGCTACGCATGATCCAGACAACGAAAGGTAAATTAAAGGTAGTATAAACAATTACTAAGAGCGATCGGGAATCGTGAAGTCCCCAGCGGGTCGCCATAATAAAATATGGTATGACCATTACGATGGGGGGGAACATACGAGTACTCAATATCCAGAATGAAATATGTTTATCACCAAAGAGTTTGAACCGAGCCAGCGAATAGGCTCCTAAGGTTCCAACCGCCAGGGAAAGCAAAGTCGTACTCGCTGAAATGATCAGGCTGTTATAAAACATGGGTAAAAAGTGACGCTTGGTAAATGCTGATATAAAATTTTTAGCAGAAGGATGAAAGAAAAACTTTGGCGGTATGGCGAAAATGTCGAGACGGGTTTTTAATGAGGTTAAAATCAACCATAAAAAGGGCATGACATTCACTACCAGTA
The DNA here is from genome assembly GCA_964434845.1 of uncultured Atribacterota bacterium. Classification (GTDB taxonomy): domain Bacteria; phylum Atribacterota; class Atribacteria; order Atribacterales; family Atribacteraceae; genus CAYSWT01. Next base: position 2,585 of record CAYSWT010000120.1, on the reverse strand, counting down.
TGATCCCAATAATGATCATGGCAATAATTGCTTTTTTTCTATTTTTTTCCACAATTAACCACCCCAGAATAAGTATTTTCTTCTCCGTCCGTACTTTCGAGGGGTCAGACGGCTTGTTTCGCCCGGCTTAAGAGATTCACCAGTATGACCGAAATAATCATAATAATGTACAGTAAAATAAACGAGATTGCGGATGCCTTCCCAATACCCCATAGGTAAAAGGCATTCCGATAAATAAACATGCTTAACATATCGGTCGACTCACCTGGGCCTCCCTCGGTCAGGGCGTAAACAATATCAAACACGCGAATGGCGTCCATAATCCTCAAAACCAGGACAATGAGGATGACCGGTTGCAATAAAGGAAGAGTGATTTTCCGGAAAACTAAAAAAGGCGATGCTTTATCAATCCGGGCAGCTTCATAGGGTGCGGTGGGAAGCGCCTCCAAACCGGCTAACAAAACCATGATTAAAAAAGGAGTCCACTGCCAGATATCAACCACCATTAGCGCCGGAAGAGCGGATTTCACATCAGCCAGCGGTGCAGTGGTGTAGCTCATGAGGTGAAGCTTACGAAGAATAAAGGTAACAAGCCCAAATTCTGATTGGTAGAGATAAGTCCAGGTCAATCCAACCACAATCGGTGCCATGATCATGGGAAGTAATATAAAGGTTCTAACAATTTTTGACCCGGTGACAGTTCCTTGTAAAATAAGTGCGATTCCCAGTCCTAAAAAGAACTCAATACAAATCACAACTACCGTAAAGGTAATAGTGGTTTTTAAAGAACTCCAAAAGGCTGGATCCTGTAGAATTTCTCGAAAATTTTGTAAGCCAATATATCCTTTCAGCGTATCGGCGGCACGGGCAAGATTATAATCAGAAAGTGCCAAATTAAAGGCATAAATGGTGGGATAGACAGTAATTAATGCCAACAAAATAATAGTGGGCAATAAAAGAGCCCATTTAAACTTGTTTTCGGTACTGGATATCCAGAATCCAAACCGTTGATAGATCGACAGTTTTTTTGTGGACAATTTTCCTTCCTCCTTTCGCTATGCAGAGACCAGAGTCCCTGCATAGCGAAAACATTTCCATTCCGATATTACTATTTATAACCGCCTTTTTTCAGTAATTCATCGACCTTGGCAGCTGAAATATCCAATGCCGACTTCACGTCCTTGGCACCAGCGATCACCGAGTTGATTTCCAGGGCCAGGGTTTCAACCATATCATCCCATTCAGGAATCCTTGGTCTCCAGCCGGTCGTTGCAGCAGCTTCGTCAGTGGCAGCAAAGCTCGGGAATTTATCTCTCAATTCCTGAACTTGATACACTGACATTCGGGTCGGCGACGACCCTTTGCCTACACCACGGAGCTGAATGTCTTGACTGGTTGCCCATTGAATAAAGAGGAAAGCGGCTTCTTTATTCTTGGAAGAAGTCGGAACACCCAGACTGGAACCACCATAATGAGAGACCGGATCACCGTAGGACGGCACCGGCGCATATCTCATTTGACCGACGACTTTCGATTCTTCCGGATTTTCCATACTCCCGTAGTTTTCATCCCATTGTACCGATTGCGCCACGGTCCCTTGCTGAAGAGCGGTGTTGACGTCATCCCAGGTCCAGGTGGTCACTCCGGGAGGAGCAAACTCCGTCATCTTTTTATAGAATTCGGTCGCTTTCACACCATTCTCATCATTCAACATAACAGTATAGTTCTCATCATAGAGTTGTCCTTTAAATGCCCATAAAACGCAGAGCCATTCACAAACCACCGAGAGATGCCGTTTGGCCATCATGCCGGTTCCATAGAGATCGGTAGGGTGATTGAGCTTCTGCATAGTATCCATCCATTCATCCGGTTTCTTCGCCGGTCCGGCCACACCATACTTATCGAATATGGCCTTATTCCAGAAAAGATACTGAATGACGCTGTCGAAAGGATATCCGTAGGCTTTTCCATCCCACATGGTTCCTTCCCACATCCTTGGATAGAAATCCTTGAGGTTATTGTTGGGGTCAACCAGTGCGGCGTTATTCATATACTGCTCGAAGGGTTCTATATAACCAGCTTTGACATATTTTCCCGTCCAGGAATAGTCAAAGTTGAAGACGTCGTATATCCCGGTTTTTGAGGCAAAATCCATGAGGGCTTTCTCTTCGAGGTGAGGATGGGCCTGCCGTTCAACGATCACTTTGATTCCAGTGGCTTTTTCAAATTCCGGTAACGCCTCTTCAACCCAGTAGCTGGGTGGAGTAGTTTCAGTAATGAACCGCAACGTCACCCCAGCATAGGGTTTTGCCGCCTCTTCCAAGCTCCAACCAAAAGCAACCGTGGTCAATCCTAAAACCAAAAACGCAACGCTTAACAAAACCATGCCTTTCGTTTTCACTAAACTCCTCCTCCTTCTTTCAATTATTCAGAATGTACTTACTTCTTTGATAGAACAAATCACCTTGATCACTTCTAATTGACTCTTTCGCTGTTCACCTCCTTCTATTGAACTTTAAAAAAGCTCTTCATTGGATGGTGTACCCCCCATCAATAACGAGCGTCTCACCGGTCACGAGGTTGGA
>CAYSWT010000119.1:0-6252 GCA_964434845.1 uncultured Atribacterota bacterium | reverse complement strand
TTGGCAAGTGCCCGGTCGCGGTAGGTACGGACGCTGCTGCGGGAAATTTCGAGCTGCTCGGCGGTGGCGCGTTCGGTGAGTTGATCGTAGAAGAGGCAGAGGATGACCTCGCGTTCTTTGTCGGTGAGGACATCGAGTGGAATGTGGATGGATCGGCGGGGTGGGAGTGGGGGAGTGCTCAGCTGTTCATATTCGTCGGGTTCGATGTAGCGGACTTTTTTCCCGGGAGCAGCCCGGTAGATACCCAGGCCCTCCCGGGAAAGCAGTTCTTCATAGTAGTCGAAGAGCGCCTTGAATGAGGGGTCGGTCATGCCCTAAAACTCCCAGTGGATTGCTTCATTTTTTGGTAAGCCAAACAGAGGGCGAGGGCATCGGCTTCGTGGGTGGTGGTGAGGGTATATCCCCATTCGCGCAATGTTGCGATCACCTCTTTTTTGCTCATCCGGCCCTGTCCGAAAAGCACCTTCCGCACCTGGCTGGGAGTCAGAAACTCGCACTCGACTCTTTCCCGCTCCATCACCGCCCGAACGATGCCGATTGCCTGCTGGTGAGCTGGGGCGGTGGAGTTGGAGAAAGTTCCTTCGCACACCGCGATATCGGGATGATACTCTTTGACATATTGGGTGAGGGTGTTCAGCAGATACTCATAGGCAAATACTTCATAGCGCAATGGGAGCGATTGGAGGTGGAGCAGGGAAGATTCATCCACCACCGCCACTCCCCAGGTCCGGATGCCGGGATCAATGCCGAATATCCGCATCTACACCTCCTCGACCCGCCACACCTGGTAGGCGTTGATTTTAGTGGTATACCTTTTCTTTCCGTCTTTTTCATAGCCTTCCCGCTCGATTTCACCTTCGATGAGCACCTCGTCACCCACCCGCCAATTTTCCACCTTTTCGGCGAGTTTTTCTGCTGCCAACCCAGCCACATTCACCGGAAGAAAAACATTTCCGGTCCGGGTATCGCCCTTCAAAAAGAGATTGACCACCGGACTTTTGGTTTCATCGAAGCTCCGGAACACTTTCGGCTCCTTGGCAATTTCTCCCTGGAACCGAACCCGATTTTCCCGTTTTGTGATTTCGGTCATGTATTCCTCCTTTCTTAAAATGCAGTAAAAAGTAACAGGGGCAGTGAAAGGTAAAAGGTAACAAAGGCAGTTAAATGTAAAAAGTGAAATACTCATGAAAAATGAAAGATGAAAAGATCGAACCCCTTTATCCAAAGGGAGAGGTTCGGAAACGGGTGATGATAGACCATCCCTAAACTTTTTACCTTTCACATTTTACTTTTTGCCGCCTTTGTCACCGCCTTTGTTATACCTTGACCATCTGACACATTCTCTGGATGCGGATGGCGATGCGGCGGTCGTAATACTGGGCGATTTGTTCGAGGTCCAGGTTGCTGGTGATGATCACCGGCTGGCGCGATTCGTAGCGAAAATCGAGGATATCGAACAGGTCGGTGTTGAACCATTCCCGGTGATTCCCCACCCCAAGGTCGTCGAGCACCAGGAGGTTGCAGGCAAAGATCGGCTGCTTGATGGATTCGACCGATGAGCCGCTGCTGAATGCCTCGCGGAGTTCGGAGACCAGTCGGGTGATCTTAAGATAGATCACCGAGACCTCCCTTGGGACCAGATGATTGACCACTGCTGCCGCCAGGTGGGTTTTGCCCAGGTCCCAGCTGCCATAGATATAGAGGCCGTTTAATTCCTGGTTCCGTATCTGTTCAAACTGATGGGCGTACTCATAAATCAAAGATAAACTCCGTTCCGAAGCGGTATCACGAGGGATAAAATTTTCAAAAGTCCTTTCCCGGAAGCGCCTCGACAACCGGGAGGCGAGAAATCGGCGTTCGATTTCAGCCCGGCAGGCCTGTTCGATCTGGAGCTGACGAGCTTTCAAAAAATCCTTTCTTCGCTCTTTCATCAGGCAGTCGCAGGCAGGCGCATAACGAAGACGATCGCCGATGGTTCGCAGCTGGTAGATGGCCGGGTCGAGGTGGGTGGGCTGATAGGGCGTTCCGCAGAATTCACAAACCGGTATGGTCTCGACGGAAGGCTTGGTCATCTTGGTGTCTCCAATAACGTCAAACCGCGCCGTTGAAACAACTCGGGATTGCTGAGATAGGTTTCCTCGATCATATCCAGCACCTTTTCACCCGGATATTGGTGGAGAAGTGTCTCCAAGATCCATTGTTCATAAGGGACGATCGCTTTCCCCTTAAGTTCGTTGACCACTTCGATGATGGTTTTTATCCATTTTCTAAAATCTCCTCCCCATTTTTCCCCTTGTTGTGGATATCTTCTCTGTTCTTTCTTCATATTTATTTCTTTATCTTCACTGAGTGAAGTATTCTGTCTTTGCTGATTAAAGTGACGATTATTATTGATTGAAGGAGTAGGCTTCAACGATTGAAGATTGAGTTCTTCAGCGAATGAAGAAGAGTCAGCTTCCTCGTTGAGCAGATAGCGGTTTCCCTTGCCACGTTGCTTTTCGATCACCACTAACCCAAGGTGGTTGAGGATTTTGAGCGATTTGGAGATGGTAGCGTCGGAGCGGATTCCGGAGATTTTCTTGAGGCGGGCGTAGCCGGGGTAACAGATACGATCTTTGTTGGCATGGTAACAGAGGGCAAAATAGAGGGAAAGTACCGACCGGTTGCCGGTCTTTTCAGTGTATTCGACAATCAAGTCACTAGCCTTTTTACTCATGAGAAGATACGATCCATCTTTTCTTTTGATATCCATATTCGCCTCCGTTGATATTGTTGAAGAGATTGAAGTGTTTGAGCGAGCAGTAGAGTTTCATTCTATGGTGGGGCTCACTCACGATGAAGGATTTTCTCAAAAAGGTCTCAACAGCAATGGAAAACACCATGTGGGTATCGCGATCATATAACCAAATGGAATCAATTCCCTTGGACAAATACATGAAAAATAGTTCTTGCGATATCCCCCAGGCCACTGGGCCGGTTAAAACCGATCGGATGGAGATTACTTTTATCAACCGACTTAAACCAAACCAATCACCTCCTTTCCTGATGTCGTTTGCGGCTTCATATTCAGCGGATGGTACGGCTCTCAAAATTCCTTCCCCCTTTGCTTAAATGTTAAATAAATTATGCTATTATTATAATACGATATAAAAAAATTAACAATATGTGGTATACTATTTTTATGAAAAGTTTTGGAATATATCTCCTAATGAGAATGAAGGAACTCAATCTCACCCAACAGCAGCTGGCGGAGGCCCTCCAGGTCTCGCGTCCGCTGGTGGCGTTGTGGACAAGCGGGCGTCAGCTCCCTTCCCGCAAACACATCCCGAAACTCGCCGAAGTCCTGGGCATTTCCCAAACCCGGCTTTATCATCTCATCGGAGTGATCCTCGAAGGCGAGTGGAAGAAGGACTTCATCACCATCCCCATTGTCAATCGCCACCCCGACAACTGGGACCACCCGGGCAATGCCATACAGGACGAAATCATGATCTCCCGTAACACTTTTCTCAAAAATGAACTCAGAACCAAGCGTCTTTTTGCGGTGAAGTTCGACCACAACTTCTATATCTTCTCCCCTGATCCACCGCTTACCCACGACTCCCGGGTCATCGCTGAGATCAATGGCAGCCTCACTTGCGCCCGGTTTCTCCAGAACCAGGCTGGTTCCTGGCTCGCCACCCCGGATGGCTCAATCCTTCCCGCATCGTCGGCAAAGATTCTGGGGACAATTATTAAGAGTTTGATATCTTGAGGATAGGGACAAAGGCAGTGAAATGGAACAAAGGCAGTGAAAAGTTACAGGAGCAGTTAAATGTAAAAGGTAAAAAGTGAAATGTGAAAAACTCATGAAAAATGAAAGACGAAAAGCTCGAATCCCTTTGTTCAAAGGGAGAGGTTGGAGAAGAGCGATGATTGAGTCTCTTTAAACTTTTTATATTTTACCTTTTACTGTATTCTCGCAGGATGAGTCTCACTCTTGACATTTTTTCCAATCAGTTATCTCAGCATAAAGTTCTTTAGCAGATTTTTCACCAAACAGCCTGTCTTTTGTTTCAAGATAATCTATTTTCTGAAAAATTGTCTCTCTTATAAAGAAAGCCGCTTTTGTTATGCCAAAATCTCTGATAATCCCTGCTATAATTTCGCCTTTGAGTTCCCTTATATCTGGGAGACTCTGAATGTGAGCATTCATTGGCCTTCCTCCTTTTGCAATATGCCTAAAACAAAATCTACTGGGTTTCTCACCATAACCGGTCCTTTGTAATTCTTAATTATTTTATCATCACAGGTAATAAAATAATCTAACTTTAACCTTTCCGCACAAGCAAGATGCAAGGCATCAAGTCCTTTAATATTAAGTTCCTGTATCTCTTGCGCCCTAATAAGTATTTTATCATCTATCGGTTGAGTTTCACTGGCATTCTTCAGTATAGAACTTACAAAGATCCTTCTCTCAATGTGTGGGTTTTTATCATTTTCAAACAATAAAACATCAGAAGACACAATCTCAATATTTCTGGACTCGATAAGCATAAAAACTATTAGCATAGCAGTGGCCTCAAGGTATATTCTCGGCTGAGACTGGTCATCGAAAATTCTATTTAGCGCACTGGTGTCAAGATATATTTTCATTTATTTCCCCACCATCATCATATTCGAGTTCTTCCCCCATTCATTCTCTCAAATATCATTACCCCTTAAACCATCAACCATCAACCATACACTATCCAAGACTTACCAGTTCCTCATATTGCTTGATATATTTCTGTGTGCTACTACCCTCGAATCAAACTCCCTTAAAACCTTTTTTCCCTGACGTTTTGGCAAAGCTCATCGGAGTTGGGGGCGCTTAAAAATCATTCAATGCTGTGAGCAAGGTCGGTAGCATCAAAGGGCTTGGCAAGAAAACCCTCATTATGTACTCTATCATATCACGGTTACCGCCAACAACAAAAACTACTGCGGGCGTACTGTAGGACAAATTTTTCATAATGACATTGAGAGATTTTCTTTCAATCTCGGCGTCATCACCACATCTGCAACACTAAAAACCACCTGCAAGGAAATATCGTTGTTCATCCAACCCCCGCAAAACCGAGTGAGGTCATTCGAGTTTTCGAAAAGCTTGATTTTGCGGAAATTCGACAAAGCTGAAGCACATTTAAATTCATGACCTATGGATTTCAGAATTCCGAAACATGTTTTGGGGCAGGGTTCGGAGTGACAAACAGAGAATTATGATTGACAATAGGCACACATGAACGTAAAATTATATTTGTCAATGAAGTGTTTTGTCTGGAATGAAGAAAATAACGAGAGACTAAAGCGAGAAAGAAATATTTCTTTTGAAATCATTGTGCTCCAGATTGAAGCGGGGAGAATACTGGATATTCTTGAGCATCCAAACCTAGAAAAATACGGAGGGCAAATGATATTTATGGTCGAGTTTGAAGGTTATGCTTTTCTTGTACCATTTGTTGAGGATGAAAAAGAAATCTTCCTGAAGACCATTATTCCAAGCAGAAAAGCAACCAAGCGGTACTTAAAGAAGAGGTGACTAAGGTGTTTATGTTAGACCAATACGAAGAAGATATTCTCAAATCGTATGAGAACGACGAGTGGTTCTCGGCGAAAGATGTCGATAGCCTCAGAAGCCTGTATACTCAGTATGCCAAAAATACCTTCAAGAAAAACAAGCGGATCAATATTCGAATTTCGGAGAGCGACTTGATTCGATTAAAAGCAAAGTCGGCAGAAGAAGGCCTTCCCTATCAAACCCTGGTATCCATGATGATTCACAAATATGTGACCGGGAAAATCACCGATAAAGCATAAGTCTGCAAGTTTTGACTTGTTTTCTCACCCCTTTTGTCGTGCTGACCTTGTTTTGAACGTGCTTCAGAAAAAAAGAATCGAATCCCTTTATCCAAAGGGAGAGGCTCGGGAAAGGTAACAGGGGCAGTGAAATGTAACAAGGGCAGTTAAATGTAAAAAGTGAAAAGTGAAAAACTCATGAAAAATGAAAGATGAAAAGATCGAACCGAGAGGTTCATAAAAGGGAGAGAGTTGAATATTCTGAATAAATTGAGTCTTCATTGTTTACTGAAAAAAAGAGGTCTCGTCATCACAAATTATTCAATTTCGTTCAGGTTGAACCGAACTGATGGTATGGATTGTTTAATAAGCCTTGGTTGTATACAATGAATGTAATATGTTTCAGAGGTTGATACTATGGCGAAGATAACTGTT
>CAYSWT010000118.1:0-6283 GCA_964434845.1 uncultured Atribacterota bacterium | reverse complement strand
TGCATCACCTTTTTTTGAAAAACACCAAAGATTCAGGGATGGTGGAACTCTTGGAATCAGTATTGAATCAAATATTACAAGCTCAGGCCACTCAAACAACTCCAGGCTGAATACTATGAACGGATTAATGACCGGGATGGAATCTCCTCTTAAAAATAAGTCTTTCCTATAAATACAGTGAATCGAGTAAAAACGTAGAATTGTGGAATTGTGTAATTGTGGAAATGAATATTTTATCCCCATCTAACATCCTGGAAATACAGGAACGAATTCAGACTTCAACAATAATCTGTCCTTGCGAGGCCTCGTTTTTTGAGGTCGTGGCAATCACATCAGTTACTCTTTTTCAACTCAACACCTCAACTTCTCAACACCTCAACCTTTTGGTGTTTCCATCCTCACATGGTGCTGCGTAGCAGCATGGCGGTTTATCCTGTAAATACAGTTGTGAGTGATTAGTAACGAGTATCCAGTAAAAGATCCAATAATAATTTAATGATAATTACGTACTTTTCCCATAAGGTGATTCGCAACTGAAATTGATGGGACATCATCAACTATGTAAAAAACATTAGTAATGAATTGATGTTTTTTGAGATATTCGGCGAATGTTGGATAAGATACGTTAATTATTAACGGTACTGATCCCCTCATTTGGTCAAGCTTGGCAAGATCTTCAATGGCTGGAGGATACCCTGGTTCGTCTAAAAGATAAATCCCTTTGATTTTAGGTATGGAAGCGACGCTTTTGAGAAGGTGTCTTCCATTGCTGTGAAGATGAATGAAGCCACCATCAAAATGACTCAAAATTCGTGCAACTGGTTCTTTCCCCCATTGATCGAAATACGAGACCGAAGTTAAATGAAAGGGATCCACACTTTCTGAGACAATTTTACCTTTCACCCACTGTCCAAAATGACTAAACGTTCCACCCCAAAAAAGCCCAATCTCTTTAAAAAAGGTTTCCTGAACCCAGATATTGAGATTGAGAGAAAAATCGATGATACCTCTCACTGCATCAGGGTGATCGAAAGCGTCTTGATAGGCATTGGTTCCTCCACGTAATTCAATTAAAAGATTAAATGAATCAATTAAAATGAAGTTGCTCACTCCAAATTTCCCTGCTGAACCATGACGGAAAATTTGGAGCTGATTCAAATAGGTTTTATACCAATGGTTTTCTCTATTGAAGTATTGCACCGTCGAATGAGGAAGATTTTGTACAAAAAGTTCAAGATCATCGATAAAGGGTTTCGCCATTGAAGAAATCCACCCACCATCGGCATTTTGTAAAAACCTTATCTCTGCTCCAAGGAGTCCAGCATAAATGCCTTGATCAAATTCCGATAAATAACAGCAGGGCATGGAATCGTCTTCAATGTCTTGTCTTTCAGCAAGGAGTTGATCCCAAAATACGATTCTCTCGTGAGGATTTGGATAGGCGGTTTCTCCTGGTGAATGCTGGGTATAGTAATGGAAGAGTGTGGAAGAAGGCACTCTCATTTGAGCATAAATCTTCTCTCTCCTTTTTCCACTATAGAAATCATTTAAGCGTTCTATAGTTTCATTTAAATTTCTTTTGTAAAGGAGATTTTCATTGAACATGAGATTTTACTTTTTCTCACCTCATATTATGCTGTATTGACTTTTATAAAATAAGAAATTAGAGTATGAATAAGCTCAGTATGAAGAATGAGCTAAATGTATTATACATTAATACCAAAAGGGGGGTAAATCATGAAACGTTTTGTCTGTGTTGCTTTATTAAGCCTCTTTGTTCTTTCAAGTTTTTGTTTTGCTGCGGATTTAAAGTTACCCGATCTGAGTGGGAAGGAAATCACTGTTTATTATATGGCATCAGCGACCTATGATGCTGCAGCAATGCAAATGGCTCCGATTTTTGAGAAGCTCACTGGTTGTAAGGTAAAAGTCGTTGCTGATCCGTATGCTTCGTTATATGAAAAAGAATTTACTGCCTTGGTCACCGGGAGCGATGCCTACGATGTCCTTCAAGTCGCATATCAATGGGATGGACAATTTGTTCCTTTCCTTGAATCACTTGACGACTCTATCAAGTCTTATGGAATAAACATGGAAGATTTTATTCCAGGAGTCATGCTGAATAGTGGATACTGGGATGGGAAAAATTATGGTATACCGAATGCTTGTGATGTTTATTCATTTATCTATCGAAAAGACTTATTTGAAAAAGCCGGCGTAAACCCTCCAACAACCTGGGACGAGGTCAATACTATTTCAGCAAAACTGACCAGTGGTGGTGTTCTCTTTGGAATGTCTTTAGCAGGTTTGGGTGAGCAAGTCGGTCAATTTTGGCGTGCCCGTTATATTGGTTTAGGTGGGAAATTATTGAATGAAAAATGGGAACCAGCTCTCAGTCAATTTAAAGATCAAGGTTTAAAAGCCGCCAATCTATTAGTTGAGTTATTGAAATATTGTCCTGAAGGCACTCTTTCTTATGGATATCCTGAGCAAATGCAATCCTTCATATCCGGTAAAGTTGCCATGGCTGAAGTGTGGCCGAGCTTCTTACGTGGTCCAGCTGGAGACCCAAACAAATCGAATGTGGTTGGGAAATGGGCATTTGCTCCCTACCCGAATGGTACCGGAGAGTTAAGTGCCTGGTCACTGGGAATCCCGAAATCTTCCAAAAATAAAGATGCGGCTTTTGCCTGGATTGCATTTTTCACCACTGAAGAGAATCAGCGTGATTTCTTTAAAAATATTGGTATTGGGCCAACCCGAATTGCTGTGTATCAGGACGAGAAACTCCTTGCAGAAAGGCCTGATTTAAATGGTATTCTTCCAGGTCTATTAAAACCAGTTCCTCGTTTCCGAGTTGCACAATCCCAAGAAGCCTATGATTTTATGGATGCACGAGTGTCGGGTTTTCTCTCAGGGCAAATGACGCCGGAAAAGTTCATCGAAGAAGTAGATGCCAAATGGAAAGAGCTCTTCTCGGAAAATAAACCGACCGTCGAATATACCGGTCCTTGACAGAGGAATGATCTGAAGGAGAACAATTCATAAAGTTGTATTGAAGAAGAGGGGGATTATCATTCCGTGGCAAAAGAAAGCATGAAAAATGATCAAAAAATGGGCTGGATTTTCATTTCACCAGCTCTTGCTTTTTTGAGCCTTACTTCTTTCATCCCCCTCTTATACGCTTTAACGGTAAGCTTTACCAATTACGATATTAAAAGACCGAATCAGGTCATCCGATTTGTTGGTTTACGGAATTATCTTACTGGATTAAGAGATTCAGAGTTTATTACCTCCGTTAAAAGTACACTTCTCATTGTAGGGATTTCCCTTGCCTTAGAATTTCTCATCGGTCTTTCCCTTTCTCTCATTCTTTCGAAAGAAAGAAGGGGGTATAAAATATGGAGGACGATCCTTCTTATTCCCAACGTTATTGCTCCGGTCGTGGTTGGGGTCCTTTGGAGAATGCTTCTTAATCCGGACTATGGTCTGTATAAATTATGGTTCGATCGAATTGGTTTGCAAAAAGCCTGGCTTTCTGATCCAGTTTGGGCAAGAATAGCAGTTATTATTGTAGAAACCTGGACATGGACACCTTTCGTGATGCTCACTTTAGTAGCAGGACTCAAATCTCTCTCTGAAACACCATTTGAAGCCGCACGTATCGATGGTGCAAGTGGATGGCAAATTTTCCGTTATATAACTATGCCTATGCTCAAACCAATTATGGCAGTCGCTGTCCTCTTGCGGACCATGGATGCTTTTAAAATGTTCGATAACATTTACGTATTGACCTATGGAGGTCCAGGTTTGGCTACCGAAGTGATGAGTTTAAGAATATATAAAAAAGGTTTAAAATACTTTGATATTGCCGTAGCTTCTGCGCAATCGTGGATTTTTCTTATTTGTATTTTTGTCCTTTCTTATATAATTGCCAAAAAATTTGTTCATGTTGAAAGTAGATTAGAATAAGGGTTAACTCTGTGTCTTCTCCTTTTCGAACTCACACAATTTTAAAAAAAATTGGAGAGCATTTAATAATCATTTTGGCTCTGGCTTTAGTTGTTATTCCTCTTTATTGGCTTTTTTTGACCTCATTAAAAAGGCCAATTGATATCTTTGTCGCTCCTCCAGTTTGGTTTCCACAGGGAATAACCACTGAGCACTATCAACGAATAATGCAAGTAAGTGGTGTTCTTCCTTATTTCATCAATAGTGTCATCATTGCTTCCTTTTCGACATTATTTTCCACTTTTTTTGGTGCCTTTGCTGCCTATGCCCTGGCACGGGTCCGTTTTCCATTTAAAATTGGAATATTTATGATTTACTGGATTTTGATGACCAGGATGTATCCCGCGGTATGCACTGCGGTAGCCTATTTTCTGATTATAAAAACATTAGGGTTGCTCGATACTCGTGCAGCTTTGATACTGACCTATACCAGTTTTAATATTCCTTTCGTAACCTGGATGCTTCTTGGTTTTTTCAGTGAGATTCCACGGAGCATTGAAGAAGCGTGTATTGTTGATGGCGGAACCTTTTTCGATCGTTTTGCAAGAGTGGTTATTCCGATTTCGACTCCTGGCTTGGTCGTGGCAGCCGTTTTTTCATTCATTCTTGCCTGGAATGAATTTTTATTTGCAGTCATACTGACTACTTATAAAGCGAAAACGATTCCGGTCGTCATTGCCAGTTTTATTACCGATCGCGCTTTAGAGTGGGGACCGATGTGTGGCTTGGCTTTTATTGCTATTGTTCCGGTTCTTATTTTCACATTGATTGTCCAGAAGAACTTTGTACGTGGTTTAACCTTTGGTGCAGTAAAAGAATAACTGATTTCTCAACAGGAGGGAAATACAATGCCCTGTCCCGCATTTCATGAATTAGCCAACTTTTATAAAAACCAATTGTTTCATGATGTGATCCCTTTTTGGATGAAATATTCCTTAGATGAAGAATTTGGGGGGTATATTTCTCAGCTCAATCGTGATGGCTCCGCATATGGAAAAGATAAGGCGATATGGGTTCAAGGTCGAGGAGCATGGATGTATGCAAAACTTTATAATGAAATAGAGAAGAAGGATGAATGGCTTTATGCCTCAAAATTGGGAGCAGATTTTATAAAAAAATATGCCTTTGATGAGAATGGAAGAGCTTATTTTCGTACCACTCGTGATGGGAAACCAATTAATAAACCCTGGAGTATTTTTTCAGAAACATTTATCATTATTGGTTTAGCACACTATGCAAAAGCATCAGGTGATGAAGAAACTTTAAACATTGCTTTAAAAACCTATTGGAACATCATAGATCTACTGAAAAAACCAGAAAGGCTTGGAGGAAATGTCTGTATTGAAAATTATCCAGTGAAAACTCATGCTATACCTATGATTATGGTAGCCACTACCCAACAATTACGAGAAATCATTCATGATGATCGTTTTGAAGAAATTATCAATCAGTATCTCCATGAGATTCTCTATGTTCATACCCGAGATGAAGTCGGAGCGTTGCTTGAAAATGTTCTGAATGATGGCAAAATTCTGCCAGGTCCAGAAGGACGATGCGTTAATCCAGGTCATGCCATAGAATCAGCTTGGTTCTGTTTGGAAGAGGGGAAAAGAAGAAAAGATAAAAAAATTATTAATCGAGCTCTTGAAATTATCGATTGGTCTCTTCATTGGGGTTGGGACGAGCAGTATGGGGGAATACTCTATTTCGTTGATATTGCTGGAATGCCTCCTGAGCAACTGGAACATGATATGAAATTGTGGTGGCCCCACAATGAAGCCCTATATGCTCTTCTTCTTGCCTATACCATTACCCATGATGAGAAATACTGGAATTGGTATGTTCGAGTACATGATTGGTCATTTGAACATTTTCCTGATTCAGAATATGGAGAATGGTATGGATATCTCCACCGTGATGGCTCCGTTTCCCTTGAACTCAAAGGGAACCTCTGGAAAGGACCATTTCATCTCCCGAGAGCTCTTTTATATTCTTATTTATTGATGAAATAGACCGCCATAGTGTTTGCAGTACCATATTACAATGAAAACTTCGACGCAATAGATTTTTATGGCGGATATCGATACCATCCGTCATTCCCGAATTTTTAAATCGGGAATCTAAACCTTTTCAATTTACTTTAGGCCCCTGATAGAACCATTCAGGGGTGACGAAAGGATGAGAAGATTGCTTAAGATCCAATCGAATACCTCTCGATCTCCCTTTGTTCAAAGGGAGAGGTCAGAAAACTCCGGTGAAAAATATGATTAAA
>CAYSWT010000117.1:0-6307 GCA_964434845.1 uncultured Atribacterota bacterium | reverse complement strand
TCCTTTATTCTCCTTGATTCACCGGTTCAACGTGAACAACCACGTCAGATACTCCATTAATGTCTTTCTTCAAAGCATCCTCGACCTGATTGGCAAGTTCATGGGCTTTTTCTACTGGCATGGTATCATCAACCAAAACATGGAGGTCGATATAAATATAATCTTTCCGTCCCCGAGTACGAATTTGATGACATCCCTGAACCCCGGGAATAGTCAGGACACGTTCGGTGATGGTAGCAGGGTCAATCATAATCCGGTCACACAAAACATCGGAACTCCTCAAGAGAACTTCTACCCCTGCTCTCAGGATCAATCCGGCGATAATGATGGCTGCCATCATATCGAGCCAGATCACACCAAACTTCACCGCTATCAAAGTGGCAAAAACTGAGAGGGAAACAAAAATATCGCTGCGGGTATGCAATGCATCACTGGTCAGAATATCGCTTTCCAGTCGTCGTCCGGCAGCGTTTTCACTTTTCACCACAATAAGATTGATGATAATGGTGACGATCATAACCACAAAACTGGAAATGGTGACTTCAGGAATAACTGGATTTGATAGACGAGAAAAAGCCCCTCGCAAGATATCGATGCTCACGATAAAAAGAAGCATAGCGATAGCAATCGCAGCAAAACTTTCATATTTTTTATGCCCATAGGGATGATCACCATCTGCAGGCCGTACCGAAAGAGATATTCCCACCAGTCCGATAATATTGGATGCTCCATCTGATAAAGAATGAAAACCATCCGCGACCATACTGGCTGAACCGATTGATCGTCCATAAAAAACTTTCGCCAGAGCGACACCCCAATTCAAAAACAGTATCCCCACTAAAACATTTCGGATTTGTATGTACCTTTCTCGTTCGGTCATGAAAACATCCTTCCTATAACAAATAAAAAACCTGTGGAACCTTTTTATGGTCCCACAGGTTTTACCTGCTGCAAATGGCCCAGCCCCACCACTCCATTCGATAGAGGAATGATCGCCTGCTCCGGTGCATATTCATTTTTGACTATGCGAAAAAACTACCATAACAACTGGAGATAGTCAAGTGAACCTATGTATCATCCCTTTACTGCACCAAGAGTTAAACCACGAACAATATATTTTTGTACCATGAGAGCAAGAATCGCGGGAGGAATAATTGCCATTAATAATCGGGTTGAAACATACCAGAACTGAACTCCTTGGGTATGTTCGGTACCAGCAATGATGATCGTCATAGGAGTGGCATTTTTATACGTCAAAACCAAAGCAAAAAGGAATTCATTCCAAGCAAAAGCGAAACAAATAATTGCAGTTGAAACCAAAGCTGGCACTGCTAAAGGGAGCGCGATTCTCCAAAAGACCCCAAAACGAGAACATCCATCTACTAAAGCAGCCTCCTCTAACTCATTCGGAAGTTCTCGAAACATATCGCGCATAATGAGGATAGCAAAGGGCATGGTAAAAGTGGTATTCACCAAAATAAGAGCTAATCGGGTATCTATGATGTTAATCGTCTTCATCAATAAAAAGAATGGGATGACGGTTGCTGCTGGAGGTAAAAATCGTTGTGAAAGAAACCAGAAAGCCATATTTTGGTTCTTCCAACGCCGATATTTATATCGTGCCAAACCGTAACCAGCAAAGGTCCCTATGGCAATCGCAATCAGTGAGGCAAACACTGCAATAATTATACTGTTGCTTATACCTCGAAAGAGCTCTGGTCCTCTTTGAGTAAATTCCATTTTCCAGTTTTCAAGAGTAGGATGAAATTGAACCCAAGGAATAGCTGACAAACGGAATACATCAACTGGTTTTTTAAAAGAGGTGATGACTGCCCAGTAAAACGGGGTAATAACCCAAATGATAGTTATGGCGACAACAATCCAAATGAAAACATCTATAATCCCGATTTTTTTTCTTTTCATATGGTATCCACCCCGCGGTTACTCATACAAACCATGATATCTCTGATAAAAAAGTAATCCAATAACCATTGTGATGATTAACAATACATAAGCCATGGCACTCGCATATCCTAAGTCAAAGTTTCTCAACCCCTGAGTATAAATATAAAAAGTGAGTGTTCTGGTTGCAGTTCCTGGCCCACCACTGGTTAAACTAAATGGAATATCAAAAACCTTAAAAGCATCGACTAAACGCAACATGAGTACTGTTCCAAGGACAGGAGAGATCATCGGAAAGGTTATATAGCGGAAAACATGCCATCCTGAGGAAGTTTCAAGCACAGCCGCTTCATAAATTTCATCAGATATCGACTGAAGACCAGCTAAAAGAATAATAAAAGCAAAAGGCGTCCATTGCCAGATATCTACCAAACACACTGAGGCAGTAGCCCATCCGGGCTGAGAAAGCCAAGGTGCCTTGCCCAAACCAAAGGTTTGCATTAAAAGGTTCATCGGTCCACTTTCTTCATAAAACATCATGACTCCCAGGTATCCTAAAGCCACCGGTGCGGTAAAAAGAGGCATAGTCATGAGAGAGCGAAAGAATTTAATACCTCGCATTTTCCTGTTGAATAAAACAGCTAAAAATAATCCCAAAAAAATAGTTGCTGTAACGCTTATCGCAGCAAACAAAAAGGTAAATCTTAAAACCGACCAAAATCGATAGTCGCTTAACATTCTCAAGTAGTTTGCAATACCAGCAAAGCCGGTTATTTTTCCATAAGAAACACTTGATAAACTGACTCGAAAAGAATATAGCAGAGGAAAAATGGTGAAAATGAATACCCATACTATTGCGGGTACTACAAAAACATTCCCTTTTTCCTTCATTGGCAATGCTCCTTATCGGCGTGTTTTATCTTGCGAACAATACATTGTGTGAATGAAAGGTAAACAGCTGGGGGAAACTCCCCCCCCAGCTGTTTTGATGGTACTTCAGACTTGCTTATGGCTGGTAACCAATAGCTTCTTGATAGAGCTTCTTCAACTTATCCCGCCCATAACGGTCAATAATGTCATTCCAATCCTGGTAAGTACGATTCAAGGCTTCTTCGGGCGAGACCTGACCGGTTATTGCTTCAGAGAGATGAATATCCCATACTTCCCAAAATTCCGGAGTACCAGGGATACGCAAGTAAGCTTGCATCAAAGGATATTTATACCACATTTCTTCGTAAGCATTGACAAATTGCTTGGCATCCTCAGCATCATAACCAGTTTCGGCGTACTCTTCAATAGTGGACTTTCCAGTAGGCTGTAAGAGGTCATACAAGGTTCCTGGGTCAACTCCAGTCCAACCCCAAACAACGTTCCAATGATTGATAGGAACAGTTGCTTGCCAGGAGAGAAAGTAAGCTGCAAGGTCTTTATGATTTGAGAATTTTGAAATGACCCCATGCCAAGAGGCTCCGGATGTATTGGCGACAAAGTTCCTCTTCTCAACCCATTGTTTCGTTTCTAAATCGTAATATTTTTCACTTCCTGGAATAGGAGCAGCGCCAAGTTTTCCGCGTACTTCTGATTGATCAGGAAGTTGAGAAAGTGATCCCACGTCACCCCATGAGAAAGTTATGACTGCTTTGTTTCTTAAGAAGGCATCCCAAGCTTCGCCTAAACTCCAACCCCACATGGCAGATGGTCCGGTTTTAGAGAGCTTGATGAGCATTTTAAGAGCTTCAACATGACCAGGAGTGTTGACCAACGGTTCCATGGTTTCTGGGTCAAACCAATAGACATTGTGGTAACGGGTTACTTTTTTCGGGTCATCACCCGGTGCTGGGCTCACCACATAAGGAGCCGAGAAGGACATGAAATGGAAGAAACCCTGCCCACCAACCTTTAGGTGCATGGTGATACCATAATCGGGTTTCTCATCACCATTCCAGTCTTTCCCATTAAAGAAATTGGCGACGTCATAGACTTCATCCCAGGTCTTGGGTGGTATTGGCATATCTTTACCAGTTTCTTTTTTAAACTCTTCCTGCCATTTCGGATCAGATAAAATGTCACGTCGATAGTACAAAATCTGACCATCGTGGTCATTATTGAATCCAACCCATTTATCCCCCCATTGATATAATGCTTTGATCGGAGGAAGAATGGAATCGCCATCCCATTTAGGCATCCTGGGATCGTTTTTAAATTCTTCGCTGGGAACGATCCAATCATTAGAAATATAGTCACCATAGAACCAACTTGGCCCAACGATTAAATCATATATTCCTGTCTCGGTCATCAAATCGGTAAATATTTTTTCGCGAAGTTCACCAAATGGAATTTCAACGATGTCATAAGTCGCTCCGGTCAGTTTTTCAAAGTAGGGTCTCCAAAAGTAAATAGGACCAGATATTGCCCCTCGGGGACCTGCAGAGTAAACACCAACGGTAAACTTTTGACCTTTCCAGGCTGGATCTGGTTGACCCTTATCCGCGGCCTCAAATGCTTTTTCAGCTGTTTTCAATTCCAACTCTGACGATTCTTGTGCAAAACTGATAACAACCAAAGTAAGAATCAAAGCAAACGCTAAACCAACTCCTAAGAAAAATCGTAATTTCCTCAAGTTCCTTTCACCTCCAATTTAATTTGTTGTTAAAACAAATTCACATAAGATAACTGATAAAATATGTTTTTTACTATCTCCCCCCTTTTTATTGTTAATGTTAACATATTATATGGTGCATAATATAATTATCCCTGAATCCTATTTTTGTCAAGTAATCATATTGTGCACCATTCATGGTTTTATTTATACTGAATCTCCTCAATAGCCAAAATAGCCAACGACTAATATTATCAAGAATCCATCTTTGTTTACTTTCTCACTGGAAATCTATATCTTAAATGGAACTGATAGTGACTTTTATAGTGCTTCTGCCTCTTCCCGGGCAATCCGACACCAACGGATCACATTATTTGGATTCCTACCGATGGTATGATTATCCTTCATGATGATCTCCACCCGACAATTCTTAGTAATATGGAAGGCTTCCTTGATTTTTTTACGGATGTAGTCTTCATCGATCTGCGGAACAGCGATATCTGCCGGATTCGGTTTGAGGGAATACACATAGTTGGCAGCTAATTTTTCAGCCATCACCTCAAGGTTGGCCCAGGGTGAAACTGATACTCTGCGGAGACGAGGAAAATTTTTAACAACCTCCCACCTCTTGTCAAGTGGTTCGCAGCATCCATAACAATTCAATCCAAAACGTTCTAATAATGGATATTGATAGGGATAAATAAACTCGGCAAACATGTCCGGCGACACATAGCAGGTTTCTTGACTTTCCGCAAAACCCCAGATATCTATCGTCCGAACCTGATTCCCATCAAAATCAAGTTGAGGCAGTTCATGGGTATAACCGAACCCACCGGAACCAATATAGGTCCCATCATTATTGAGACTCAACAATCCATTTTTTTCCAAAAAGTCGAGTTTAGCCAAATGACCGTCCCGCAGAAAGGCCATGACCTGGTGGAGTTCATCAGGATAATCAAACATGTCAATCATGATCTGTTCCAGACCACGCAAATTAACGAGAGTCCAGGTCATACCCAACGACCACCACCAAACTCCTTTCAACTGTACCTTCAGCAGATCACCAAAGGTGTCCTGAGCAAGCATAACCATCCGATCGGTTTTTTCATGATCCACCAGAATTTCCGGATAGTGAAGATTACCCATATCGCGAAAATCTTTCAGTGGTGCATCCCAACGGTAGGACCCTCCCTGGTCTCCTCCGATTTTGACTTCATGCATCCCCCAGTCACTTTCGTAATAGGTATAAGGAATAGTGAAAATTGGTTCGATGACCCGGTCATCACCCATGGATTCTCCCCAAAAAATTTCTTTGCGGAGCAACATTTCCCAATGCCGGGCGAGTTCGGTCTCACATTGGAGGTCATCCTCGGTAATGATCTCATTCCAACCATTTTCCGGATCGCAGAAAACAACCGGTCGAGTTGGTTGAAGGTCGTTAAGACGATACCATAATTGCCTCTTTTCTTCTTCTATTGGTCGACACGCAAGATCAGCCACCCGGCCAGCTAATCCCCGTAATATTTGACATTCTTCGTGTGTCAATTCGATATGACTGATATTGCTGATGGGTGTACTCAACCCAAAAGCAGTTTGATCAGACACGTGTTCTCCTCCCTTCCAAATACTATACCTCAATTAAATATAGAATCCCCACAAAATCAAACCCATTTGGTTATTATTTCTGATGATGTTCGATATAATAATTATAGCAAATTGAACGACTGATTTGAAAACAGGGCTGAGTTTACAGAATAGACCCTCATGCCACGTTGTGGCACCATATGAAAATGGAAATGAGAGGGT
>CAYSWT010000116.1:0-6355 GCA_964434845.1 uncultured Atribacterota bacterium | reverse complement strand
GAAATGAAATGCTCCTAACCCCCTCTAAAGGGGTGATTTAACATGCTCCTCGACACGATATTTAATTTTTCGAGGCAATTTTTATGATGAGATATTGTGAAGGTATAATGAAGGAGGGTAAAAAAATCAATATACGTATTTACCGGGGAAAAGAGATTAAGGAGGGGAGGTCTTTATTTGAAACATAACTTCTCTGGTTTTTTCCAGCATTTCGGCCTATTTCTCCATAAATTACGAGGGGCTTGTTTTCTTACATCTCCTTGAGGAGGCATATATCGGCATAATCTTAGGCCGCCACGGCTTAAAATTTCCATCCAAGTAATAGCGCCCTTGCATTGTTGATCCCTGCGGTAAGAACCAAGAGTATGGGCTTTTGCTTCATCATATTTATCGACAGGTTTTAGAAAATATTCTTTCATATTTCTCAATTCCAATATTGAATTGTAAATCTTTACGCCCTTCTCTTTTCTCAAAATCAACTCATCCATAATCCCAGTGATTTCACAAACACCCTCCCCTTTTGGCCAAAAAACCGAATTATTAAACCATTGAGGATCGTCAACCCCCTCAAGATTGCTTTCCAGAGGTTGAAATTTTATTTCATCAAATCCGTTTTTTTCTGTCCATTCAACGAGAGGGAGTATCTCTTTGGAATTGACCCCCATTATGATTGTTTTGATCACTATTTTCATTCTCTTCCCGTTTCTTTCCAAATAATCTTTCAAAGCCAATACATTTTCGGTGGCTCGTTTATGAGCTCCTTTTATCCCTCTTAAGTGATCATGAATTTCTGGACTCATAGAGTCAATAGAGACGTGATATTCCTTCAAGCCAGCTTCGAAAAGTAAATGCATTTGTTCCGGTTTTAAAAGAATACCATTCGTGATAACAGCAATTGATAACCCTATTGTACTTCCGTATTTTATTAGATCAATGCAATCCTTTCTTAAAAAAGGCTCTCCACCCGTAAACCATATATGTTTCTTCCCCAACCATTGGTGAAGACCAAATAGAACGTTTTTCCAGTCTTCTGTTGTCAGCTCTCCATCTGCCGATAAATTTTGTTTCCATATGTCACACATCTTGCAACGGCAGTTGCACCTCTCGGTTAATTTTAGCCACACCTCTGAAGGCTTGGAGCATGAGATGCCGGTATGGAACTCTGCTTCTTGAAGGAGACGATTAAAATAATATCCAGGATTTTGAATCATGGATCTAAGGTTCATAAACTTTTTCCGTATGCCTCTTTAATATTCCATTCAATGACCTCAGAAATTTTTTTCTCAAGCGCCCAGCGGGGCACGAATCCAAGCTCCTTTCTGGCAAGACTAATATTTGCCACCGAGCTTGAAGGCTCGCCTGGTTGGATTGGCAAATACTGAATTTGGATTGATTTTCCCATCTTCTCTTGTAGAATTTGTGCTATGGTGTTAACCGTGGTACCGACGCCTGTTCCAACATTAAAAATTTGATGCGGACCAGAGTAATCCATTGCCAAAAGATTTGCTTCTGTTATATCCTCCACATTTATAAAATCCCTTACCTGGTTGCCGTCGCCAAATATTGGCAGATCCTCACCATTCAGTAACTTTCGTATAAAAATAGTTATTACACCCACATAAGGTGAGGCGGTCTGTCTTGGACCATACGTGTTAAAGTATCGAAGAATAACATAATCGATTCCAGCATATTGGCAAAAACAATGAATATACTTTTCACTTGCAAGTTTGCTGACGCCATAAGGGGAGGTCGGTTCGAGAGGATGCCCTTCGTCAACCGGTAGATACCTGGCATCTCCGTAAGCTGCCATGGAGGATGCATAGACAAATTTCTTAACTTCACTCCCTTCCATACATTTCAGAATATTAACGGTTCCCATAACGTTCGCCCTGGCATCTTCGGAAAAACCCCTGAAAGAATCTCTGATGCTCACACGAGCAGCCTCGTGGAAAACAACCTCAACCCCTGCCAAGGCATTTCGGACACATTCAGGATCGCAAACATCTCCCTTTATGAACTCAGCATTTGAGGGAATATTTTCTTTTTTCCCTACGGAAAGGTCATCAAGAACAACTGTTTCGATTCCTCTTGCGATAAGTTTTTCTGCAATATGAGAACCAATAAATCCTGCTCCACCCGTAACCAGTGCTTTTTTAAATTCCATAACTGCTCCGCTTAAGAGTTATAAGTTCACAATTGTCTTTCAGCCAAGGTATGTATGAAGTCATTCATTACAAGTGATTTAATGATATCTTTTTGACTGGAGACTCTGGTTTCGGGCATAATAATTGAGTCCTTTATTGTTATTGGGTGCTCGATGGTAACATTATCACAGATGACAGAATGAATAACCTCTGCCTCGGCGTGCAAATGAACGTCTTTCCCTATTTCTTTTTCTTTATTTAGAAAATCGAGCATCTTAAGATTACTTAAAATCAAGTCGTCTACAACAGTTATGTTCATATCCCATTCTATTACTTCTGCGGGATATACTGGATATCCATCATCAATAAGAATTTGAATAGATGATGTAATTTCGTATTCATCTCTCATTGCTGTCCTGGGGGTTCTCCGAACGGCATCAAAAATTGGAAGGTCGAAAAAATATATTCCGCAGCCTTTTAGATTGTTCAAAATGTAACGCGGCTTTTCTACAACCCTCTTAACCATTCCACTCTCGTGAAGCAAAACTGCAAAATTACGTTTGATGTACTCCTGGTTTGCTTCCTGCTTAACAGTTAAAACGCCACCGGCCTGCCTATTTTCAAATAAATCCAGCACTTTCCTCAAATCTTTAGTAATAAAAAGGATATCCCCAAGGAAAAGTAAAAAAGGGTTCTTGACATATTGTTCAACCTTTGCCAACGCATGGGCAATACCAAGGGGTTTTTCCTGCTCGATGTAGCGGATGGAAACACCGATTTTTTTCCCATCGGCAAAATACTTTTCAAAGGTTCCCTTGAATTGTCCGCATACGATAAAGATCTCCCTGATCCCCAGATCCATCATGCTATCAATCTGGTACTGGATTATGGGTTTGTTGCAGACGGGGAGCATGGGTTTTGGAAAAGATAAACTGAGGGGTTCTATCCGAGCCCCTTTCCCCGCCGCCAAAATCACACCACTGTATTTTTCTTTTTCATCCATAAAATTAGCCTTAAGGACTAAGTTATGAAGACTGAGTTATGAGGGCTCATTCATGAGAACTGAGTAATGAGGACTGGGTACTGAGTGCTAACGATTAGCTGTTTTTCATCTTTTGTTTGTAGACCGCGGCACGCAATCCGCCGACCAAACGACTTGTTTCTTTTGCCAAACCCTTAAGACCCTCGAAGGTTTTTTCATCTATATAATCCGCATCTAATGCAACATACAACTGGGATCTCAATTCGGCACAAAAACCCTTGGCAATTACCAAAAACTGATGAAATTCTGCCCGCCCCCCTCGTTCAAACCCCTCCGCCAAATTGGACATAATAGAGACAGAAGCTCTTCGAATTTGCTCCTTAAGTCCGAAGTCTTTTGAAAACTCTCCTTATCTTGTAATCTTATAGATTGACCTTGTTAGTTCTCTTGCCTTTTGCCAAGCAATCAGATCCTCAAACTTTTCGATTTTTTTAATTCCATTCACCACGATCTACCTCTTCTTCTAAGTGCTCAGTCCTTCGGTTCTCTACTCAGTCCTTATGTTTGGAGTGCTTTTTCATACACCTCAATTGTCTTATTCACCCACTGTTCAAGTGAGAAGTTCTCTTCAACTCTTTTCCTGGCAGCCATGCCCATCTTTAATCGTAAGCCGTCATCAGTCAATAATTTCAAAATGGCATCTGCAGCAGCTTTTGCATCCCTTGGCGGAACGAGTATGCCTGTGACGCCATCTAAAACAGATTCAGGAATAGCTCCAATACGAGAAGCCACCACAGGGCATCCAGAGGCCATTGCCTCAAGCAAAGAGAATGCAAAAGCTTCTTCCCATACAGAGAGAAGGACAAAAACATCGGCAACCGAAAGAAACATTTCCGTATCAACGCGCATTCCGGTAAAAATGATCTTATCCTTTATGCCTAAGGTTAGAGCCTGCCTTTCTAAATTTGACCGTTCAGGTCCATCCCCTATTACAAAAAAGATTGAATTCGGATGTTTATCTGCAACAACTTTGGCAGCATCAAGAAGGTAATTTAACCCTTTCTCTTTTATACATTGTGCGATTGTAACAATGACAAATGAATGCTCAGGGATGTCAAATTGTTTCAAGAACTCATTTTTTTCAGGAGCGGTTGCCCCCTTGAACCT
This sequence comes from uncultured Atribacterota bacterium, assembly GCA_964434845.1. Classification (GTDB taxonomy): domain Bacteria; phylum Atribacterota; class Atribacteria; order Atribacterales; family Atribacteraceae; genus CAYSWT01. The sequence continues at coordinate 2,062 of CAYSWT010000116.1, read as the reverse complement.
TCTTAAATTTACACCATTGTATATAATTGGTAATTTTCCCGGTTTTGTAAAATGGTCTTTAATTTGGCATTCTCTAATAAATTCTGCATCGGCAATAATGGCATCAATATATCTTTGAAAAATCCTGTTACACAGATACCGTCCTAAACTTCTCCACCCCTTTGTTGGATGTGAAATTCTTGATTCCTGATCAGAGTGAATCAATTTGCAGCCATTCCCAAAGGTAGCGAGAATCAGATCCTTTGAGTATACGGGATAAAAGATTGCATGAACGATATTTAAATTATACTTCTGGATGGTTTTTCGGATATCCACGATTAATTTTTTCCTGTTACCCGATGGCTCGAATTTCAAAACTTGAACTCCAAAGGATTCGAATTTTTTCATTAGCCATGGGGGTGGATAATCAGAAAAGCCAACAATTGCATGATTCCCTCTCCGAATAATTTCTGCGGATAGATGGAGAGAGTATTCCTCAAGGGCTCCAAGCTTATTTGGCCTCATGTGAATCAGGGTTAATACTGAAATCTTTTTCATTATGAATAGCCCTTTATTACCTTATGCAGGCATTTTTCATGAATTTCCCTAAAATTCCGACACTCGTAGTCCGAAGGACACCTGTCATTACATTTTTTCTTAAACCCATATCTAAACCTTATATGTTTTAGGTAATCAAATATTTTTAAAATACATCATTGCTGTCCAAATTAGCGGGGAATTTTATAATCACCTCTTGAAATCATTGGCATTTTGGACAAGATTTTTACCATTTGAAAATCAGGTTTCCTATAAAAAATGCTGTCCGAATTAGGCAAAGTCCAAAAACAACTGCTCCGGTTCATATGGAACAGGATCAATTTGAAACGGATGATTGAGCCAGGCCCAAAGATCCCGATGGGTAAAGAGATTCATGCGCAACAAGGCCACCAGATTCGAAAGGGACCAATGAAATTGCGATCGGAGTTGAAGGAATCTCAGGATCAGCATCGCAATCAATGCTGTCCAAATTTGAATCCTCACCGCATTGGGACTGGTTCCAACAAAGGTCTTGATCTTGAGGTTCTGCTTCAAAGCTTTAAAGAAGATCTCGATTTGCCAACGGTCCTTATAGATGGCCGAAATCGTGGTTGCTCCCAACTTCAGGTGATTGGTCAAGAAGACCAGGACTTCCTCACCTGAGTTTGGAAGAGATTGAAAAAGGGGAGGCACTGTCAGGAGAACCGTCTTCCAAGAGTCGTCGTAATCTCACTGCCGAGAAAAAGTTTGATCTCTTTGTGGAGAGTTGTCGATCTCCTGGTCGTGTAGGTGAAATGCTTCGTAGGGAGGGGCTATACCATACCGATTTGGCTCGAATTCGAGCTGTTGTAGAGGAGGGAGCGTTAGCCGCCCTTCGCTCCGTTCGTCCGGGAAAGAAGCAAAACCATCGGTACCTGCCGAGGCCCATGAGGCTCTTTTAAGAGAGAAGGAGGAGGTGGAAAGGGCCTTAGCATCGCTGGCCATGGAGAACCAAGCTTTAAAAAAAGCTTGGCGTGGGGGTTCCGAGGGTCGTTGAGAGGGATTCGGTTGGAGGTGCAACAGAAGGAGGAGCTTTTGGAGATGTTTGATCAAGCCCGTGCGGTAGGGATGACGCAAGAACGGCTGTGGGCTCTGTTGGGATTGGAAAGGCATCGACTGAGCCGATGGCGTACTCAGAAGATAAAGGGTTCCTTGGAGGACGGCCTTCCCGGTCCCCGACAAGCGCCTCACCATTTGCTTCCAGAAGAGCGAGAAGCCTTCTTGGCGTTGGCCACTCGTGAGGACCTGGTAGGTGCTTCGGTTCCCGTCCTTTGTGCTTATGGGAGCGACAGGGATGTGGTTCATCTGAGTCCTTCCACAGGCTATCGGCTTCTGAAAGAAGCTCATCTGTCGGAGCCTCGGGGAAGTGCCCGGCACCGCCATCCTTTGCCCCGAATTAACCACGATCTGGCCGTCTCTCCCAATTGCCTCTGGTGTTGGGACATCACGCCGTTGGCGACCTATACGTTGGGACTCTTCTATTACCTCTATGCGATCCTGGATGAGT
>CAYSWT010000115.1:0-6401 GCA_964434845.1 uncultured Atribacterota bacterium | reverse complement strand
ATTAAAAGGAGATTATATCAGCAGCACTCATCGGGGACATGGGCACTGCTTAGCGATGGAGGGAGATCCCAGTATTATGCTGGCGGAACTTCTGGGGAAAGAAAACGGTTATTGTCGTGGCCGCGGTGGATCAATGCATATTGCCGATCTCAATTTAGGGATTTTAGGCGCCAATGGGATCGTTGGCGGTGGGATTCCAATAGCGGTCGGCGCCGCCCTGGCTCTGGATTATAAAGAGAAACCGAATGTGGTTGTCTGCTTCTTTGGCGATGGTGCCACCAGTACTGGCGCTTTTCATGAAGCGCTAAACATGGCGTCTATCTGGAAACTCCCGATCATATTCGTTTGTGAAAATAATCTTTATGCTATTTCCACCTGTATTCACGACGCGGTTGCACTTCAGGATTTGGCCGATCGCGCCAGGGCTTATGCGATAGCCAGCCAGGTGGTTGATGGGAATGACGTTCTCCGGGTATACCAAGAAACAAAAAAAGCTCGAGAAATAGTTCTTTCTAAAAAGGGCCCGGTTTTTCTGGAATGCAAGACCTATCGAACCGAGGGGCATTGGGTAGCCGATCCCCAGATTTACCGGGATCGGAAAGAGATAGAAGAGTGGAGAAAGAGATGCCCGATCAATGCCCTCAGAAATAAGCTCATTCAGATTGATCCCGCCAATGAAGAGCGGTTGAATACTATCGAAAACGAAGTGAATCAAATCATTCTCAAGGCAGAAAAATTCGCTAAAGAGAGCCCCGAGCCAGATCCAAAAGATGTGTTGGAGTATGTCTTCGCGTGAAATCAGAAGAAGAGGTAGGTGAGAACCGTGGCATATGTGACTTATGCTGAAGCATTACGACAGGCTTTATATTCTGAAATGAAAAAAGATCATAATGTTATTCTTCTGGGAGAAGATATTGGAGTCTTGGGAAATGTTTTTGGAGTGACCAAGGGATTTTTAGATGAATTTGGATGCAAAAGAGTGAGAAGCACTCCCATCTCGGAGGCAGCCATCGCCGGCGCGGCAGCCGGTGCCGCAATGCTGGGATTGCGCCCGGTGGCGGAAATCATGTATGTGGATTTCACCACCATGGCCATGGATCAGATAATCAACCAGGCAGCCAAAATGAGATATATGTCGGGTGGCAAAGTCAAAGTTCCCATGGTACTTCGAACCCAGGGTGGGGCCGGCTCGGGCGAAGCCGCACAACACTCTCAATCTTTAGAGGCATTTTTTGTCCATGTGCCAGGGTTAAAAGTGGTCATGCCTTCCACTCCTTATGATGCCAAGGGCCTCTTACTGTCTGCTATTCGTGATGATAATCCGGTGGTTTTCATTGAGCATAAACTCCTTTATCCACTCAAAGGAGAGGTACCGATCGAGGAGTATACTATTCCGTTGGGGAAAGCCGACATCAAAAAGGAAGGAAAGGACCTGACCATCGTTGCTACCTCATACATGGTACAGAAAGTCTTAAATGTCCTTCCCTTGTTGGAAAAAGACGGTATTCAACCGGAAGTGATTGACCCCTGTACCTTATCACCATTGGATACCGAGACCATCTTTCAATCGATCCGTAAAACCCATCTCTTGTTGATCGTTCAGGAAGCAGTGGCTCCGTCAAGCTTTGCGTCGGAACTGACCGCGTTAGTGAGTGAAAATATGTTTGATTACTTGGATGCGCCGGTAAAGAGATTATGCGGATTGAGTGTTCCCATACCCTACAATAAAAAATTGGAAGACGCGTCCATTCCCAGCGAAAACGATATTGTCGTGGCAGTGAGGGACATATTTTATAGTTGAAAAAGGATGAAAAAGAATAAGGAAAAAAAATGGATCTGCAATTGTGTGATAAAGGAGCGGTCATCACCAGCGGCAGTGTCGGGATTGGTTTGGCGTTCGCCCAGGCTTTAGCTTAAAAAGGGGTGTATTTAGCGCTTTGTGCCAAGAATGAAGATAGGTTATGTTGGGTATGCCTGAATACAGAAAAAGCGTAAGGAGTAAAATTAATTTGGTTCAAGGCCGATGTCATTCGAGCGAAGGCTACGAGTTATACTCAATAGTTGTATTTGAAGTTTAAGGGAAGGTGCGTATCTTGAGTTATTCAAATTGTGGAATTTGTCAATGGAATGAAAAATGATAAAAACGACGCCTGATCCTACCCTAATTACAACATTTGACAATAGCTCAGGCTTAGCTTATCAAGGGGGTGATCGTTAATTCTAATTAAGAAATTACTGATAAAAATTTCCATAATTATTATTATAGGAGGGTTATGAATGAAAAGGAGCTTAGGAATTCTGTTACTCGTTGGGCTTTTGGTTTTAGTATTTTTCAATAGTGTATACGCTCAGAATAAACCGTTTGAAGGAGTCACTTTGCGGGTTGCTATTGTCTCAACTGAAGACAGTAAATATCTTGCTACTGGTCTCGCTCCGAGATTGGAAAAGGAAACCGGAATTAAGTTAATCGTTGACCAGGTGCCGTACGATGAACTCAATGCCAAACAACTTATGGATGCCGCCGGAGCAAAAACCTACGATATCATCAACCCCTGTACTGAATGGTCAAGGCAGTATATGGCTTTTGCAGAACCTATCAATCCTTATATCGGCAAAGAAGGTTTTCCAAACCCGGAAATTGACGATATTATTCCTGGTATCTGGAAAGTCTGGAATCCTGGAAAAGATATTTACTGGTTTCCCTATCAGCCTGATTCCCGTGTTTTCTACTACCGGAATGATTTACTCCAAGAAGCAGGAATGGCTACTCCTCAAATTTGGGAAGATGCCAAAGTCATAGCGGCTAAGCTCAATAAAGAGGGTTCGATGTATGGTTTTGGTTATCCCGGTCGTCGTGGGTTCAGCATGAACCTGGCATGGATACCCATTTTGTTCTCGGCTGGTGGAGATGTATTTGATAAAGATCTTAAACCTACTCTGAATAGTCAGGCTGGTGTTGATTCACTCAATTTTCTGCTGGAACTGTTAAAGTTCGGACCTAAAGATATTGCATCTTTTGGAGAATTTGAGCATTACGGAGCTGCCAAGGAAGGCCGTATTGCTATGGGTATCGAAGCCAGTGGTATTACCCAAGCTTTGGAATCGGCTGATTCGAAAGTTCGGGGGAAAATGGGCTACGGTTTATTCCCGGTTAAAGCCAAAGATGTCATCCGACCTAATACCGCTATCATGGGTGGTTGGTCTTTAGGTGTAGCCAATTATTCGAAAAACAAAGACGCCGCTGCCTGGGTCGTACTGTGGCTTACCAGTAAAGAGATTGTAACCGATTGGCAGATTCATGGGCGGGCTCATGCTTCCCGACTTTCGATGGCCACAAATGCTGAACTTATTAAGGTGAATCCGGCAGTTCCGACTATTGTCGAAACTCTTGCTGGAGCTAAACTCTTATTTGACGGTCCAGAAACCAACGAACTCGAAGAAGCGCTTGTAGTTCCGCTATCTCAAGCTATTTCTGGAGAATTATCGGCCAAAGATGCCTTGGATGTTGCTGCCAAAGCATGGGCAGATATATTGGATAAAGCTGGTTATTACAAGAAATAAATTTACAAACGTACTTCTTTAGGGGAGGCTCTGTCTCCCCTAAAGAAGTACGTTGCAGGTCATCTTAACAAGTTTGGAGTGACTTCAGTCAATGGCGATAAACCTGCGTACCCGAAAAAAACTGTTTCCTTATCTTCTTTTAATTCCAACTTTAGTCCTTTTGGTTTGTATTGTTATTTATCCCCTTATTTTTTCATTAAATTTAAGTTTTTATTCTTATGACCTAAAAAAATTTACCTTGGGAAAGCAATTCGTCGGTATTCAAAACTTCATTGATGCTTTTAAAGATACCCAATTTCTGAAAGCTCTCAAAATCACTGTCCTATTTATGCTAATTGCGATTCCAATCGAATTCGTGGTTGGGCTATCCATTGCCCTGTTGTTGAATAAAGATATCCGGGGAAGCAAAACCATACGCACTCTGGTAATTATTCCAATGATGGTTACTCCTATTATTGTAGGCTTACAATGGAGGTTTCTTTTTAATTATGATATGGGGTTGATCAGCCAGGTTCTGCGTGTTCTGCATATTAGCGAGGGTTTTAATATATTAGGGAACCATTCCTATGCTTTAGCGGGAGTAGCACTCGCTGATATTTGGCAATGGACCCCCTTTGTCATTTTGCTGTGTTATAGCGGACTCAGGTCACTCCCCATTGAGCCCTATGAAGCAGTCACCATGGACGGAGCGACCAGCTGGCAAACTTTTAAATATATAACTCTTCCCTTATTAAAGCCAGTTATAGTCATCACAATATTATTACGGACAATGGATGCTTTCCGGATTTATGACATGATTTACACCATGACCTTCGGCGGTCCGGGTGCTTCAACTGAAACTGCCAGCTTTTACGTCTACCGGGTGAGTTTTAAGCTCTTTCACATGGGCTACGGATCGGCATTATCATATATTTTACTCATTATAACGATTATCATAGCCAATCTGTTTGTAAATTCGTTAAAAAAGGTCTGGGAAGGTTAGCCGGAGGAGGAGGAATAATTTGGCAACGGTGAAAGAAAAAAGTTATACAAATAAACATTCGGCTCATGGATTGATCTGGTTGGGATATATAGTGGTTCTCATTTTTTTCCTCACCCCGATTATCTGGACTATTTTAACTTCTTTTAAAGAAGAAAGTTTGATACATTCCAGAACACCAATTTTATTTTTTAAACCTACTCTTTTTAATTATAAAGATGCAATTCAAAACAGCTATATTTTAAAATTTTTCTCTAACAGTCTTATCATTAGCAGCGTTGCCTGTTTGATTGCCATTGGGTTCGGAACACTTGCGGCCTACAGTTTTTCTCGATTTAGAATGAAAAGAAGGGAAGATATTGCCTTTTGGATACTTTCCACCCGGATGCTTCCCCCTGTAGCCAGTGTTATACCGATTTATCTCATAGCCTCTAATTTAGGCCTGCTTGATACTTATACTATTTTAATTTTGCTCTATGCGGGTTTCAATATTCCTTATGTCGTCTGGATCATGCGCGGGTTTTTCTCTGATATTCCCAGAGAAATCGAAGAAGCAGCCCTGGTTGACGGTTGTTCGATGTTTGGAGTGTTGAGGAAAATTGTTCTTCCTTTAAGTGTAACTGGGTTGGTTTCCACCGCTATTTTTATATTCGTTCTGTCAATCAATGAGTTTATTTTTGCTCTAATATTAACCAGTATTAAAAGCAAAACTGTTCCGGTTGCCATTGCCGCCCTAATTACCGATCGCGGAATTCAATGGGGACAGATGTGTGCCTCAGGCACTATTCTTTTAATTCCCCTCATTATTTTCTATGCTTTCATTCAAAAGCAATTAGTTAGAGGTCTTACATTTGGAGCTATAAAATAGAAGAGAAATGGAGATGAAATATATTTATGCTGAAGTTTGGAATACACCCATATATTTGGACGGATCAGTGGAATGATAGCTCGCTCCCGCTCATATCCCAAGCTCATCGAGCTGGTTTTGATTTTATTGAGATTCCTTTAGTGGATCTGGAATTAATTCACCCTCGTGCCATTCTTCAAGAGTTGAATAACGAAGGAATGTTTTGTACCTGTTCGACCGGGCTCAACCAAGCAACGGACATAACTTCTGAAAATAAGGAAACCCGACAAAATGGCATTGATTTCCTTAAAAAATGTATCGATTTGACTGCGGGATTTGAAGCCCGTTTTTTTAGTGGAGTCACCTATTCGGCTTTCGGGAAAAATGTCGGACGATCGCCCAGTGCTGATGAATGGAAATACGCTGCTGACGCACTTCGAGAAGCGGCTCGTTATGCAGCGGCGCGATCGGTCACAATCGGGATTGAACCGGTGAACCGATATGAAACCTATCTCATCAATACCGGCCAGCAAGCTCTTCAGCTGATTGAAATGATTGGCGAACCGAATCTAAAGGTTCATCTAGATACTTACCATATGAACATCGAAGAAAAAGACTTTTACCAACCGATTGTTCAACTTGGTTGTCAATTAGGATATATCCATTTATGTGAAAATGATCGGGGGATACCGGGAACGGGTTTAGTGAGATGGCATGATGTCTTTCGTGCTCTCAAAGATGCGAACTATCAAGGTAACGTTGCCATTGAATCCTTTGTTGCCAGTGTTCCCAAAATCGCTGCCGCTACCTGCATTTGGCGTTCGCTTGCTCCCGATGGAGAAACACTGGCTCAAGAAGGGCTGGCATTTCTAAAGTCGGTTGCGCAAGAGGAATCGCTCTGAATTCAGGGATGATCATTTACCACATCGATCTTAACAATTTCTTGGGGAACGAGTGATTTTTTTTACTTTGTGCCCTTGACATCATCCCCTCCTTTGGATATATTTATTCAGG
>CAYSWT010000114.1:0-6416 GCA_964434845.1 uncultured Atribacterota bacterium | reverse complement strand
AAATCTCTTCAACTTGGCGACCTCTCTCTTGCGAATAATATGTTTCCCGCAGCAGTCTCGTTTTTTATTGAAGCGCTGAACCATGCCTATGATGAATCGGAACGCCTGGAAGCACTGATGGGGATCAGTCGAGTTTTAGTAAAGCGAGGCAACTTTCTTGAAGCCCTCTTGTTTACGAAAAAACTCTATTATTCTTTTAAGCAACTGACCAGCCGTCAAGCTCGAATCTTAATCGAATCCTATATCACCCAATTGAATCCTGATCTATTTCCTCTTCAGATCCGATTTGATATTGCCAATTTCTTGCTTCAATTAGGAGAGGTGAATGCCACAGTTCGATTTTTGGATTCAATCGATCTCAATACTCTCGATTTCACCCTACTTCATGATTATGGAGTTTTGTGGATTCGTATTTTCCTTCGTCGTGAAGATTTAAAAAGTGCTCAGCATGTTTTAGAACAAACCAACTGGTTAATCGATAACCCCGATCGTTCATTTTACCAGGGAGTTGTTTACCAGAGGCTCGGACAATATTCTTTCGCTGTGAATGCTTATGAAGATGGTTTGACTCGGTTTCCAAAAAATGAATACACTCTCAATACCATCCGCAATCTCGCCTTTTGTTATCGCATGATGGGAGATGAAAATCGGTATCTGACCAGCTTAGACCGAATGATAACCTGGTATCCAATGAATAGCGAACCTTCATGGGAAAAGTTTTGGTATCTCTATCGAAAAGGCAATCTTCAAGAAGCGAATAAGGCTTTAGAGATACTCTTCAGGTATCCAGAGGAGAAAAACCGTTCCCGTTTTTGGAAATATAAAATTGATCGTTCTCCACAAAATATCCATTATTTGGAAGAAATTATCCAGAGTAGTACTCTCGATTATTACTTCGTTCGAGCCTGGCAGGAACTGGCACAATCAGGGAAATCACTCCCTTCCGCCAATGAGCTTTTTCCGGCTCGAGAGTATATCCCGAATATACATTTGGAAAAGGATAGTGAAAAATACCATTGGAGTCATTATCTTTTGTTGAATGATTTTTCCTTGAAAGAAAATGCAAAAGCTGAGCTATTGACGCTGTATCGATTGAAACCAAGTCGAGTGGAATTTCTCTACGAGTTGAGTCGCTTTTATGCTCGTAATGGGGGATATAGGAAAAGCCAGATCTATGCTATCTATTTTCAAAATCATTTTCCCGAAGCCAATCAATATAAAAATGTTTGGAAGAAAATCTATCCCGAATATTATTTACCAACTATTAAGGAATTTTCAAATCAACATCAAATCGATCCGTATCTCGTTCTGTCATTGATAAAGGCAGAAAGTACCTTTGAGTCTGATCTGGTTTCAACCGCGGGAGCAGTGGGTTTAATGCAGCTTATGCCATCAACCGCTTCTTGGATGATAGAAACTGGTATGAGTTCGGCGTTTGCTTTTTCATCCTGGAGCCCATCCTTTCTTACCCACCCAAAAATAAATATAGAATTGGGAATAACTTATTTTGCCTATCTTGTGGAACAGTTTGAACAAAAAATCTGCCCGGCTATTGCTGCATATAATGCAGGACCAGGCAGATTAAAAAACTGGTTAAAGCCTAATAGTGTGGATCCAGATGTTTTTATCGAAGATATTCCATATTTAGAAACCAGGAATTATCTAAAAAAAGTAATGACCAATTATTTCTATTATTCAATGATTTACCTGGGACGATTCAATCTGTCCCCATGTACTTTTTAAACTGATCGATTTCTTTGTTACCATCAACGATACCTAATTCAAAAATCATTTTCCTTGATTCACCCGGTTTAAGAGTGACCAATCGTCCCGCATCTCTTTCTTTGGGTCGTCCCTCGGGGAAACAGTTACCCGGTTCCATACCAACTACGTATTCACTTTCTCCGATCATCTTCCATTCGGTGAAGAATGGGAGGGTCTCCTTTTTAAACTTCACATAAAAACCCAAAGCCATTATATCATTATGAAGGAGGGCTGCACTATATCCGTCATTCAGCGTTTTTGGATAGTGGAAATAAACCTGTTCAAAGAAATTTTTTTGGGGAACATGGAACAAATTCCATTCATGGAACCCTTTTTCGGCTTCTGGGGTTCGAGGAATGGTTTTCTCAGCAGGAACGTAGAGCTTGCTCCCTTCATCTAAAAGAGGAAACCCGACGTTCACATGATAAAGAATCATAAACGGACTCTCTGACCAGCCCTCATTGACCACTTCGTCTTCAACGTGAATGGTTTTTTCTCCCAAACGGCTCCAGATTTTTCGATACAACACCAATTTGTCACCGAACACGGAAGCTTCCCGAATTTTTCCCTGAACATAGATTTGGTAATCATCACCCTGCCAGGCACCATCAGCGTATACGTTTTTAGCAGGGGTATATGAAGCTCTCCCATGTAGTCCGAGATTCTGTCCGGTTTTGGGATCATGAATAGGTGCACCGGTGTAAGTCAGACCACAGGTGTTCATTAATCCGCCATGAAAACCGCGGAGCCACCCCAATTCTTCTGGTTCAAAAAAATGCGGAGAAATCGCTTGCGTCGCTGACCGCCAGGATACAGCAACCCCTTTATACCAGGTCCAGGCTAAGTCCATCCCTCGATCAAGGAGTACAGTATAATGAAGACCACCTCCAGTTATTATTTCGGCGATTCGATTCCCTCTTTCCGGACCGTCTTGAAGTTCAGAGATAATAACTCCACCAATTTGGGAGATATCACCTACCCGTTTCAATATTTCTTCACGGGTCATTTCTTTACCATAAATAAAAGCCATTTTCTAATCTCTCCTTTGTTTTTTAAAAAATGGGAACATTTCATCCGAGTGAATTTTTTCTTCAGAAGGAAGAGATGGAGATCTTCGCTGTGATTCACGTAAAAACGCCGGCATATCTAAATCATCTTCAATAACGATTTTGCTGTCTATAGTGTCTTCCAATTCTATCGGTTGTGTTTCCTCTCCTTTTTCAAAACGGGTGGCAATAACAGCCACCGTCACTTCATTGGTCATGGCTTCATCGACTTTGTTTCCGAAAAGAATGTCGGTTTCTATTCCAGCCGCATTTTTCACAATTTCAGTAATATCAGTCAATTCGTGAAGGGTCATATCAGGACCGCTGGTGATATTCAAAAGAATAGAATGAGCGCCTTTAATGGAAATTTCTAATAATGGACTATAAATAGCTTCTTCAGCTGCATGTTTGGCTTTTTCTCTCCCTCGACCATGACCGATCCCAATGAGAACGGTTCCAGCACCAGTAAGAACAGTCCGGAGATCAGCGAGATCGAGATTAATATCCTGGGCTGATGAAATCAGGTCAGTAATTCCCTTCACGGCTTGGTAAAGAACGTAATCGGCAGATTTGAATGCCTCCTGAAACGATGTATCTTTTTTTGCAATTTGAAGGAGACGATCATTCGGAATGACGATCAAAGCGTCAACCATTTTGCGTAGTGCTTCAATTCCAGCCTCTGCTTGTAATTTCCTTTTATTTCCTTCAAATTGGAAAGGCTTGGTGACGACGCCGATGGTGAGAGCACCAGCTTCTTTAGCAATTTGGGCGATAACCGGACTGGCACCCGTTCCAGTCCCCCCTCCCATACAAGCAGTGATAAAAACCAGATCCGAGCCATTGATCAGATCAACAATTTTTTCTTTATCCTGGCGTGCAGCTTCCTCTCCAATACGAGGATTCCCACCCGTTCCTAAGCCACGTGTGGTACTAATGCCGATTTGTAATTTTTCAGTTGCCATTGATTTTCTGAGCGATTGGATATCGGTATTGACCGCGACCAGATCGACACCATCCAGACCCGATTCGACCATTTGGTTAACCGCGTTATTCCCTCCCCCACCCACTCCAATCACTTTAATAACGGCTAATCTTTCAATTGCGTCTTCTTTTTTTGGTTTGGGGGTTGGCGATTTTTTTACACTCTTTTGTAAAGAAACATTTTCCTCAGCTGGCTTGACCGGAGTTTCTTCTTTGAAATCGAGACTCTTCGTGGTATCCCGAATAAGCTCGTGTTTAAAGTCTATTCTTTCGGAAAAGCCCCTTTTCAGGCTTTTCTTTTTCAAGTTCAATCACCTCTTTCGCAAGTGAAAGATAATCTTGTGCTCCACTGGATTCCGGTTCATACTCGGTTACCGGGACACCATGACTCGACGCTTCGGCGATGGAGATATTCTTATGGATGATGGTTTTGAAGGTCCATTCTCCAAAATATTCTTCGATTTCATTCATGACTTCCCGGAAAAGATTAGTCCGGACATCGGCAATGGTAATTAAAACAAAGACATACGGATCATGTTTTAAACTTTCCCTCATGATTTCAATGGTTTCTATAAACTCCTGAATCCCACGTAAGGCAAAATAATGGGGTTGAATGGTTACAATCACTTCCTGGCAGGCTTTCATTGAGTTTATGGTTAATATTCCAAGAGATGGGGGACAATCAATAAGAATATAATCGAATTGGGGCTTCGAGCGTTGGATCCCAGAATTTAAAAAATCTTCTCGACCTAATTTATCGATGAGTCGATATTCTTCACCGGCGAGATCAATGTTCGCGGGAGCAATATAGAGATTGGGTGTTTTTGTCGGAATAATAATATCATTGAGTTCCAGATGAAATGGACTCCGAATTGGTTCTAAAACATTCAAAATGGTTTTTTCAAATTCGTTTGGTTCAAAGCCAAGTCCCAAGGTAGAATGAGCTTGGGGGTCCATATCGATAATCAATACCCGCCGTGCATGATATGCCAATGAAGCCCCCAAATTAATACAGGTCGTTGTTTTTGCGACCCCTCCTTTTTGGTTGGCCACAGCAATAATTCTCATATTTCCCCCTTGTCGCACCGAAATCAGGTGATCATATTCTTTGATTTTTTTAATATTCGGTTAACAATAAATTTTTAAGCGCGACAGGAAAATTATTTATCAGCCTGAACTTTTCAAAATATCTTGGAACGATGAAAGAAAAGGGTAATTTATTCAAACAAAATAATAAATGTTTTTAATCTCCTCCTTTGTTCGAATTTCCTTTTCCTATGTTAACCGTCGAACGATAAGGCGTCAAGTATGTAATTCTTTTTTAGGTCATTTTCTTTCATATCAAAAAAAGGGGACAGAGAATTATTTAAATTGACATTCAGACTAAGCAGGTAAAAAGGCCGTAAAAAGTAAAAAGTTAAAAGTTTAAGGATGGGGAAAAATTTAACACAAAAAAAACAAATCCCTCTAAGTCTCCCTTTATCCAAATGAAGAGGTCAAGGAAGAGAGATAATTAAATATTTTTGAGCCGTTTACTGATTACTTGTCACTCGTTACTGGCCACTATGTTTCCATAATAATTATTCTTTTGCCATTTTTTGTAAAACATCAGCGCTTTTTTGTAAAAGCTGCAAAGCTGGGGGTCCATATTTAACCACGATGGTTGCATACAGTATATCGGTAATTAAAATTTGGGCGACTCGAGACACAGTAGATTCACCAAAGAAGCCGGATTCTTCGCATGCAGCAGTAAAGATACCATAATTAGCTAATTTAGCCAGAGGAGATGATTGATAACTGGTGATGGTCGTTATGGTGGCTTTGTTCTCACGAGCTTTTTCAGTTGCCATGATAAGCGCTGGGTTGGTTCCTGAATTAGAGACAACCAAGACAAGATCTTCTGGTCCAACATGACTGGCTGCTATCATCATCAGGGGAAGATCACTGTAAATATTACAATTAATATTGAGTCGGTTTATGCGGTAATAAAAACTAATTCCGGCAACCAGTGATTTTCCACTGCAAAAAATGAGTACTTTTCTGGCTTCAACAATTTTCAGAGCAGTTTTTTCGATAGCATCCTTATCAATCTGATGAAGGGTGTTTTTGGAAACTTCTTCTTGAGCCAGATAGACTTTTTGTATGATGACATCTATATTGTCTTGAAAGCGTATTTCGCCATACACCCGTTCTTTGTCTTCTTCGACACTTCCCAATTCATGGGCCAGTTGAATCTTGAGAGCTTGAAAATTTTTCATTCCAATTTTCTGAGAAAAACGGGTAAGAGTGGATTCACTGACTCCACTCTGCTTTGCGACCTCATTGATGGTCATATGAGTAAAATCTTCAAAGTGAGTATACAAATAATCCGCTACTTTCTTCAAAGAAGGTGTAAATGATGAGTAATTACTTTTAATTTTAATTATTAGGGGTGGTTTATTTTGAGCCAAGGGAGTAATACCTCATTCCTTTAAATTTGATTCAGATTAGAATAAAAAGTTTCAAATGTCAATATTGATTGAAGTAATTTATATTAGAAATTCGATTTTAGAAATATTTGAAAATAAATTTATTAATAATTATGACCGATGTTATATATTAAAATTTTTTTGCTAATAACATTAT
>CAYSWT010000113.1:0-6452 GCA_964434845.1 uncultured Atribacterota bacterium | reverse complement strand
TGTTTCTATCAGGGGTCTAAAGGAAATGGAAAAAAGACTTAGATTCCCGATTAATTCATTCTGGAATGACGGATGGAAGAAACCTCAACATTTTGGTGTTTCCATTCTCAATGGTGCTGCGAAGCAGCATGACGGTCTTTCTTTCAAAGATTCTTTGGTTATTTTTCTCGTGTGATAACGAATATCCCTTCTCCTTCGGCGACCACGATCTCGTTTTGGATCATTTCGCCCTGAGTTTTAATGATGCGTCCGTTGGTTTCAACAATGCGTCCCCGAATCTGGATTCTTTCATCGGTATGACACGGTTTACGAAATCTGACGGTCAAGGTTCCCGTCATCGCTCTCTGACCGGTTTTTCGAACGGCATGTGCCATAATTTCATCAAGAAATGTTGCTACGATCCCCCCGTGGACGATTCCATCAAAACCCTGGTATTGAGTAGGGATGATCGCTTCTGAAACGGTGTCACCATTTTCCTGATGAAAGGTCATCCTGAATCCATTTGGGTTTTTATCTCCACAAAGAAAGCATTGTTGGGTATCGCTATAATCCATTTCTCTTTCACCTCGACATAATATGATTATGGTTTATTTTCTTTTTTCTTCGATTGGCCAGAAGGGATATCGGTCAGAGAAACAAACTCAATTTCCGGGTCATCAAAGGAATTAAAAAAGGCAACCAGGGCTTTATAGGTGGTTGGTTTGGCATGACCTATCGCAATGGCAAATCCTTTTTTCTTGGCGATGGTTATGGTCTCTCGAAGTTTCTGGGTAATATATTCCGTTGAATTAATCCCATCGATAAAAATATCACGACTATAGGATGATGTCCCCAATTCCGCGGCAGCCTCATAGGCATGTGATTTATAACTGGTAAGACTGTCTAAAAATACGAGATTGTTCTCATTCAAAACCTTCATCAACCTCTTCATCAAATCCAAATCCTGAGTGGCTTTTGATCCTTTATGGTTATTGACTCCCCGGGCAGATGGAAGGGTATCGATTGCCTTTTTCATTATATCCCGGATCCTGGATTCACTATCTCCGCTGCGGAGGAGTAAAGCTTCATTCTGATTTTGAGCTTTATCCAAAGCTTCCATTGGCAGATGAATTAAAACCTCTTTCCCCTGCTCGTGGAACTTCTCGCCGATTGACTTACTCAGCGGAAGATGAGGAAAAATTGCATAGGTCATTTTTTGGGGAAGGTTTAAAAATAACTCGGCATCATTTCGATTATATCCCACATCATCGATGACAATGGCAACCCGGTATCGAGGCCGGGTAAGAACTTCCAGACTGAACCAGGGAGACAGTTCACGAAAAAGGAGATAAAAATCAGTACCATTATGGGTTCGTTTTTCACCATAAAAACCAAAACCCGACATCACATTAAAAACTGCTATCATCCGGTTCGACAGTGCTTGCCGGTCTTGAGGAGAAATCACTGGAATGGTGACTTTCCACAAACCGCCTTCATCGGGATTTTCCTGAATATTGACCTCTGCTTGAGGGAGAACATCATGGATCTCATGAATAATAAATAAAGAGAGCCATCGATCCTGCTGAGAAGGAATGACCTTAGCTAATGCAATATATTTATTCTTGATCATCCCTTCTTTTTGAAGTTCATAGATCAGCACTGATGAACTGAGAAGAATAGAAACGACCAGTATCCAAAAAACAATTTTACTGGACGCTATTTTTTTCTTTTTCATCGATTATCCTTTTCAATTCCTGAACAGCAGTTTTCATCTGGTCTTCTTCTTTTTCAACGATGATATCAGGTTGAATTCCTTTGCCATTGATATCGGTTCCGTCCGGGAGGAGATATTTGGATATGGTGAAAATAACCCCTCCCCGGTGAGACAGTGGAAATATCTGCTGGACAACTCCTTTTCCAAAAGAAGTCTCTCCGATAATAGGAGCCTTTAAAACCACCCGCAGTATACCAGCCATGATTTCGGCACCACTGGCAGTCCCTTTATTCACCAGCACTACCAATGGAAGATCAACTATCTTTTCTATCGGATTTTGGAGAGTTTCTCTTTTCCCATCTCGGTCTTCTATGAAAAGCATCGAGGTATTGTGAGGAACAAACATTCCCGAAGACATAATAGCCGAAGACAAAAGACCTCCAGGATTGTTTCTTAAATCAATAACCAGACCTTTCACTTCTAACAATTTAAGCTGTTTGAGTGCTTCCTGAACTTCGACATTGGTACGACCATGATATTCAATAACCCGGAGCAAACCGATTCCTTCTTCAAGAAGCTCGGATTCGACACTTTTGATTTTAATAATATCACGCACCACCGTGGTTAAAATCGGGTTTTCAACTCCTTCTCTCTGCAACATAATATTCACTGACGTTCCCTTTTTCCCTCGGAGTTTCCGGACCGCTTCATCCAGAGGCATCCCTGCTGTCGATATTCCATCGATTTCAACGATGATATCCCCGGCTTTGACTCCTGCTTTGGATGCCGGCGAACCCTGGTAGGGAGTGATAACAATTAATTTATCATCCTTAATCGCTATGACAATACCCAATCCTGAAAACTCACCTTCGATCCGATCACTGGTTTCTATTTTAAAATCTTCTTCATTCAGATATCGGGCATAGGGGTCCCCGGTGGCTTTGAGCACCCCCCGGATAGCCTCTTCCATTAAAGTGCTTTCGTCAATTTTTTTGTCAGAATAAAACTCATTTTTTAAAAGATAGATGGTTTCAATAAAGGGTTGCCACTTATCCCCTTCAAGTTCAACCGCGAGATTATTGTCAGTACGATTGGCTTGGACTGATGTAACAATGAGAAATCCTAAAACAACTGCTGTGAGTGATATCCAGAATATAAGTCGATTTTTTCGCACGGTATTCACCTCAAAAATCCATCCACCTCATTCAGGTGAAAGGAAGAAAATCTATCTATTGACACATTCAACCATGCCAGGCAACGACCCTGGCACCATTAGAAAACAAAAACTCCCCCTCTCACCCTGCAAAGATGTTGAGGAGTTGAGATGTTGAGTCGTTGAGTTGGAAATAATGAAATAATAAAAATTGCCCCAACTACAGCCTTGGCTGCTTTTTCCAAGGCTACCCTTTTATCTTTTATTTTTTTATTTGACGCCGTAGGCACGTGGGACGGTTTTCCCCACGTCTTCTTTTTCATCCTTTTGATATTTTTTTCATCTTACGCCGTAGGCTGTTGTTAGCCTTTTCCTTTTTACATTTTACATTTCACGGTATTTTCATAATGTTTCATAAATAAAACCTGACGATTACCAATTTATTTCAACCATTTCAGAGGATTATCTTCCTGGGCATTCGTTCCAACCCTGACTTCAAAATGAAGGATCGGACTCTCGGTGAGTCCAGTATCACCAACGGCCCCTATGTTCTGCCCTCCTTTCACCAAATCACCTGGATTCACTCGTATAGTGTCAAGATGAGCATACATGGTCACAACATCCTGACCGTGATCGATTAATATAGTTTTGCCATATCCTCGGATACTCCTTGCCAGAAGCACCACACCATCTTGAGCAGCATATACATTATCACCTCGACTGGCAGCGATATCAATACCAGGGTTAAATACCTGTATTTGGTAAACCGGGTCTTTGGACATCCCAAAATTCTTTACCACTTTGCCCCCATTCACCGGCCAGAAAAAACGTCCCATTTTTACCGGTGGAAGTTTCCCGACGGAGGGCACATTTTCCCGGCTTTTATTCAACTCCTTCTGAAGTTGTGATATAAGATCAGTAACATTTTTTTGAGCAGTAAGCAATTCCGCTAAGCTATCCTGAAATTTCTTCTTATCTCGAGCCACCTGGGTCAGAAGCGATTTTCGGGTCTCTTCTAATTGTTTAACATTTTTTTCTTCAAGAACCAATTTTTCTTTTAAAACTGCTTCCAACCGAATGCGTTGTTCCACTTCTTTCAGTTTATTTTGTAATTTTTTCTTCTGATTGAGATATTGGGAAATGTTCTTTATTTCATATTCACTGTACTTTTGAAACAGGTACCATTGCTCTTCGACCTCAGCCGGGTCGGAACTGCCTAAAAAAAAGCTCCAAAAATCAAAATTGACGTTATTTTTGTATGCCCGTACCATTGCTTGAGAAATTTTCGTTTTACTCAACGATATGTCCTGAGAGATTCCCTGTATATCCTGGCGTAAGCGAGCCCGTTCTTTTTCCAATTGCAGAATCCTATTCCGAGAGGTCGTTATATCCTTCTCCAATTTTTCAATTTGGGTTTCAATATTTTGAATCTCCTGAGAGACATTTTTTTGGGTTTTTTCCAGTCTTTTTAATTCCTGGTCAAGCTTCGCCTGTTCAGCTTTCATTTTTTCTAATTCTTTCATCTGGGTATCAATTTCGGATTCGATATCTGCCCCATAACTCAGTGAAACCAGCGTCATAGAAAAAAGAATAATAAAGATCATCATGAAAGAAAGCTGATGTTTTCCCCTCATTTCAAAACCTCCTTTAGCACTGAATTACAGGCAATGAGGCTTCCCAGGAGCCCTACTACTCCCCCCATAAAAGTATCCACTGTTAGCAAGGGAAGAATAAGTTCGGTGAAATTGATCCAAGGGAAAAATGGAAAAGCTGCTTGAAGAAAATCCAACAGAAAATGAAACACTACGATACTGAGCATGAAAGCCGCTGAACCGGCAAACAGTCCTTCCATAAAACCCTCAGTAATGATCGGTTGACGAATGAAAGTTTCGGTTGCTCCGATTAAATGAAAGACACTGATTTCTTCTTTTCTGGATTGAATGGATATGCGAATCAGGTTTATTATAACAATTAAGGAAAATATGAAAACCAGAAAAAGAACGATACTGCCAACACTTAAAAGCATGTGATAGAACTTAACGAAAACGTCGACATTTTTCCCGCCATATATGACCTCATCGAACGATCCGGTGTTCTTGATCTGACTCGCAAGCTCAGGAATTGATTCCACTCGGGTGGGGATCACTTCCAGGGAGAGTGGAAAGGGGTTTTCTTCAAGAGGAAAATCTTCCTGATTTAAGTTGAAATATTCGAGGAACTTTTCTTGGGCTTCCTCTTGTGATATAAAAACTATTTTGCTCACATTGGGATACTTTTTCAGTTGTTGAGTAATCTCTTGGGCTTTTTCCATTGAAATGTCCGGTTGAAAATAAGCCTTAATTGTAAAGCTTTCTCCGGAAAACTTCCCCATTTTTTGCATTTCCAGATACCCAAAGATGAAGATATTCACGATCAATTGAGTAAAGAAAATACTGAGAAAACCAATCAGTACCAGCGATGGTCGTCTTCGTAAATTGTGAAATGCGTCCCGAACAAATCCCAAGAGTACCCAATCCTTTCAATGTATTCCTTTGGTAAATTTCATTCTTGCCAACTCAACGACTCAACATCTTTACCATAAGTCCTCTCACTGCACCTTACACTGCATATCGCCGACGAGACGACCCCGTTCGATCTGTAATATCCGACCGGGGAAGCTTTTTAAGACACGGTCATTGTGAGTGGCAACGATGACGGTGGCTTTTTCTTCCCGACAATAGAGATAAAGCGTTTTCACCAAATCATAGGCGGAACAGAGGTCAAGATGACCGGTCGGTTCATCTGCCAGAACCAGTCGGGGTTGATGAATTAAAGCGCGACCCAAACCCAGTTTCTGACGCTCTCCGCCGGAAAGCCATTCCACTAAGTGATTTTTCCGGTCTTGGAGCTCAAGCATCTCTAATATCCCATTGGCTAACTTCGAGATAAGATTCTTTTTAATTCCCATAATTTGCAGCGGAAAAATCAAATTTTCATAAACTGAACGGGATGGTATCAACTTGAGATCTTGAAAAATAATTCCTAAGTTTCTCCGCAGATAAGGAAGATAGGCATCATCCAATTGATTGATCCGGAAATCTTCAAACCATATATCACCAGACGTGGGCAATTCTTCCCGATTGATCAACTTCATCAGGGTGGTTTTTCCGGCACCAGTTGGACCGATTAAAAAAATGAATTCTCCCTCCTCGATTGAAAAAGACACATTCTGAAGGGCTTTTACTCCAGTGGTATAAATTTTGTAGACTTTATCAAAATCTATAAAAGCCATTTGACTGTGTTTTCCGCTAATGTATATTTAAAATATATCCAAAAATGAGATAAACTGTCATATATCTTTGCCATTATACCATTTACCCTTTAAATACAGTGAATAGTGAGTCGTGAGTAATGAGTAAGTAAAAACACCGGGTGAATATGATACCCTGATACCAACAGATGATGAAAATGAATCCGTTCTATTGTACACTTTTTGTGATACGACTGGCGAGAGAGCTGTTCTCAAGGTGCTATCACCATTGAGGATAGACCGCCATGCTGCTACGCAGCACCATAGAAGATGGAAATCCTTTCCCCCACTTTAGAAAAGGGGGGTCAGGGGGGATT
>CAYSWT010000112.1:0-6480 GCA_964434845.1 uncultured Atribacterota bacterium | reverse complement strand
TAAAGGAAATAGTCGAGGTATGATGGGGCATAGAAGTCGAAACCGTTAATTTTTCAAATCCTCTGGCTGCCCATGGCTGGGCAGCCTTTTTTTTCTCCCAACAATTCTTCGCAAGTTCCTCCATTTTTGCTACAATAATATTGTATTTGGTTGCAAAATAATGTATGGTTGAAATAGGCTTTTTTGATATTTCCTCTATACTCTTGAGAAAATGGATAAACACCCATTAATCATTTTTCGAGAAGTTCAAAAATTTAAAGAACCATGGATTTGGGCGCTCATAATGATCGCTCCTGCTGTCTTTCTTTATGGTATGATTCAGCAGCTGATTCTAAAAAAGCCCTGGGGGAATAATCCCATGTCAGATACCAGTTTACTTATTCTGGGTTTAATCGTTATTATTGGTCTCCCCCTCTTTATCTATCTGGTCAGGCTTGAAACTGAAGTCAGAAAAGACGGGATTTATTATCGCTATCTTCCTTTCCATTTTTCATTTCATCAAATACCATCCTCTACTCTTCTGAGCTGGCAAGTTATTCACTATCAACCTTTACGCGATTATGGAGGCTGGGGTATTCGTTACGGAAAATTCGGCAAAGCTTACACTCTCACTGGGAACAAAGGGATTCAGCTCTTCAGCAAAGACCAGAAAAAGATTCTTCTTGGCACTCTTAAGCCGGAAGAATTCAAACAAGCCATTGATTTGATCACAAACAAATAGCCACCCATATCCGGACATTTTCCTGGCATAGACGTCTTTATGAAAATACCGTGAATCGTGAGCAGTGAGTCGTGAATCGTAAAAAAAATAATAAAAGCTGCCATTGCGAGACTTGCTGCCTACGGCATACAATTAAAAAGTGAAAGAATCAAATATTACGCTTAGGAAAATCATCAAACAGCCTGCAGCGTAAGATGGAAAAAATCAAAGATAAAAACGTAGCCTTGGATAAAGCAGCCAAGGCTGAGGTCGTGGCAATCTCATCCGACAACGAAGTTGTCGTCCTGAGGAGCTTTTTTGCGACGTAAGCATCTCGTTTTTTAATTTCATTCCGACTCAACGACTCAACACCTTAACAACTCAACATCTTTACAGTAAATTATTGCGCCCGGAGTTTTCATTCCTCAGATGATGCTGCCGCACAGTATGACGGTTTATCAAGGAGGCGATTCTATACGGATGAATTTGAGAATAAAGAAACAGCGGAAAAAATACATGAGTTGTTACAAGATATTGAGGATAAACAAATCCAATCAATACGTCATTTTAAACGACGGAAGCTTCCTCTTATCATTATTATTACCGTTCTCATTGTAATTGCATTTCTTCTTATCTATCCTCGTATCATGGCTCAAATAGAAAACCTAATCGATATAATGGAGCAATTCGATCAGATCACACCCAATGGTGATACCAAAAGAATATGGGTTAAATATTTTGAATGCAAAGATTTTTATTGCAGATCATTCAACCACTCTCTGATCCACTCATCAACTTTTTCATCTCTCATCTTATACCAACGCTCTTGCTCTTTCGGATAGTTCATAAGAACATTTTTAAAGCGGCGAAATGCCCCCTTCCCGTTTAATGCCACGAATAATAAATCTCTCAAGTGGGGATTCGTCACTGAATCAGCAAATTCGACCATCCAATTGTAGGCGTCATAAGGAGGGATGGTGGGAATCCTTTCAAACCGCTCGAAGTGATCCACAATTTCACGAGCTTCAGGGACTAAATCCTTTTCCCAATTGGGTAAATGATCAATTTTATCTTCTGCTTCATCCTCTACCATTCTAAGGATTTCTTGGGGCATGATTATGACTTCGCCAGTATGAGTATTCAGAAAACAATAATTAATACTATCATCGTTAAAGTCTACCGCCAAACGCAACCCCTCCCAATCCAGCTTATTGAAATCGATCATAGTTAGGTGCCTCCATAAGGTGAATCAAAATTGTACTCATTCAATATTATATTCAGATCAAGTATATTTGAATAATATGGACTGAACTTGGCTCTCTTTTATTTCAAAGTCTCTCGGTTAAAGTATGAAATTTTTCCTTCTATCAACTCAAACTTCAGTCTATCCGCTGTATTTATCGAAGAGCTGCGTATATAATAATTCAATAATGTATTGTCTTTTAATTTTTTCATCCTACGCCGTAGGCTGATATAATCGAATCCCTCTCGTTCTCCCTTTATCCAAAGGGAGAGGTCCTGAGAATGGTGACAGAATAATTATCAAAAATGAGATTGCCACGACCTCAAAAAACGAGGTCTCGTAATGACAATTTTGAATTACTTTTATCAAATCAACAAATCAACAGTTTAACAAATCAACGGTATTTTTTGATAGAAAAATTAATATCATGGAGGTGTCCAATGTCTTTTGTTGAATCATTAGGAAATATTCCCAAAAAGATGAAAGCGGTTATCAATTATGCTCCCGGTGACTTTCGTCTGGAAGAAGTTGATGTTCCCGAAATCGGACCTGGTGAAGTCCTACTCAAAGTTGGGGGCTGCGGAATTTGTGCTGGTGACGTTAAAACTTTTCATGGAGCAGCTCGCATTTGGGGCGGGAATGGACAGCCAGCTTATGTTAAACCTCCAGTCATTCCCGGCCATGAATTCTACGGTCAGGTGGTGGCTTTGGGAGAAGGATCCGGGAAAAAATATGGTTTGAAGCTTGGTGATTGGGCGACATCCGAACAAATCATTCCTTGTGGAAAATGCCGTTACTGCCTCCGCGGTGAATACTGGATGTGTGAAGTTCATAATATTTATGGATATCAAAAACACGATGCCGATGGAGGATTCGCCGAATATATGAAACTTCCGGCAACAGCCCGGAATCATAAGCTTCCGGAGGGTTTTCCACTTCGCATGGCACCCTATATCGAGCCGTTGGCCTGTGCCATTCATGCCGTCGATCGTGCCGATATCCAACTTGATGATGTCGTGGTGATCGCCGGAATCGGTCCACTCGGTTTTGGTATGCTTCAAACCGCCCGTCTTAAAAATCCGAAACTCCTTATTGCAGTTGACGCCAAAGAAAAAAGATTGGACCTGGCTAAGAAATTAGGAGCGGATCTGGTAATGAATCCTCTGAAAGAAGATGTGGTTTCCCGGGTAAAAGATCTTACCGATGGCTATGGCTGTGACGTTTATATTCACGCCAGTGGAAATCCCAAGGGTGTTCACCAGGGAATAAACATGATTCGGAAGTTGGGCCGCTATGTTGAGTTCAGTGTTTTTAATGAACCAACTCTTCTTGACTGGAGTATTATCGGTGATGTCAAAGAACTCGATATTCGTGGAGCCCATTTAAGTCCTTACACCTATCCCACTGCTATCCGATTTTTACTGGAAGGGAAAGTCAAAGCCGAAGACATCATTACCCACGAATTTCCATTGGTCGAATATAAAAAAGGGATGGAACTTGCCGAAAAAGGTGAAGAATCGATAAAAGTAGTTTTAATTCCTTAACCTTGATTCGCAACAGTCGGGAATTCACCCCTCTCCATCTTTTTTTTGGGAGGGGTGAATTTTTTTAGAGAGTTTTTATACCAATGAGAGTTCCAGGTAAAGGGCGCTTTCAATGGGGTTGGGATAATACGGTGGAATTTCATAAAATCCGAATGAACGGTACAGAGCAATGGCTTCTTTCATGGTATGGATAGTGTCGAGCCGCATTTTTTGATAGGATAGCTCACGAGCTTTATTGATAACTTTCATTGCCAATGCCTTTCCTATTCCATATCCTCGATATTGGGGACGCACATAGAGTCGTTTCATCTCACATATCCCCTGCTCGAGTGGTTTCAATGCGACACAACCAGCAGGTTTATCATTCATCACAGCGAGATAAAGGGTGCCTTCTGGTGGAGAATATATCCCAGGCAATTCGTCAAGCTCTTTCTGAAAATTTTGGAAACAGAGGCTAAAACCCAGGGATTGAGCATATTCTAAAAAAAGTTCTTTGACGGTTTCGATGTCATACGAGTTTGAGCTGACCTCAATGATATTCAGACGTTGATCCATTGGCAACCTCCATTCGAAATGGAGTATAATGCATAACAATTATATCATTCAAGGTTGGGATCAACTGTGGTGTTCGAATTGGTGATTCAAAAATTTCATCCTCCTCCTTGTTCATCTATCACTCTTTCCCACCATTTCATTTGAAACCTTCTGTCTCATGACGGAGTTATACCTTCATTGATTTTAATTTAATCCATTTGAAAAAAGCGAGGGAGATACATGAACAAAAAATCAAATCCACAGGATATTTTTCAAAGTCAGGAATTCCAAGAGCTTTTTCACAAACGAAAAATACTCTCTTTTATCCTCACCTTTTTTATAGTGGGAATATATGTCGTTTATATTCTTATCGATGCCTTTGATCGTCAGGCTTTGGCAATAAAAATTTCCGGTGGTATTACTTTAGGTATATATTTGGGGATCGGAGTCATCATCATCGGATGGATCACTACAGGTGTATATATTTTGTGGGCTAACAACAAGTATGATGCCAGCATCAACCAAGTACGGAAAAGCATAGGAGACGACTTATGAACTCCACTTCGATTGGACAGGTCAATGTGGTTTCGATCTCCTTCTTTTTTCTTTTTGTTGCTATTACCCTCATGATTACTTTCTGGGCAGCAAAGAAATCCAAAACCACCAGTGAATTTTATGCAGCCGGTCATGGCATCACCGGTTTTCAAAATGGTCTGGCGTTATCTGGGGATTTTATGAGTGCGGCTTCATTCTTAGGAATTGCTGGGATGGTTGCCCTCAATGGCTATGATGGGTTAATTTATTCGGTTGGTTGGCTGGTTGGCTGGCCGGTCGTCCTCTTTCTGATTGCCGAACCATTGCGGAATTTAGGCAAATATACGTATGCTGATGTGGTTGCCTATCGTTTGAGTAAAAAACCGGTGAGAAGCACGGCTGCAGTGGGAAGTATTGTCACTGTTCTCTTTTATCTATTGGCGCAAATGGTTGGTGCCGGCACTTTGATCAAGCTCCTCTTTGGTTTACCTTATGAAGTCGCAATCATCCTGGTGGGAACCATCATGATTGCCTATGTTCTCATCGGTGGCATGTTGGCAACCACGTGGGTACAGATCATTAAAGCCACCTTATTATTAGGTGGAGCAACGGTATTGGCGCTCTGGACTTTGGCCCATTATGGTTTTCATTTCGGAAATCTCATCGCGGCTGCTGAAAATAAATATACCATTGACTTTTTACTTCCCGGTGGTTTGGTGAAAAATCCGTTAGATACCATATCTCTTGGTCTGGCATTAATGTTCGGAACCTCGGGACTCCCTCACATTCTCATGCGGTTTTATACCGTTCCCAATGCCAAGGAAGCCCGAAAATCGGTGTTTTACGCTACCGGCTTCATCGGGTTCTTTTACATTCTCACTTTTATTCTCGGCTTTGGTGCTGCCGTGGTGGTTGGAAAGGATGTCGTTCAGGCGGTCGATAAGGGTGGGAATATGGCGGCTCTTCTTCTTGCTGAAGTCCTGGGTGGTCAACTCTTCCTCGGCTATCTGGCAGCAGTTGCTTTTGCTACTATTCTGGCAGTAGTTGCGGGATTGACTTTAGCTGGGGCATCGGCTGTTTCCCATGATCTCTATGCAGGAGTCTTTAGACGTGGAGAAAGCAAGGAAAATGATGAACTGAGAGTTGCTAAAATCTCGACACTTTCTCTGGGAGTCATTGCCATCATTTTAGGAATATTATTCAAAGGGCAAAACATTGCTTTTATGGTCGGCCTGGCTTTTGCCATTGCTGCCAGCGCCAATTTTCCGGCGCTCCTCATGTCAATACTTTGGAAAAAATTTACCACCATTGGTGCAGTTGCCAGCATGATCACCGGGTTGGGACTCGCTTTAATATTAATCGTTTTCAGCCCTACCGTCTGGGTCGATGTCTTGCATCACTCACAAGCTATTTTTCCTCTCAAAAACCCTGGTCTTTTCTCTATGACCGGAGCCTTTCTGGTGGGAATTTTCGTCTCCTTTTTTACCCATGACCCCCAGGCGGAAGAAAAATTCAACGAAGAAACGGTACGCAGCTGCATCGGGGAGCGATGAAGAAATTGAAAGGGTGGATTCGATCCATTTAAAAAGGTTATTTCATTACTTTCTCTTTTTGTAAGATATATACAATCAGGAACTCTATTTATAAACTGTTGACTGATTCACAACGATTGTGAGATCATCAGCACTAAGAAATACATGCAGGTTATCAAATCTTCTCTAAAGAGTTGATATGAAAACCAATTTTATTTAGAAGAATACATAGAAATATCTCGAACATTCGTATATTTAGTGCTTTTTTTCTGCAAGCGTTGTACGCTGAAAAACACCAATGTTTCCTGCCAGGAACTGGATTCATCATTGACCGTATTGTGTTAGCTAAAATTTAAAATTGCACCATTTAAGTTTTAAAATTGCACTAAGCTC
>CAYSWT010000111.1:0-6563 GCA_964434845.1 uncultured Atribacterota bacterium | reverse complement strand
TGCATTTCCGTAAGAGTTGGTTCAGTTTGATCTCCTTAAAAAAGGAGGAAAACATTGGTGATAAGGTCCTTTCATTTTCAAAATTTTCTGGTAGGATAGTCATGAAGACACCTCTCTCTTTTTGGGAATTGTTTTTTCCCTTAAGTCAATTCTACCAGAAAGGAGGGGTGTTTTTATTAAAAAACCCTTTAAAATCATGGTTTCCCAGCATTTATTTATGTGCGAAAGTTGAGTTTTAAAGGAAAGATTTAATCTTTCTTTGAACGATGAATATGTATTTGAGTTTGGATTTACTCGAAGTGCTCGGAAAGCTTTAGTCGTCGTAGATAGTCAAGGCCGCGAAAGTCGAATCAGCACCTTAACCATTTACAAGGAGGAACGCCCTCATGTTGATTGACGAAAAAGACATCGAACTTTTAAAAAGAGGGGAACCTCCAATTAATTCTGATATTCTAAAACTATTACCATTGGTCGTGAACTATGGCTGGATTTTTTTAAAGAATACTATCTCAATAATTTTATTTACCAGGGTGGAAGCAAAGTCAAGGTTGTGGTTGGATCAGAAGGAACGGGTAAAACTCACTTATTGCGCTGCATAGAACAAGAGGCACGTGATCAAGGGTACGCCACCGTTTTTTTCTCACTCCGTGATTTTTATTTTAAATTAAATGACCTTACCTCATTGTACAAAATGATAGTCTCACAAATTGATTTAGAAGAGCTTGTCCGAGGACTTTGCCGAAAAACAGCCAGCGTGCTTGGTTATGATAACAGTCAATATGATGGATCGGAACGCTTGCTTCCTAAAATGGTTGAAGATGGTTTGACGAAAGTTACAGCGGAAAAAGAAATTCGTAATACCACTAGTCAGGTTTTTAAAGATGCTGACTTCGGTAGTTCCTTCTCGGCTTTCGCCTATACAGTAGTTAAAGAACGTATGATAAAAGGCCAAGATGTAACCTTGGCAACAGCTTTACGATGGTTATCCGGTGAAAAATTAGAGCGGCAGGAAAGACAAACGACTTATTTATTTGAGAAACTACAAAAGTCTAATGCTCGTTATTGGCTCAATTCTTTGATTCGTCTTTTGAAGTATGCCGGATGGAGAGGTCTGCTTGTTCTTATCGATGATGTAGATATCATAACTCGTCGTTCTCCAGAAACCGCTCGCTATTATTACACACCAAATGCCATCAAAGACGTCTGCGAGATAATACGACAACTTATTGATGACACCGAGTTATTAGAAAGTTTTGTAATGGTTTTATCTGGTCGATACCCCATGCTCGAAGATGAAAAAAGGGGGTTTAAAAGTTATGAAGCTCTTTGGATGCGTTTACAATCAGGATTAATAACTGTTAACCGATTTAATCGGTTTACTGATATTGTAAATATGGATGATTTCATAAAAGCATTGGATGACCAATTAGAAATAAAATTAACTACCAAAATGAATGAACTTTTCACATCGGCAGGATATGAACGGAAATATCTTGAAGCACTCCCTGATACCTCGACCATGAGTAAACTTCGCGCTATTGTAATGGAAAATGCCATGTTTATGAAAAAAAAGGAGGGATATTGATATGGATCGT
This sequence comes from uncultured Atribacterota bacterium, assembly GCA_964434845.1. Classification (GTDB taxonomy): domain Bacteria; phylum Atribacterota; class Atribacteria; order Atribacterales; family Atribacteraceae; genus CAYSWT01. The sequence continues at coordinate 4,968 of CAYSWT010000111.1, read as the reverse complement.
TATAATGAAAATCGCATGGAAGCCATTAAAGTCGTTGAAGCCCTCCGAACCGGAGTACCAACCCGAATTTCGACGAGAACCTTGCCTGATCTTCGCAAAAACCTCACCGATACTCTCCGTGCTGACCTTGATTTATTAACCACTGGGAAAATACCTCGAGGTCGATTAATCTGGGGTCAATACGGTCAGGGTAAAACCCACGTTTTAACCACAGCCGAACATTTAGCTCTTGATCGACAATTTGCAGTTAGCTTCGTTTCACTCAGTCGTGAAGTATCCTGCCATAATCTATTCCATTTTTACGGCCGAGCCGCTTCTCGTTTAAGAACTCCTGATTCTTCAATGTTCGGGTTGGAACGTGCTTTATCAAAAAAGCATGCTAGCGATCTTCAAAAGACACCAATTCTTGTCCCAGAGAGATATATACACCCTCTCCCTGCAATTGTTATAGAAAATTATTTACATTCAGCTGGAGAAGAGCAGAACTTGCTTTATGGAGATTTAATGGGTACTCGTATTCCATTGACAGAATTGAAGCGAATCCATCGTCAAAACTGCTCTGAAAAATTTCCCAGCTTTGAAATCAGTTTTCGAGCAACTGACCATGCCAAAGCCTACTTTGGATGTTTAGCAGATACGATAGTCTTTTGTGGTTATCGGGGGTGGGTCATCCTCATTGATGAATTAGAACTTGTGGGACGCTTGGGGAGTCAAACCCGACTCAAAGCTTATCAAAATCTTCAATGGTTGCTAAATTGGTCGAATGCTCATCACTATCCAATTTACGTTATCGCTGCTGCAGCAACGAGTCTTCAGAGTGAAATGTGGTATGGAGGGAAGGACGATCGAACCCTTATGCCAAAATTAGCTGAAGAAAAATTTGGAAAAAGTGCTTACAACGAAATGATAGAGTTTTTTGAATATGCCCTGAGCCCTCAAAGCTTAGTCGTCACTCCAGTTTCAGAGGAAGCGATTTCAGAGCTCTTGGAACGTATCGTCAAATTACACGGAAGAGCCTATAACTGGGAAGCAAAGCTTGATGTTAACAGTTTAATTCGTAATTTAGGTGAAACCACACTTCGTACTTATATTCGAGCCACTCTTGAAAGTTTAGATCATCAATTCCTTTATAATGAAACTATTCAAACCACTCAATTTAATTTTAAAGAAAAACCCCTAACTGAAGACGATTCTTTTTTCTCTAATCCAAATAGCCAAGAAAACGATACAGAAAACGATAATTGATAATTTGCTTCATCACCATTATTAAACATTTTCCCCTTAATCCAATGAGAAAGGGAAGGGTTAAGAATGTGCTATGAAATATAGAGGAGGTGCATTAGTGCAAAAGGTAAAAATTATTGTGGAAAAGCACCCTGACGGTTATGTGGCCTATCCCTTGGGACTTCGGGGAATTGTAGTTGGACAGGGAGAGAACTACGAAGAAGCCCTTCATGATGTGAAGTCGGCTATCCGATTTCACATTGTAACCTTTGGAAAAGAAGTCTTCGAAATTGATCCACCAATGCTGGAGGCTTTTGTTGCCGAAACTAACTTTGATCAGTGATGGCTAAATTTCCTGTTGATACCCCAAAGTGGAGAGTCATTAAATCATTTGAAACCCTTGGTTTCCGTTTTGTACGATGTGAGAATCCCATCCTTTCCTATTTCACGGTTCCACGCTTCCCCAATTTACAGGCCTATATTAATTCAAGAATCAAGACCTAACTCCAAAGGATTTCTTCAGTTTATTGTATTACTTCACCACTTTCTGCATAAGAAATAATTGGTGAATCACCTTTCTCCCATTCCTTAAAAGTCATAGCGATTGCTTCGATAGGTTCGAATACTTCTAATATTGCAGAGGATAAAATTTCAGTTCTTTCCCAAAAGCTTTTTCCAGAAAAGTCATCGGATAAAACGATTAAGTCTATATCACTTTCTTCACGATTTTTTCCCTTTGACCAGGAACCAAAGAGAATAATTTTAGTTTCTTTAATTCCTCTCTTTTCTAAAGCCTTTTTAAAGTGACGAATGACACTTATAACTGTTTTTTTATCCATATGATTACCTCATGGGTTTGAGAAAGAATATGAGAGGTTTTCTCAAGGTTAAAATATTCTTGAGCTTTTTCCAGAGTATCTGGATATCTTGTAGTTATACTGATTTGGTTCAGGGTGATAATAAACTGGGTAAGAGCTTCTTCAGGTTTTTTATCAATTTTTTTGAGTAAATAAAGTAAATTATGAGTTTTTGGCGGGAAATCTCCAATTATAATTTCATAAAGACCTTTCAAAGCTTTTTCAATAGACAAGTGACACATGAAGACCGAATAGACGTAGCGACCTCCAGAAAATAAATATTCAGCTGTTTCTAAATCATATTCTGCTTGTTTAAGCCATTCCAGTGTGTTTCTTTTCATTTTTATATAATAACATTTGATTGTTTTTTATTCTATGGTGAAAAAAGGGGACAGGCTACTTTTAGCTCATGCCACTTTTGTGGCACCAGATGAGGATGAAAAAGCTGATGAAGCGAAGGGAAGAATGGGTGATGGGGAGAAAAGACGGAAGGGAAAAGGGGCGAAAGGGAGAGGGCGCGACATTCAGAGGAGTGTATTATGCGACGTGAGAATCTCATCCTTTCCAATTCCACAGTTACACTATTCCCGGATTCCACAATTAGTAAAAGATGAGATCCTCACTCCCTCGAAAAGCAAGGACTGAGGATTACATCATTTTTTTCTCATTCCAATATTTTCAGGATAAACCCACATGCCATTTGGTTGCACAAAAGACCATGAAAATAAAGATAAAAAAATAAACCCACCCCTACGCTCCTCCCAAGAGGGGAATAAAAAAAAGAATATTGAAAGCTTTTCTAAAAAATTCCCCTCCAACGGAGGGGTGTCACGTAGTGACGGGGTGGGTCAAGATTTATCAAATATTATTTTTCCAGAATAAACCCCAAGGATTCCAAATTAGAATAAATTGGGCTTACAAAAGCGTCTTTAACTCTTCAATCGACAATCGGGATTGACGAAGGATTGATTGGAGTGTACTTCGTGAAAGATCTCGGTTATGGTAGGGAATGGTCACAAGAAGATTTCCTCTTTTCATTTGAACATGGCTTCCTTTGGTTCTTTCAATGTTGAAGCCGGCTTTCTTAAGAGCGCGAATGAGTTGCTGGGGACGAAAGGCAAGAAATTCAGACATGAACCTTTATATCGAGTGATATTTTGATATCAAAGACTTCTACCACTTGATCAGGATTTTTCAGAAGGGGATTTTCATTTTTAGGAACTGGACGAAAGACTGGTAAATTATTTTCAATTGCCGATTCTATATAAAGAGATACCGCTTCCACAAGGTTAGACTTGGCTTCTTCCCGAGTCAACCCTTCAGAAGCGACATCAATATCGATACAAATCGAACTAAACACATTATTTACTTTTATAATGACACCGGTAAAAACAAATGTATCATTTTGCATCATTACGGCTCCATGTTTCCTCAGAAATAACTTTCACTATTATATCTTATTTACTCAACTTTCGCAGTTCAATAATAGCACTTTTCCTTTCAACCACGCTGGAAGACTATTTACAAAATAAGAGAGTAGCTCTTTGACCTTATCTTCTGAAAGGACTAAAACCTGTTTCATGGTTGATTTGAGAAGCTCAAGGAGTAAAGCCAGAGCTTCCATGAGAGTCATATCCTGAATCTCATCATAGCAGGCATAAAAGAGCTCTCCAAAGGTCCGGGGATCGGTGTTTCTCCGGGCAACCACCGCCAGCAGAATAGAGCGGATAAAGACAATGCTGGTATGAGTCACCAGAGCATCATAGGACCTGACTTGAAATTCTCGAGCCAGTTTTAGGAAAGATCTGATCAGATCATCTTGAAGAAGACTTCAATATCCCAGCGTTTCCCATAGAGGGCGATGATCTCTTCTTCAGAAAGGGTTAAGTCAGTGGTAAGCAGTGCCAACCATTGAGATTTTTGTTTTTCACTTCGAACCAAGACAATCCGGGCTAAAAGTGGTTTCCCGGTGAGATTGAGGTTTGCTACCATTGAACCAATGATATTGCCCTGTGGTCTTTTCTGAATCCGGTTGAAAAGAGAGGAAAGAGAGAGTGGCTTCCCACCACAAGAGTAATAAATCTTTGGGGTGTTTTTGAGCAGACACACCACTGATAAGCCTCGAGCAGCACATTTCCGGATGAGGGTTGGGAAGCTGAACCAGCTCTCAAAGAGGATGGTATGAACCAAAGAACAGTGTTTTAAGGCTCCATCCAGGAGTTTGAGGAGCACGTCAGGAGCTTTTTCTTGGGATTCTTTTCGAAGACGAGCTCTGCTGCTTCGTCCATCAAGGGAAGCATCCAGGGGATAGAGCTAGTTTTCTTTTTGGTGGGAACTTAGAAGTGAAAAGGAATGAAGGTTGCCCCATCAGTAAGGCCGAGGGTGAGCATTCGGAAACCACGACTGAAGCGTCCTTGGGAGTGGTCATAGAAACGAGAGAGCCCTTCAACCTTGGAACTCCGAGGTCGCTCATACGGGGAATCATCCACCACCCAGGTATAGCGCGCAAGGTGAGTAAAAGGAAGGAGCACCTCAGTGACCACCTTGGTACTGAGGAGGAAAAGCAATTTTCGCCAACTGCCACTCGTCTTGTGGAGGAAACGGTAGATGGTGTCTTTCCCTCCCTGGAAAGGATTGTTCCGGGAATGGAGGAAGCCGGAGAAGCTTTTCCCGGTAAAGGCAAGGAGAAAGATCATCTGAAAGATGTCTTTGACTGGAAATCCCTTCTTTTTGTTCAAATGGCATTTTCGAAACAGTTGGTTCAGTTTGAACTCCTTCATAAAGGAGGAAACCATTGGTGATAGGGTCCTTTCATTTTCCAAATTTTCTGGTAGGATAGACCCTCATGCCACTGCGTGGCACCAGATGAGAATGAAAACTTTGAGGG
>CAYSWT010000110.1:0-6565 GCA_964434845.1 uncultured Atribacterota bacterium | reverse complement strand
AGGGGGCCGAGGATACGTTGAATATCGCTCATCCACAACATTTGACAATATCTCCAATCGCTTGTTATTTTCTTCAAGAAGCTTTGCCCGTCTGATTTTTTTCAGTGTTTCTTCTTCTACCATGTCCCATTCAACGGCCTTCGTGAACATGTGTTTCAAAGTGGCGATATGACGATTCACCGTTGCCGGTTTATTCCCCGCTTGTAATCGCTCAGACTGGTACGCTTCAACAAGTCTGGTGTCAAACCGCCGTAACTGTAAATGACCGAACTTATCTTTTAATTGATTGATCACAAGCTCTTTCTGTTTGTAAGCCCGTTGCCGCTCCGCCCATTTCAGATAATCGGTTACAAGTTCCTTGAAAGTATGATTCTCAATTCTTTTCACTTCCGGCATTTTGCCTTCCCTGATTGCCTCTCGTCTCTGCGTCAGAAGGTCTTGCGCTTTCTTGAATTTCGTTGACTTCGAGGATTCGCGAACAACCTTCCCGTCAAGATTAGCATAGGCAATCCAATAAATATTCCCACGCTTATAGATTCCCTTCGCCATAATTTTTCACCCCCTCTGACTTGTTAATCAACGTTTCTATTTGCTCTGATATTGTAATCATCCCAAAGGTAATAATGAAAACCCCCCATGCCACAATCCATGTCAACACATTAACTGAACCAAATGAACCAAACCCTGCAACGAAAAGCGGCATCAGTGAAAAAATAATTTTTATAGATTGATAGGTACCTGTTTCATGAATTGGTGGAATATATTTTTCTCTGTTCATTCCGTTCCCCCTTTCCCTCTACCGTTTTCTTTGAGACTAAAAGCCTCATCAGTAATGAAATGCATTATAACAACAGGCTTACCGTTCTTTGTAATGATCACCTCCTCCCTGGTCTTTTCTATCTCTGCCACAACTTGTGTTGCCTTTTGTCTGAGTTCTGAAACTGTTAAAAACTTCATGATTTCAATACCTCCGCATTGATATGTCTATTATTATAGACATTATAATAGCTTTGTCAAGAACATTTACATGGTTCACAATTTACTTCACATCGGTTTTTAAGTGCTTGTATTTTAAACAATTATAGTCATATACAACGGACTACTTATCCGTTATGCAGCGAACACTTTTTCTTTTTAATGGCAGCATAGAAACAAAACTTGATTTCTGAATGTGTTTGTCAATTTCCCTTTGCCGGAATTTATAATATTTGCCGGTCTTAAAACAGGGAATTTCATTGTCTCTTGCTTTTTTACGAATCCATTCTTCCGTGACATTCAGATATGATGCAAGGCCTTTCACATCAAGGATGATATTATTATCTGTATCTTTTCCTTCCTTAAGGAGTGGTCTTAATCGTTCAACGATGTAATCTCCTATAGCTTGAATAAACTCCGGTGGTATTGAAACATTGCATGTCAATCCTGGGTTGTTCATAGTATGCCCCATCATTCTTGAACGCCTGTGAATGCTTTGTGGAGCATTGAAAGGTACTTCGTTGTCATGGGTTAAGTGGCACCGTGGGGCATTGTCGCGCGCCGATACCACTATTTTAGAAGGGGTGGCTGGTACCCGGCTTAGGGGGGGTGACGGCCTGTGAAATGGCCTTATATCCCCTTAATAAACCCCCACTCAATTAATTGGTTTAACATTAATAAAATCCGGTTCTTCGTTTTCTGCATCTTGTTGCTTAATTATTTGAATTAATTTGACTATCGAATGAACGAATTCTGTGTCTCGATCCTTTTCGGGTGCGTATTCACCCGTCAACTTGAAACTCATATCAAGACCTTTGCCGGCAACGGATAAATCAGGACACTCGACCATGTCGCGTAATCTCTGAATCCTGCGCCGCCTTGTTATTCCTTCCTGTGACATTAGGTCTTGTATGGCAACAGAAATGTCGGGGTCTTTCATCAGGGTTGTTCCCAACGCCTTTGCGCTCTCATTCGATGTCACGTCATAGGCACTTTTTACGGCCACCATGTTGCTTTTTCCCGCCACCTTTTCCAAAACAAACCTCTTCTTTTTTTCGGTCAACTTAGAAAATGATTCAGGCTGTTGATATGATTTCAACTGCTTAATCCTCCTATTGATGTATTGGGGTGTCACGCCAAACTGACCGGCAATGGTTTTTTGCTGCACACCATCTTGTAGCATCTGAATAAGTTTTTCATCATCGACTCTTCTCATATTTACCCTCCTCGCGGGTTGATTTAGTTTATCGGTTTATTTATTATCTCCTGAACTACCGTTTCCCATTCAAGACAGACATTTCTAAAGTCAGCCAGTTTTGCCTTTCCATCAAGCACTTCATCTTGTACCTTCTTAATTGCAGATTCGGCTTTTTTGATTTCCTTGGTCAGCTTGTACTCGGTCTTGAAATACGGTGTGGATATGGTTTCCCATGTAGCCGTCATGCAATCCAGAAGGGTTTTTCTTCTGTGCTCGTTTATGGGTGTCTTTTTTAATTCAATCGGTTTGATCTTGCCGGATTCAATCAATGGATTTGCTTTGGAAGTGTCCAGTCTGATTAGCTGCCCAGGGGAAAGAACCGTTTCGCCCTGGCCGGTTTTTACTCTGAGTTCCCTCAAGACCTGATATGTCATTGAATGACCTCCAGAACATCAATGATTTCCGGTTTTGACGTTTGGCAAAAGTCCTTTGCAAAACCGCTAAACCCTTTATTGTCAAGACTTTCATCGGCTTCATGGGGATCGATTTTTTCTTCTCCTTGCATAACCGGATTTTGGTTTTGCGGTTTGGCAATACTATATAGGGATGAAAAACCGCCAAACCGGATTGGTCTGACAATTTGTGCGTTATCGGTTCCAGGTTTTTCAACACTCCAATAACGGCCTTGACCAATATCAAAAAGCCTTCTCAGTTTCTTTTCACCCAAACCTGTCTTCTCCTTGCAATCCTTCAGAAAAACAGTTTTCTTTAATGTACCTTGTCCGTTGAGAACTTCAAACATGGCTTTCATGGTGTCTTCTTGTGGGTCTGGTGCAAGATCAAAGCCCCTGTCTGGGTTAAGTGTCAGGTAGATATGGTAGGGTTCAAAGCGTGTCTTTTCCCGAACGCCAAAACGATAAACAAGGTCATCATCCGGGTCATCTTCGTCAACGACGATTTCTTGTCCGTCCCGCTTTTTTCTAACAAGGGTCAGCCCTAAGATATGATCTGCAAGGTCAACAATTGCAGTAGAACCTTTGGCCACCCTGTCGCTATTTTTCGCAGTGTGGTGCAAAAGAATGATGGTAAATCCCATGTCCCTGAGTTCCTTCAGCCTGCCCATGATAAGCCCCATTTCATCTGACTTGTTTTCGTCTCTGTCCTGTGAGGCTCTTAGGGTGTCGAATATCAGGACAGTCCCTTTCGGTAACTGTTTATAAAGTTCGTAATCCTTCTTGTCCAGTTTAGGGGCTTTCATCCGGTCATTGTTTGCGCGCCAGAAATAAACACCTTCACCATCGCCAAGTTTTTTTGTCCTGGTATTTAAGACCGGCAGAGGATTCTCGAAATCAATGAAGAAAACGGGGGTCTTGATGGTGCTTAATCCAAGATAAGGTATCCCCCCGGCAATACACCGCGCCATGTCAAGGGTCAGCCATGTTTTGCCAATGCCTCCCTTTCCAAATAGCAGCGTTATGCTTTCTGCCGGGATTAACCGGTCAATAATCCATTCAATCTTGATTTCCATTGCCCTGATAGAATCCCAAGATTCGAGATAGGAAAGAATGTCTTTTCCTTCTAAAGGGATAGACTTTGCATGCCTTACATGACCGCTGATGAATTCTTTTAAGCTATCATTCCCACTTATGATATTGCGTGCATCCTTCCATTTCCGGCCTTGGCAAGAATTGTGGAAGCATTGAAAAGCTAATTTACCATCCCTCCCCTGAATTACGGAAGATTCACCTTTACCGTGATTCGGATCGAAAAGACATTTTGTAAGACAATAAATGGTTTTATCGGATTCATGTTTGGTTCTGGCTATATCAACCCCATAATGTGAAAGATAGGCAGACACGTCAAGACGCTGAATAGGGTCACTTATTTCACGTTTTAGTTCTTTGGTATTGCCTATCGTATCCTTGATTTTTTCCAATGATTCAAAACTTACAGTTTCCATTTTCATTTATCTCCCAATGTTTCAATATAGCTGCTTCTATGTGGTCTTTCTTCTCGATATACCCCAGACGGCACATGATCACCCTTTCCTGTCTTGGTTCCGTAAAGTTTGACTATCCTGGAAGGGTTAAAAACAGTGCGGTCAATCTTGACGATGCTGTTATCAAAACGATCTCCTAACGTGTCAAGAATACCCTTTATAAGGGCTTTAGTTTCATCGTTAGCAGGCAGATCAGGAAGTCTAAACAAAGCATGGCCACCGTTGCCAGACATAGCCTTCAGGGGATTAGGAAAGGACATCTCGGCTGTGATCCAATTACAGACCCCATCCCTGATTTTTAAAGACTCTTGAAGTTCTTTATCAGAAGATGATATTCCGGCTGGCCTCTCAGGATCACAATCAATCAACAACCAGCGATAGAAAAGGACATTGTTGTCGCTTGTTGAAAGTTGTGTTGCCTTTAGACGATTGAATGCACGACCGATTAAACGGGGGTCAATTACCTGTAGAGAAAAATAGATGCCGCTATGCTGTAATTTTTTATCAGCCTCTTGCACCCACTTGCAGAAAGCCTGATGGTCATCGAAGTAACCACTGACTGTCTGATTTCTTATGAAGTCGCTGGCAAACAGTTTTCCGCAAGCTGATGGAATCCTGACTTCCATGACCTCACCTGTCTGGATGAATGTGTTCCAAACAATCTCGTCATATAAAGTATATTTGCTTTCCATTGCTTTTTCCCTCCGTGCCATCGTTATCGTGCCGATAACATTTGAGACCGGAGCTTTCTCAGATGGTGAACGAAGTCCAACACCGGCACGGAAGGATTTTCATTGTAAGTCCGCTGCAAATTATAAAGCTTTTGGCTCGACGGAAATTCAAATACAACACGCGTTCCCTGTTTACTGAATTGTGGAGATATGCCATTAAATGATAGGAACGAAGCAAGGTGAATGTCTAAGATGCAGATATTTCCGTTTTCTTTTTTCATAATTAATCCTCCTTTTGATTTTCCTTCTCACTCTGATAATACACCGCAAAGTGGCAAAACTGTCCCACGGGTTTTTAAAAATAAAAAAAGCCAGAGTTTTTATACTCCGGCTTCATTGTCGAAAATTATTATTACGTTATTTATTTTTTGCTCAGTTTCCTTTGTACCGTACTTTTTGACATCCCCGTCTTCTCTTCAATTTCTCTTATAGAACAATTCTTCTTCCTGAGTTCTTTTAAATCAGGCTCAATGTCATTTATCCATTTATTCTCTATTTCATCATCAATCTCTGGGGGCTCTTCGTAAGTGATTACTTTTTCACCATCTTCGCTTTCTTCTTCATGACAAAATGGCACTTCTTCTATTATGTATTTCCTTTGAAGTAACTCTATAAAATGAGCATTGAATTCCTTCATAAAAGCTTCTTCCGCTTGCTTGTATGGGTATATATTGCATGCCTTCAATATTTTTTTAAGACACTCTTCGATATCTCCTCTTAGTATTTTTTTTTGTCGTAATCCCTCCCCGTATGCTTTGTAGAAGTCATCAAGAAAAACAGTTGGCCATAGGGAAATATTCCATAGTCTTTGAGGATGGCATATGGGCTTATTTTTCCAGAACCACTTAGCCCATATCTCTAATATCTCTTGGTCTCTTTGGGGTTTCCATTTTTTCTTTTCCATTTTCTTTTATCTTTCCTTTTGTGTGCTTCTGTGTTGCATCCAGAACAATGGTTTTTCTGTTCCCGTTTCCTGTCCCACGATGGTTAATCTATTGATAGAATTATAACATTTGGAGTGTCTTTTTATAAGTGATATTTTTAAGTATCCCTTGAAATGTCTTGATTTTTTTGTCAATCAGACTTATTTTGAAATTACAAATTTTCATTAAATGTTAACAGTAGCTCACCCAGTAACTGTGTTTGAGGGCGCTATGGACTGATTACTGAAACCCCGTATCTTAAAAGAAAGCGGGGTTTTGTGTTTGGGGATGGGAAATAAATCATGGAAGAAACAGAAAGAAGAAAGCGTGATTGGGGGGAACTATTTGGAAATATAATCATATGGGGGATCTTAATATATTTTGGATTTCATTTCTTTTCTAATTTTTATTCCATCACATATGGAGATAGAATTTTGACAGCAATCTTCGTCCTTCTTTATATATGGTGTATTCAATGGTATAAAAGAAACAAGTAAACATTTTGACAAACATGAAAAAAGAAATATTGCTCCTTTTTTTAATCCCATTTGTTCTTATTTCTGGATGTGCAAAGAAGCCTCTCTATCCTATAATACATGCACATATCAGCTCATATAATATTCACAAATACAGCAGAATAGCGGTTATGCCGTTCGTAGATGCACCTCAAACACCACGCTCCGGGCTGTCACCGAATATGTAAAACTGTACCAAAAATGATAACGAAAAGTGTACCACC